>NZ_JBSHCV010000002.1:0-450219 GCF_053615975.1 Dietzia sp. NPDC055877 | reverse complement strand
TAGACAGCTCCACTTCACAACCGGAGGCCTTCACCTGTCAGCCGAACTCACCAACCCGAGTCGGGACAACCTCCCTGGACATCACAGCTAGAACGCGACGAACAACGCCCGCGGCATCTGCTGCCTAGATACACCCGGTGAGCACCGCGAGCGCGTAGGGGACGTGGACCACGGCGGCGAGCAGGGCCAGCGCGGTCAGGCAGAAGACACTCGCGGTGGCCGCCGCGACCCCGGCCGTGCCGCGTCCCGGCTCGACGAGGTGCCGGATGCGGTCGGGGCCGAGCGCGTGCAGCGCGCCGTGCATCTGCTGGCGATGCGCCCCCGGATGCCCGGTCTGTCCCAGGGTCAACAGCGCGCCGGCCAGCGCCGTGGTGCCGACCTCGCGCCTGGCGGCGTCGTCGGCCGCGATCTCGAGGTAGTGGCCGAGTGCCGCCTCCACGGCGGCGAACAGGGGAACGCGGTGCAGTCGCCCGGTGAGCGTGGTGACGACCGCCGAGATGAGGTGGTGCCGCTGGCGCAGGTGCGCGGCCTCGTGGGCGAGGACCGCCCGCAGTTCGTCGGGGGTCAGCATCCGGACGGCGCTGGTGGAGACCACGATGCCACCGTGCCGCCGGGGCAACGTGAGCGCGAACGGGTGCTCGTCGCCCACGAGGAGCACCCGGTGCCCGTACAGGTCCACCGGCCGCGCGCCGTCCCGGAAGACCCGCGCGGTTCTGCTCGAACGGCGGCGACGACGGACGAGATCACCCGCGATCGCGAAGGCCTGGTAAACCGAGACCGCGACCGGCACGGCCAGCAGGAGGGCGACAGGCACGCCGGTGTCCACCCGGTCGAGCCCGAAGGGATCAGCGGCTGCCAGACACTGGCTGCACACGACCGCGGCGTCGCCGGGGAGGATGTCCGGCCCGGTGACGACCCAGGCGAGCAGTGGTGCGATGGACAGGGCCGCCAGCACCCAGGCGACCACGCCTCCGGACAGCAGCGCGACCGCCAGGCGGGGCACCCGCATCAGCGTGGGCGCCGCGTGGCGTAGCACGCGCGGCCCGGCGAGAGCCGGCACGGCGAGGCCGAGGCACAGCACGAACACCAGGAGCAGGATGCCGGTCACGACGCACCTCCACCGCGGCGGTCGAGGAACTCCCGCAGCAGATCCAACTCGTCGTCCGGGATGGTCTCGGCGAAGTGCAGAATCGACGCGGCACGGTCACGACTGCTCCCGAGCGCGTGGGACATCACCGAGGCCACGTGCTGCTCACGCGTGCCGGTGGCCCCGTACACCGTGGAGCGGCCCTCCTTGTGCGGGGACACGAGCTGCTTGCGGCAGAGATTAGTGAGCACCGTGGCGATGGTCGTGTACGCGGGCTCGCCCGGGAGCCGGTCGATGAGCCCGCGGATGGTCGACGGCCCGGCGTCCCACAACATGTCCATCACCCGGGACTCGAGCGTGCCGAGGCGGGGCGCCTCGTCCTGCCGGGACGGCGCTTCTCGACCGCCGCTCCGGCGGGATGCACGCTCTCCTCGAGCCCCTTCGCCGCGACTGCTCATCGGCTCACCTCCTCCACCCGGCCCGACGGTAGTACGCACAGGACCCGGCCACGTAACCGGACGATCAGCGCGACGCCCGTGAGTACGAGGGCCAGCACCGCGAGGACGGGCTGGAACGGAGCGAACCACGTGATGGCGCCCGAGTAGCCGAGCGCGAGGAGGGCGAACTTGTTGCAGACCGGACACCCGACCGCGAACCACGCGAGGAACGCCCCGGCCATGCCGGCCCTGCTCGTGCGCCTGGCCTCGTCGTCGTCACCCCCGGCCCCGCTGGCGGAGGCGCCCGCTTCCCCGGCGCCGTCGCGGACGTAGGTCGCGAAGAGCAGGCCGGCGAGCATCGATGTGACGATCCAGACGGGGTAGTTCCACCACACCGCGGGGATGTCGCGGGTGAACAGCGAGTTGGGGATGAGGACCGTGGCCAGGCCGAGCAGCACCCCGAAGCCGATCGAGACCGCTGCTGCGACCACCCACTGCCGACGGGTGAGCGTGCGGAGCCCCTCGGCCGCGAGCGATACCGATCGCGGCCATGTCGCGACGTGCCGCCTGATCTTCTCCACCGGGCCCGCGGGCTTCGAGAACTGCATGGGGACGATCATGCCACGAGTCGACTAACCGCAATAGTCGACTATGTGCCATAGTCGTTACCGGTTCGCCCGGACGCGACCCGGTGCGACGGCACCGCAGCCTCCGGAACCTCCGCAGAACCGACCCCCGACAGAAGGGCCCGCAGTGAACGCTCCCGTCTCACGCCACACACTGGAGGCGAAGTACCGACGCTCCCGGATCTGGAACATCGTGTTGGGGGCGGTCGTCGCCTTCCTCGGCATCGTGGTGGTTGCCCAGATGCTGCCCGGCCAATCCCCCACCTCGACCACCACTGCGGGAGAGGCCTCAGACGAGACGAACGCTGAGGCGAACGCGAGCGGCGGCGGGGACATGATGTTCGTCAGGCGCGATGCCGACGACCCCAAGGCGATCGGCGACATCGACGCGCCGGTCGTGCTCACCGAATGGGTGGACCTGCGATGCCCCTTCTGCGCGTCGTTCAGCCGCGACACGCTGCCGACCCTCATCGCGGAGTACGTCGACACCGGGAAGGTGCGCATCGAGTTCACCGACGTCGCCTACTTCGGCGAGGAATCGGAGTTCGCGTCGGTCGCCGCGCAGGCGGCGGCCGACCAGGACAAGTACGTCGAGTACCTCACGGCCGTCTTCGACGCCGCGCCCGAGAAGGGTCACCCGGATCTGCCCCGCGAGGAGCTCATCGCCTTCGCCGAACAGGTGGGGATGCCGGACATGGACCGGTTCACCGCAGCGCTCGACGACCCGGAGATCCGGAAGCAGACCGAGGCCGCGACCCTCGAATCGCAGCAGCTCGGGGTGACCGCCGTCCCGTTCTTCGTGGCAGGCGAGACCGCACTGTCCGGCGCGCAACCCCTCACGACGTTCCGCGAGTACCTCGACGAGTCACTCGCCGCGGCGGAGTGACGCCGACATGGACATCGGACTGACCGGCGCCTTCCTCGGTGGCGTCCTCACCCTGCTGAGCCCCTGCTCGGCGATGCTCCTGCCCGCGTTCTTCTCGTACGCTTTCGCGAGCCCCCGCGAGCTGCTCGCCCGGACCGGCGTCTTCTACCTGGGCCTGGCCACCAGCCTCGTCCCCCTCGGCGTCCTGGCCGGGACACTGGGCGCGTTCGTCAACCAGCACCGCTTCACGTTCGTCACCGTCGCCTCGGTCATCGTGATCGTTCTCGGCGTACTCATGCTGCTCAACGTGCCGCTCCCCTTCCGGGGCCGTGGGACCAACACGCAGGGCACCTCCATCACGGCCGTGTACGCCCTCGGCACCGTCTACGGGCTGGCGGGTGTGTGCGCGGGACCGCTGCTCGGCGCCGTCCTCACGGTGGCCGCCGTCTCCGGGACCGCACTGTCCGGCGGGGTCATCGTGCTGGTCTTCGCCGCCGGCATGGCCCTGCCTCTGCTCCTGCTGTCCCTCGTGTGGGGGCGCTTCCCCGCGATCAAACGGCTGATCCGGCCCCGTGAGGTCTCGATCGGGCCCTGGAGCAACACGTGGACCGGCATCATCGGCGGAGTCCTCACCATCGGCGTGGGCGTCCTGCTGTTGGTGACCGCGGGCACCACCGAGCTCACCGGACTGCTCGGCGCCGGCGCCCAGGCCGAACTCGAGGGAGCGGTCCTCGGGTGGGCCGGCGCGATCCCCGATCTCGTCGTCGTCCTCGTGGTCCTCGCGGTGGCCCTCACCGCACTGATCGTCATCCGCGTCTCGCGGACGGAGCCGCGAGTCGCCGCGGACACCCCGTTCCCCGAGGTCTCGCTCCCGGACAAGATCCGCGTCCGGATTGAGGAGGACGCGTGACCGCGGGCCTCGCTGTAGCCGCCCGATGTCCCTCGGCGCATCCGGCGGTTCCGAGCACTAACCTGGGCACATGCTCACTCCCCCGTCACGGGCCCCGCGAGCCGGGCGGATCGCGCCTCTCCGCGCCTCTCTGCCCACCACTCCGCGTGGCCGGGAATCGGGTCGCGTCGCCGTCCGCCGCCGGATGTGGTCACTGACCGCCGGGGGCCTCGTCCTCACCACCGTCGCCGCGTGTGGAGCGCCGCTCCCCAAGCCCGAACCGGGACAGAGTCCGGCCGCCTACTCCGGGCTCGAGGTGGGCGAGGACCGTATCGAGTACGCGATCGGCAAGGTCACCGACATCGTCGAGGAGGAGCTCGAGAAGTCGGGGGTTCCCGGCGCCTCGGTGGCTGTGGTCCACGGCGGCGAGGTGGTGCTGGCCGAGGGGTTCGGGGTGCGGAGCACCGAGACCGGCGAGGCCGTGGACGCGCAGACCGTGTTCCCCATGGCGTCGATCTCCGCGCCGGTCAGCGCGACCGTCGTGGCGGCCGAGAGTGCCCGCGGCGAGGTCGGCTGGGACACGCCGGTCCGCGAGTACCTGCCGTGGTTCGCACTCTCGGACCCGCGGGCGTCGGAGCAGGTCACCGTGGGCGATATGTTCGCGCACCGCTCCGGGCTGCCGGAACAGGCGGGCGGTGACCTGGAGGATCTGGGGTACGACAGGCCGGCGATCCTGCACGGGCTGCGGCACCTGCCGCTCGAGCAGTTCCGAACCTCGTACGCGTACACCGATTTCGGCCTCACGGCGGGCGCGCAGGCGGTCGCGACGGCCGCGGGGGCCCCGTGGGACGAGCTCGGTCGCGAGCTCATCTTCGAGCCGCTCGGGATGAGCGAGTCCTCGTACTCGCACGAGGAGCTCGGCGATCGCGGCAATCGCGCCGTGGGGCACGTGCGGGCCACCGACTCCGACACCGGCTCGGGCGAGGCCGGGAATGACTCCGGGTCCGGGTCTGAACCAGATTCCCTGCCGGGGTCCGAGGCCGGGTGGGTCCCCGCCGATCCCGCGCGCGACCCGGACGCGCAGGCGCCCGCGGGCGGGCTGAGCTCGACCGCTGCAGACATGGCCAGGTGGATGACGATGGTGCTCGCCGACGGCGCCGGGCCCGCCGGCCAGCAGGTGGTCCCCCCGGAAGCGCTGCGGCAGGCGCTGACCCCGCAGGTCGTGTCCTCGCCGCCGCAGTCGGGCGCCGACCGCACGGGCGGTTACGGCTACGGCTTCGACATCGGGACCAGCTCATCCGGCCGCGTGCAGTGGAGCCACTCGGGCGCCTTCACGCAGGGCGCGGCCACGGCGATGCTCATGATGCCCGACCTCGACCTGGGGATCGTCACACTCACCAACGCCGCGCCGATCGGGGTTCCGGAGACGATCAACGCCCGGTTCGCCGACTACGCCCAGTACGGCGACCCCGCGCAACCGTGGGGCGAGCTGTTCGCCACCGAGTTCGCCCCGCTCCGGGTCGGGATCGGCGACCTGGTCTCGGCCCGGCGCCCGGAATCGCCCGCCGCCGCCCCACCCGTGGAAGACCTGCTGGGTGTCTACCGCAACGCCTACTTCGGTGACGTCGAGGTGCGCGAGGCGCGCGGGTCGAGCGACGCGACCGAAGACGGCCGGGAGGACGACGACAGCGTCGCCGGGTCCACGGACACCGGCGCGGCCGCGGACACCGGCCCCGCCCTGGTGCTGACGGTGGGACCCGACCGGCAGTCCTGGCGGCTCGAGCACTGGGACGGGGCCACGTTCGCGATCAGCCCCGAGGGCGAGACCTGGCCGCGCGGCTCACGCGGCAGCGTCACCTTCGACGGCGAGACGATGGCCGTCGACCTCCTCGACGGCGACGGCATGGGCACCTTCACCCGCGTCGAGGACTGAGGCCTCTCCGAATGGCGGGCGGGCCCTGTGGCTCTCAGCGCGCGGCGGCGGTCAGTTTCCGTGCCCGGAGTCTGCCGCGCTTGGAGTCGGCGTCCGGAGTGGTGAGGAAGGTGGACAGCCACGCCATGCGCGGGTCGGCATCCACCAGGAACGCCTTGAACGCCAGGGTGAGCGGGACGGCCAGGATCGCGCCGAGGGGGCCGGCGACGGCCGCCCAGAACACCAGCGACAGGAACGTGACCGTCGGGGTCAGGCCCACCGCGTCGCCGGTGAACTTGGGCTGGATGAAGCTCTGCATCACCAGGTTGATCACGCTGTAGATGGCAACCACCCAGATGGCGTCCCCGACGCCGCCGGTGAGCAGGGCGAACAGCGCGGGCGGAACGAGACCCAGCACGAAGCCGATGTTGGGGATGTAGTTGGTGACGAACGCCAGCACGCCCCACACCAGGGCCAGCGGGACGCCGAGGATCCAGAGCGCGACCACGTCCATGAAGGCCACGATGAGACCGAATGCGGTGGCCACGATCCAGTACGACTTGAGGCCGTCGCCGAACGAGTCGAGTGCGTCGGCCAGGCGGGGCCGGAGGCGGGCGATGGTGGCCCGGCGCCGCGAGACCCCGGGGATGTCAAAGACGAGGAAGGTCAGCGCGATCACCAGGATGGTGAGCTGGCCCCCGGCCGAGGACACCTGGCCCGCGACGTTCTGCAGGGCACCGATCACGGTGGTCGGCGACACCCCGCTCAAGGCCTCGGAAACCTGGTCCTGACTCAGCCCGAACCGGCCGAGGAACTCGATGGACTGTCGGTACATCTCGTAGAACTTGTCCTGATACTGCGGGATCTCCTCCGCGGCGATCCAGAGCGCCCACACGAGCATGCCCACGAGGGCGATGAGCAGGAGATACAGGACCAGTAGGACGATGATCATCCCACCCCAGCGCGGCACGCCGACCCGTTCGAGCAGAGACTGCAGTGGCTGCGCGGCGATCACGAGGTTGAGTGCGAGGAACGCCGGCATCACCATGTGCGAGTGCTCGGAGATGCCCCACAGCACGATGAACGCCGCAGCCAGTGACACGACGGTGACGGCCGCGATTCCCCAGCCCTTGGACTCCTCGTCCGGGGCAGCGATCTCGCTCACGGCCTCGTCGGAGTGCGCCTCCTCACTCGTCGCCGCAGCTACGGATCCACTTTCCTCTGAGTCGGCCGACGACGCGTCTGCGTCGTGACCAGCGATTTCTGACATACGTCCTCCTCGGCCCTGCCACCACGATCGCCCTACGCGCAACGACATTACGCGGTGGCGCACCGCGATCCCCCGCGGCGCGGAACCCCGCCCCGCGGCCGGATGTCCGGCCGCGGGAGCAGTCGCGAGACGCCGCGGAACGCGAGGTCCGGGTCAGGCTCCGGCGAGCGCGGAGCGGATCGCGTCGACGTCGACCGAGTCGAGATCGGCCGGGTCCCACGACGGGGTGCGATCCTTGTCGATCACCACGGCACGCACGCCCTCGACGAAGTCGGGGCGGGCGGTGATCCAGGCGCCGAGCGCGAGCTCGTTGTCCAGGCACTCCCGCAGGTCCGCGGCCCCGGCCCCGGCACGCAGCAGCTCGATGGTCGCGATGACCGACGTCGGGCAGTGCGAGCGGAACATCTCCAGCGTCGCGGTGGCCCACTCGTCCTGCTCGCCGGCCTGCAGCGCGGCCACCATCTCCTGCGCGGTGCTGCGAGAGAAGACATCGACGATGCGGTCGATGTGGGTCTCCACGGCAGATTCTCCCGCCTCGGACCGATCACGGGCGAAACGCTCGAGCGCCGCGTCGAGACCGTCGGTGCCGATCGCGGCGATGAACGCCTCCTGGTCGTCGTTGTCGATCAGGTGGGTGCCGAGTCCGGTGTAGAGGGCGTCGGCTGAGTTCAGACGCACGCCCGTCGTGCCGAGGTAGATCGCCACCGCGAGCCCGCGTTCCCCGCCGCCGCACAGGCGCGGCAGGAAGTGACTCGCGCCGACATCCGGGATGAAGCCGATCGCGGTCTCCGGCATGGCCATCATGACCTTCTTGGTCACGACCCGGTGCGAGCCGTTGATGGAGATGCCGAGCCCGCCGCCCATCGCGACGCCGTGGATCACGGCCACGGTCGGAGCCGGGTTGGTGTGGTACGCGAGGTTCATCGCGTACTCCTCTGAGAAGAACGTCCGGTTCGTCTCGTGGTCGCCGGCCGCCGCCGCGTCGCGCAGAGCGCGGATGTCGCCGCCGGCACAGAACGCCTTCTCCGAGGTGCTGGAGACCACCACGGCCTCGACGGCCGTATCCCCAGAGACCTCGTCCAACGCCGAGTGCAGGGCCTGGCACATAGGCAGGTCCAGCGAGTTCAGGGCCTTGGGGCGGTCCAGGACGATGTGCTGCATCCGGCCTTCGCGCCGGGTGATGACGAATTCGCTCATGGCCCCAGTCTGACAGGCCCGCCGCGACCCGGCGCGGAGATACTAGGAATTCCTAGCTCATCGCCCCCGCCCGGGCGTCCGGGAGCAGCCCGGGGTCAGTCGTCGAGCAGCTGCGAGGCCACATCCGGCACGTAGCGGAACTCCTCGCGCGGTGGCCGCACGTAGTCGGTCTCCTCGGGCCGCTCCGGGATCTCCAGTTTCGGCGGCTCGAGCTTCTCCCACGGAATGGTCGAGAGCAGGTGCGAGATCACGTTGATCCGCGACCGCTTCTTGTCCTCCGACTCGACCGTGTACCAGGGCGCCTCGGGGATATCGGTGTGGACGAACATCGCGTCCTTGGCCCGGCTGTAGTCCTCCCACCGGTTGATGGACTCCAGATCCATGGGAGAGAGCTTCCACCGCCGCATCGGGTCCTTGTTCCGGTCCCGGAAGCGACGCTCCTGCTCGGAGTCCGAGACGGAGAACCAGTACTTGCGCAGCATGATCCCGTCCTCCACGAGCAGCCGCTCGAAGATCGGCGCCTGGTGCAGGAAGCGGCGGTACTCGTCGGTGGTGCAGAACCCCATCACGCGCTCCACGCCGGCCCGGTTATACCAGGAGCGGTCGAAGATCACGATCTCCCCGGCGGCCGGCAGGTGCTCGATGTAGCGCTGGAAATACCACTGCGTCCGCTGCACCTCCGTCGGTACGGGCAGCGCGACAACGCGGGCGTGGCGGGGGTTGAGGTACTGCGTGAGCCGCTTGATCGCCGATCCTTTGCCCGCGGCGTCGCGCCCCTCGAACACCACCACCAGACGGTTCCCGGTCTCCCGGAGCCACGCCTGCATCTCCACGAGCTCGGCCTGGAGCCGCTTGAGCTCTTTCTCGTACTCCTTCTTGGGGAGCCTCTGGAGCCCACTGGGCAGCAGCTCTCTGGAGTCACCGTTCGCGCCGCCGCCCGCCTTGGCGCTCTTCGTGCTGGTGCCCGTCCTGGCACTCTTCGTGCCGCTGCCGGACGAGGACTTCTTCGCGCCGGACTTCTTGTCGCCGCTCTTCCCGCTGCTCATGGGCCGATCCTACGGGGCCTCAGCGCCTCGTCGACCCCACACGAAGAACTTGACGGTATCCGCGACGACTGTCTAACTTTGCGCGCGGTGACGGCTGTCACCCACCGCCCGAGACGAGGATTCGATGCACCACCTCTCCCGCCGGGGCTTCCTCGGCGCCGTCACCGCCGCCGGCCTCGCCGCACTCACCGCGCATCCCGCCGGAGCACAGCCCACCGGGCCCGCCGGCGCCGCACCGGCCCCCGGGTCCGCCGGCCCGGAGGCCGCCCGCCCGGCCGCCCGGATTCCCCACGCGATCGAAGACCATCGCGTCCTGGTCGTGGGCAGCGGCTTCGGAGGCGGGATCTCCGCATTACGACTCGCGGAGGCGGGAGTGCCCGTCGTCGTCGTCGAACGGGGCCGCCGCTGGCCCACCGGACCGGACGCCACCACCTTCCCCGACGCCACGGCCCCCGACGAGCGCGCCCTGTGGTTCCGCTCCTCCCCCGAGGTCTTCGGCCGCCCCGTCGACCTCCCGCGCTACACCGGCCTCCTCGACGCCTCCGTCGGCGAGAACATGACCTCTGTCTGCGCCACCGGCGTCGGCGGCGGCTCCCTCATCTACCAGGGCATGGCGCTCCAACCCACCGCGGAGCTCTTCCACACCTGGTTCCCCTCCGGCCTCGACTGGCGCGAGCTCGACCGCGAGTACTACCCGCGCGTCGCCCGCATGTTGCGGCTGGCCGAGGCCCCCGACGAGCTGATCGCCTCGCCCACCTACGCCGTCGCGCGCGCCTTCGCCCGGCGCGTCCGCGAGGCCGGCCTGCCGCTGCGCAAGATCCCCATGCCCATCGACTGGGACTACGCGCTGGCCGAGCTGCGCGGCGAGATGAAACCCGCCTACACCAACGGCGACGGCTCGCTCGGCGTCAACAACGGCGGCAAGCACTCCGTCGACGTCACCTACCTCGCGCGGGCCGAGGCCACGGGCCTCGTCGACGTCCGGCCGCTACACGACGTGCGCGCCATGCGGCGGCTGCCCGACGGTCGCTGGGAACTGGACGTGGAGGTGCTCGACACCGCAGGCCGGCTGCTACGCACCCTCGCCCTCCGCGCGCCGACGCTCATCCTGTCGGCCGGGTCGGTGGGCACGAGCACACTGCTCACGCGCGCCGCCGCGACGGGCGAGATCACCGACCTGCCGGACGGGATCGGCAGCGGCTGGGGCACCAACGCCGACCGCATCTACCTGTGGTCCGACCCCACCGCCGGTTTCGGCGCCGTCCAGGGCGGGCCGGTCGTCTACGGCAGTCTCAACTGGGACGATCCGCGCAGCGCGCACACCCTCATCCAGGCGTCCATCCCGTCGGTCGGCGCCGAGATCCACTCCACGATGATGGTCGGTTACGGCGTCAGCGCCGATCGCGGTCGGATCGTGTACGACGCCGCGCAGGACCGCGGCGTGATCAGGTGGCCGGGAGGGGGCGACGACGACATCGTGTTCGGCCACATCGACCGGACCGCACGCCGGATCGTCGGACCGACCGGACATCTCACCGACACCAACACGATGCTGAACTCCACCTGGCACCCGCTCGGCGGCGCGGCGATGGACAGCGTCTGCGACCTCGAGGGGCGGGTGCTCGGCCAGCGCGGCCTCTACGTCGTCGACGGCGCGCTCATCCCCGGCACCACCGCGGCCTGCAACCCGTCGTGGACCATCGCCGCGATCGCCGAGCGGGCGCTGGATCGGATCGTGCGTCACGACGTGGGGGCGGTGGTCTGAGGTCGGCCCGGGGCGGGGGAACGCGAACACTCGCCCCCTGCTGGGGGATACTGTCTTCGTGCGCTCCCGCGAACCCATACTCGACGCCACCCGCGAGGTGATAGGTGATGCCGGTTTCGACGGCGTCACGATCGCGGCCGTGGCCAAACGTGCGGGCGTGAGTCGCCAGACCGTCTACTCGATCTTCGGCTCACGGGAGGAGCTGGTCTCGCAGGCCATTTCCGAGCGCCTCACCTCGCTCTTCGGCGCCGTTTCCGACCTGCAGAGTTCCGCCACCACCCCGCTGGACCTGCTGGTGGAGATCCTGGTGGTGACCCGCGGGCATATCCTCGGCGACCCCCTGCTGCGGACCCTCACCCTGGCCGGCGGCTCCAACCCGATCTTCGACCCGGGCGCGGCCGAACGTGCGCGGCGGTACGCCAGGTCGCTGCTCGTGCCCGCCACCGAGCAGTTCCCGCAACTGGTTCCGCACCTGGACTTCTTCTCCGACGTGGGCGTCCACATGGGCTGGTCGGTGCTGTGCCTGGACTCACCCGAGACCCGCTCCGACGCCGACCTGCGCACCTTCCTCCGCACCTGGCTGGGGCCGCTCGTGGCGAGCCTGCTCGAATGACGCACGCGGACCTCGCCGCGCTCCGCCGCGCTGCGGCCGCGCCGGCCCTGACTCCGGCCACGCCGGACCCTCCTACGGCCGCTCCGGCACCCACCGCCGCGCCCGTGACCCCACCGGCGCCCGCGCCCGTGCTCGTACTCTGGGACCTCGACCTCACCCTCCTCGACCCGGCCGGCTTCGGTTCGCGCATGATCACGCCGGTCCTCGCCGAACTGCTCGGCCGCGAACCTGTAATGGGCGCTTCGTTCGCCGGACGTACCGACCGTGCGATCCTCACCGATCTGCTGGTGCGCAACGGCATGAATATCGACGACGACACCGGCCCCACCGACACCACGCTCACCGGTGGTGTCGAGCTGACCGGCGCCGACCGTCTCGTCCCCGCTGTCATGGATGCCGTGGCCGAGCGGTGCGAGACGTTCGCCGACGACCTCCTCGACGGTGGAGGTGGTCCCCTGCCGGGCGCTCATGACGCTGTTCGCGCGCTGGCCGCGGACCCTCTCGTGCACCAGGGCATCGTGACCGGCAACATGCGTCGGACCGCGCTGCTCAAGCTGCGCGTCTGCGGGTTCGACGGTCTGCCCGATCCCTCGCTCGGGGCGTTCGGCGATCACCGCAGCGACCGGGCCCACCTGATCCTCGACGCGGTCGCCGCCGCCCGCGAGCGAGGTATCGACGTCTCTCCTGCACAGGCGGTGGTGGTGGGCGATCACGTGCACGACGTGCGCGGCGCACTCGATGCGGGTGCCCGCTGCATCGGCGTGGCGACGGGGCGTGTCTCCGCCGACGACCTCCACTCGGCCGGCGCCCACGTGGTTCTGCCCGACCTCACCGATCCGGATGCCCTCATCGCCGCTATTCGCGCGGCAGCGCCCCGGCACTGACCGTCACCCACACCACCCGCCCCTCCCGCACCTTTGTCGACACCACGGCGACGCTTGATGCCACTACTGCGAGAACGCGGCGGGTGCTTCGCAGTGATGCCAACACAACGCTCTGAGGGCCCTGGCCGCGGCCTTCAACTGCTCGACTTCCTTCCTCAACCAGACCAATCTCCCCGCATTACCGCCGAGCCGATCTGCCGCGTCAGCATCCCCGGGCTGCGCATCATTTGCGCCGTGACGCGAAACCTCTCCCACCCGAGCTCTGCCATCTGGGCGTTGGCCCACGCGTCGAACTCCCAGTTCCCCTTCTCACGATGGAGTTCGCTGTCGTAGAAGATCGCGACCTTCTGCTTCTCGTATCCGAGGTCCGCTTTGGCGATCTTCTCGCCGTACTCGTTGCGGATGACTAGCTGCGGAGTCGGCGTCGGCAGTCCGGCCCGGATCAACATCAGCCGTAGACGTGTCTCCGGCGGAGAATCAGCCCGCTCGTCGCACCATCGGAGCAGCGATCGGATCCGGTTTACCCCGTGCAGACCGCTCATCTGGTCAATCGTCTGTCCCAGTGCGTTCACCGTGATCCCGCCCCGGTTGCAGACGGCGTCGATCTTGGCGATGGCGATATCGTCGTCGTCCTCCCACCTCCCCACATCGACGGCGGTTCTGGCCGCGGACGTGAATCGGACCCCTTCCTTCTCCACCAAGTGTCCTTTCGGAAACGCGCGCGACCAGCGGCGGAGCCTCACGCCCGGGACTCTTCGCGGCGTGCCCGGACAATAAATGTCAGTAGTCTTCGTGACGGATTCCGGCGCGTACCAGCGCTCGTGATGCAACAGGGCCGCACCCGCGCCGCCGAGCACCGAACCCTCGGGCGCCCACAGCGCAGCCGCGCGCACAAGAATCTCCGGCGTCACCACGCACGACGACACGACGTACACATCCGGGAACAAGCGCCTGTACCGAGTGCGCAGTTGGTACGGGCTGAGCCGCCCCGCCGCGATCGCGTCACTGCCGAGGAAGGGAGCATCGCGCCGCGACAGAGTTGCGCGATTCAACGGTTTTCCACGACTCGGTGCGCTCACCAGTCCATCTTCAGCCTCACCGACCACCGCCGAGACGATCGACCGCGCGATTGTGGATAGAACAGACGACCATCCACAGGCACCTAAGCAACGTAACCCGGCCCTACTCCGCCCAGCACAGCCCCGCATGCACGGCCCAGCCCAAAGTAGCGTCCGGCCCGGTCGGTAGCGCCCCGCACCGCTGCAGCCGCGAACTTTGTTGGCACCACTGCGGCGGGCGGAAGAGATTTTCGCATTGGCGCCAACAGTCCCCGCAATGGTGCAGACAAAACGCAGTACTCGGGCTGGGCGGCGGGGACTGCGGGGACCGCGCGCGAGCGGATCACCCCTCGAGTTGCTCGCCGATCCCCATCCAGCGCTCCTCGAGCTGCTCCTTCTCGGCGACGACGTCCTTGAGTTCGCGGTCCAGGTCGGCGAGTTTCTCGGTGTCCAGCGCCTCCCCCGCTGCGGCGGCCATCGCGTCGTGCAGCTGAGATTCACGCTTGTCGAGCTTCTGCATCTGCCGCTCCAGCTTGTTCATCTCCTTCTGCAGCTCGCGCTGCTCACCGGAGCTGAGTACGGCAGCCGCAGGTACGGACGTATCGGCGACCGTCGCGCCCGTGCCCGTGCCCGTGCCGCCAGCGTAACCGGCGGAACCGGCGGAACCAGCCACGCCAGCGGAACCAGCGGAACCAGCCCCGGCCCCGTCGGCCCCAGCCGTGGAGCGGCCATCCGAGCCAGCGCCGACACCAGCGCCAACGCCTGCACCCGCCACTGCCGCGCGCGAGACCTTGCCGGAATCGCCCGCCAGCCCGGCGGCCCGTCGACGCTCGAGGTACTCGTCGATCCCGCGCGGCAGATTGGTGAGCCCGCCGTCCCCGAACAGCGCCCACACCGAGTCGCAGATCCGCTCGATCAGGTAGCGGTCGTGAGAGATCACGACCATCGTCCCGGGCCAGCCGTCGAGAAGGTCCTCGAGTTGCCGCAGTGTGTCGATGTCGAGGTCGTTGGTGGGCTCGTCCAGCAGCAGCACGTTCGGCTCGGCCATCAGTACGCGGGTGAGCTGCAGCCGCCGCCGCTCGCCGCCGGAGAGGTCACCGACGGGCGTGCGCTGCCGCGCCGGCGAGAAACCGAGCCGCTCGGCCAACTGGGAGGCGGACAGCTCATCCTCGCCGAACGCCACGCGCGTGGCGACGTCCTCGATCGCCTGGAGTACCCGCTGGTCGAGCGGCAGGTCGTCGAGCTCCTGCTTGAGCCAGCCGATCCGGACGGTCTTGCCCTCCTTGCGTCGCCCGGCCGCCAGCGGCGCCTGGCCGGCGAGCGCCCGCAGCAGGGTGGTCTTGCCGGAACCGTTGACGCCCACCAGTCCGAGTCGCTCGCCCGGCGCTAGCCGCCAGGTCAGATCGTCGACGAGCGTACGGCCGTCGGGGGCGTCGAGCCGGACGTCCTCGAGTTCGATCACGACCTTGCCCAGCCGCCGCGCAGCAAAACTCGACAGCTGCAGTGCATCGCGGGGCGGCGGCACGTCCTTGATCAACGCCTCGGCGGCCTCGATGCGGTAGCGCGGCTTGGAGGTACGTGCGGGCGCGCCGCGGCGCAGCCAGGCGAGCTCCTTGCGCGCGAGGTTCTGCCGGCGCGATTCGGTGACGGAGGCCTGGCGATCACGCTCGGCGCGCGCGAACACCCAGTCGTTGTATCCGCCCTCGTACTGCTCGACGCGGCCGTCGACGACCTCCCAGGTGTGGGTGGCCACCGTGTCGAGAAACCAGCGATCGTGTGTGACGACGACGAGTGCGCTCGACCTCCGCACCAGGTGGTCGGCCAACCACTGGACGCCCTCCACGTCGAGATGGTTGGTGGGCTCGTCCAGCACCAGCAGATCGAGGTCCTGCACCAGGGCCGCCGCCAACGACACCCGGCGCCGCTCGCCGCCGGACAGGTCCGCGACAGGGGTGTCCAGGCCGAGGTCGTGGATGCCGATGCCGTCGAGCACCGACCGCACGCGGGCGTCGCCGGCCCACTCGTGGGTGGCCAGGCCGAGTCCGCCGATCACGGCCTCGCCCACGGTGTCGGCCGCGAGTTCCGTGCGCTGGGTGACCACCGCCATCCGCAGGTCACCCACCCGGGACACGCGCCCGGAGTCGGGCTCGGCGACGCCGGTGAGGATCTCCAGCAGGGTCGTCTTGCCGCCGCCGTTGAGGCCCACCACGCCGATGCGGTCACCGGCGTTGACGCCCAGGGAGACGTTGTCGAGTACCTGGCGGATGCCGAAGGAGATCGAACCCTGCTCGATGTTGATGAGGTTGGTGGGGGCCATCTCTACTTTCCTGTGGGGTCGCCGGCGGACGGTGCGCCGCCGACGTGATCGAGGTCGAGGTCGCCGGTGGCGTCGCTCGTGATGCGGGCGCCGCCGACCGGGCCGCTGGTGATGCGCACCTCGCGTGCGACGCCGGATTCGCTGATCTCGGCCGCCACGGCGATCGCGTGCTCGCGGTCGGCGCAGAAGAACAGGCAGGTCGGCCCGGAGCCGGAGACCATTCCGCCCAGGGCTCCGGCCTCCTGGCCCGCGCGCAGGGTGCGGCGTAGCGCGGGCATGAGTGAGAGGGCGGCGGGCTCCATGTCGTTGACCAGCAGGGCGGCCACCGCGGCGGGGTCGTTCCCGGCCAGGGCCTGCACGAGCTGCTCGGTGCCGCCCGCCCGGGGCAGGGCGCGGCGGCCGTCGCCCTGCTCCGCGGTCCCCCGCTCGGCGCGGAGCCGGTCGAGCTCGCCGAACACCGCCGGGGTGGACAGCCCGCCGGCGGCCAGTGCCACGACGACGTGTTGTTCGCCGCGGGCGTGCAGCAGCGTCGCGAGCTCCTCGCCCCGGCCGGTGCCGAGCGCTGTTCCGCCGCGGATGCAGAACGGCACGTCACTGCCGAGACGGGCCCCGCGCTGCTCCAGTTCCGCCCGGTTCAGTCCCAGACCGAGCAGCCGGTCGGTGGCCACCAGGGCGGCCGCCGCGTCCGCGCTTCCGCCGGCCATTCCGCCGGCCACGGGGACGCCCTTGCGAATACGGATGGCGATCCGGGCATCCGAACCCGCCTCCTCACGGAGCAGGTCGACCGCCCGGGCCGCGAGATTGGTCCGGTCCGTGGGCACCTGGTCGGCCCCGGGCCCCGACACGGTGATCGCGACGTCGTCGTCGGAACCGGCGGTGTCGTCGTCGCGTCCGGCGGCCTCGATCGCGACCGTGACCTCCTCCCACAGATCCACGGCCCGGTACACGGTGACCAGCTCGTGGAAGCCGTCCTCGCGCACGTCACCCACGGCCAGGTGGAGGTTGATCTTGGCCGGCGCGACGGCGGTCACGGCACGCGGGCCGGTGGGGGTGGAGACGTCGCGGAGCATGCCCATCAGCCTACGTCGCCCACCGCGGAACCGACGGTCAGGCCGCGACCCCCGCCACCCGCACCCCGACCAACGCGATCCCGGCCACCCAGACGGTGGACGCCGCGGCCAGGACGAACGGGCGCGCGCCGACCTCGCGGAGGGTGGCCACCCGCACGCCCGTCCCGAGGGCGAACATCGCGGCGGTGAGCAGGACCGTCTGCGCCACCCCGGCCCCGTCGAGCACCGCCGGCGCGAGCAGCCCCGACGACCGCAGGAGCACGCAGGCGAGGAACGCCACGATGAACAGCGGCACGAGCGGGGGCCGCCGGAGGCCCGGAACCGAGGCGGATCGTCGGCGCGCCTGCAGCCCCAGCACCGTCACGACCGGGGCCAGCAGGAGGACGCGCGCGAGTTTGACCGTCACCGCCACCGCGAGTGCCGATCCCCCGATCGCCCCGCCCGCCGCGACCACCTGGGCCACCTCGTGGATCGACCCCCCGGCCCACGCGCCGGCCGCGGCCTCGGGCATCCCCAGCGCCGCGGCGGCGAGCGGCACGGCGGGGATCATGAGGGTGCCGAACACCACCACGAGCGCCACGGCGGTGGCCACCTCCTCCTCGCGGGCGTCCACCACGCCGTCGACGGCCGCCACGGCCGCCGCCCCGCAGACCGAGAACCCGCAGGCGATCAGCACCCGCTGCGTCCATCCCAGGCCGAGGAGCGCGCCGACGAGCATCGTCCCCGCGATCCCGAGGATCACCACCGACACCACGACGACCAGGACCGGCCACCCCAGCCCGAGGATGTCGCCGAGGGCCACCTGCAACCCGAGGACGGCGATTCCGGCGCGGAGAAACGTGGTCGACGCCACCGCCAGGCCCGGGCGACACCCCGGGGTCACGCGCCCGAGGTTCACCAGGACGGCCCCGAGCAGGATCGCCACGAGCAGCGGGCTCACGGCGGGAAGCAGACGCCCCAGCGCCAGCGCGAGGACCGTGCCGAGGCCGCACAGCGCGAGCCCCGGCAGGTCTGGTCGGGTCGCGGTTCTCAGGGAGGTCATGGCGTCCAGTCTCGGTCGGGCAGAGATCTGCCGGTAGCCGCGGAATCGGCATCGGGGCATATAATTCTGATATGCCAGCGCTGCGAGGCATATGATCCGGACATGACCAGATGGTGGCCGGACCTCGTGGCCCTGGAGCTGTTGACCGGTGTCGACGACCACGGCAGTCTGAGCGCCGCCGCCCGCGCCGCCGGTGTGGCCCAGCCCAACGCCAGCCGGATGATCAAGCAGCTCGAGCACCGTTTCGGGACGCCCCTGCTCGAGCGCCGCCCGTCGGGCGCGACCCTCACCCCGCACGGGAGGCTGATCACGCACTGGGCCCGGCAGGTCCTCGAGGGGGCGGCCGGGCTGCTCGACGTGGCGGAGAGTCTGAACAGCGAGCGGGCCGCCCAGCTCACGGTCAGCGCGAGCATGACCGTGGCCGAGCACCTCATGCCACTGTGGCTGGGGGACTTCCGCGGCGAGCACGGCGAGGTGGGCCTACACGTGAACGTGCGCAACTCCGCCGTGGTGTTCGACGAGGTCTCCGGCGGGGCGTGCGATGTGGGATTCGTCGAGACACCCACGGTCCCGGCCGGCCTGCACTCCGCGACCGTCGCCCGGGACCGACTCGTCGTGGTGGTCCCGCCCGGTCATCCGTGGGTGCGGAGAAGGACGCCCGTGAGCGTGCGCGAGTTGGCCGCCACGCCGCTGGTGGTCCGCGAGCAGGGATCGGGCACCCGCGTCACGCTGGATCTGGCGCTGCAGGAGTACGAGCGAGCCGCGCCGCTCCTGGAATCCGGGAGTTCCGCCGCCGTCCGGACGAGCGTCCTCGCGGGCGTGGGGCCGGCCGTCCTCAGTTCGCTGGCCGTGTCCGACCAGGTGCGCTCGGGCGAGCTCCGGGTGATCGAGGTGGACGGCCTGGACCTGGACCGCCGCCTGCGGGCGGTGTGGCGGCCACCGCGCCAGCTCTCGGGGCCGGCCGCTGATCTGGTGACGATCGCGCGGAGGAACGTGCGCGGTCAGGCGGGCCCGGGCCCCGGTCCGATCCCCAACTCCCGGGCGGCCTCGGAGATCGCCACGTAATCGGCGGTGGTGAGCTGCTCGCCGCGCGCCCTCGGGTCGACGTCGGCGGCGACCAGCGCCTCCTCCGCGAGCGCACCCGAGCCGGCCCAGCCGGACAGCGCCGCGCGAAGGGTCTTACGGCGCTGCGCGAACGCGGCGTCGGCCACGGCGAACACCCGGCGGCGGTGCTCGTCGCTCATGTCCCACGGCGCCTCGTCGTACCGGTCGATCCGCACCAGCCCGGACTCGACGTTGGGTACGGGCCAGAAGACGTTGCGCCCCACCACGCCGGTGCGGCGGACGGTGCCGTAGAAGCCCGCCTTGACGCTGGGCACGCCGTACACGCGCGAGCCCGGGGCGGCGGCCAGGCGATCGGCCACCTCGAGCTGCACCATCACCAGCGCGGTGCGCAGGGTGGGCACCTCGGCGAGCAGGTGCAGCAGCACGGGCACGGACACGTTGTAGGGCAGGTTCGCCACGAGAGCGGTGGGCGCGGGCTGACCCAGCTCGGCGACGGTCACCGCGAGCGCGTCGGCGCCCACGACGGTGAGCGCACCGGCCCGCTGCGGGGCCCGCTCGGCGACGGTGCGCGGCAGCCGCTCGGCCAGGACCGGGTCGATCTCCACGGCCACCACGCGGCCGGCGGCGTCGAGCAGCGGCAGGGTCAGCGAGCCCAGGCCGGGGCCCACCTCGATGACCGAGTCCTCGCGCCCGACGCCGGAGGCCACGACGATCCGCCGGACGGTGTTGGCGTCGTGGACGAAGTTCTGCCCGAGGGTCTTGGTGGGCTTGATGCCCAGCTCGCCGGCGAGCGCGCGGACCTCCTGGGGGCCGAGAGGTTCGGCCTGCCCGCGGAACTGCTCGGAGATCCCCGTCCCCGCGGGCTGGGATCCCGGGTCGACGATGCTCAGCGGAGCCCCAGCCGCGAGGTGCAGGCGGGCCAGGCGCCCCAGCCCTGTGAGGCCCGGACCTTCTCGGCGATCGCGATCTGCTGGTCACGCGTGGCCAGGTGGGCGCTGGGCGCGTACTGGCCGCCGCCGTGGCCGGTCCAGGTCTGCGGGTGGAACTGGAGGCCGCCGGAGAAGCCGTTGCCGGTGTTGGTCGCCCAGTTACCACCGGACTCACACTGTGCGATCGCGTCCCACGTACTGCCCTGCGAGGACTGCGGGACCGCCGGCTTGGGCTTGGTGCCCACGCTCACGACGGCCGGGGTGGCCTCGGTCAGGACGGTCTCGGCGCCGCGGTGACGCTCGGTCTCGACGCCGTTGACGCGGGTGACCGTGTAGGTGACCTCGCGCTCGCCGGGCACGCCGGGCTCGGCGACGGTGCGCTCCCCCTCAAGCGCCTCGGGATCCTCGATGGTCGTCTCGGGCGCGTCGTAGGGCTCGACCGCCTTCTCCTCGGCGGTGGCGATGCGGGTGACCGTCACCCGGGTCTCCGGGCCGACCGGGGTCTCGGGGGCGGGCTCCACGACGTCCTGCGCACCCAGCTTCACGCCGAGTCGCTCCAGGAACTCGCCCACGGTCGCGCCGGGCGCACTGAACGAGCTGTGCGGGCCGCCGTGGTCGGACAGCATGACCTCGCGCGGGGTCACGATCGAGACGGAAGCACCGTCGAGCGGCACCTCGGCGTCGATACGGGGGCTGACGTAGCTACGGGGCGGCACGTCGCCGCGCTCGGCGACGAGGTCGGCGACCGTGGTGGCCGTGGTCCAGACCTCTTCGGTCTCGCCGTCGACCTCAACGGTGACGGGCCGGGCGCGCTGCAGGGTCACGGTGTCGCCGTCGCCGAGCCGCTCGGGCGCAGAGACCACGTCACGCTCGTCGACCGAGTAGCCGGCCTCCTCGAGCGCGGCGCGCACGTCGGACTTGAAGGTCACGAGCTCGACGGTCGAGCCGTCCACCTCGAGCGTGTACTGGGTGCGCTGGTCCACCGCCGCGACCCCGCCCACCACGAGGGTGGTGAGCATGCCGGCCACCGACCACCGCAGCAGCGCGGAGCGCGAGCGGTGGATCCGCGTGACGGGGGCGAGCAGTCCCCTCGGCTCCCGGCGGGTGCCGTTGCCGGTGTCCGTGGGGGTGCCGGTCCGTGCGTCGTCAACCACTTGTCAGATCTCTCCTCGCGTACCGCGCGAACGCCCGTATCCGGCGTCCACGGTTCATCACGGTAGCGTAACGAATCCGGTCACCGTCGGGCAACGTGATACCCGTGACATGCGACGACGACGAAGACCGCCGATTACTTTTCGTTACAATTGCACCGCTGTTCACTCCAGTCACACCACTCACGGCGCTCCCCCCGCGGCCGGTGGGCCGGGCGGTCGCCCGCGTCGGCCGGCGGTGCCGCGTCAGACCGTCAGGCCGAAGATCCCCCGCGCGGTCTCGGCGACCTCGGCCACGAATTCCTCGGGCGTCTGCCCGCGGACCTCGGCGATCGCACGGGCGGTGTAGCCGACCAGTCCCGGCTCGTTGCGGGCCCCGCGGAACGGCTCGGGCGCCATGTAGGGGGCGTCGGTCTCCACCAGGATCTGCCCGGCCGGGGCCAGGCGTGCTGCCTCGCGCAGGTGCTCGTTGGCCTTGAAGGTCACGTTCCCGGTGAACGACAGCACGTAGCCGCGGTCCAGCGCCTCACGGGCGACGTCCAGGGGCGAGGAGAAGCAGTGGAGCATCACGCTCGGGACGCCCGACCCGGACCCGGCCACCTCGGCCAGCACGCGCATGAGGTCGTCGTCGGCCTCGCGGTTGTGGATCATCAGGCACTTGCCCAGTTCGGCGGCGAGACCGGCGTGCCAGCGCAGCGACTCCTCCTGCTCCGCCGGGTCGGCGCAACCGTCCATCGTCCCCACCCAGTAGTGGTCCAGGCCGGTCTCCCCCACCGCCACCACGCGCGGGTGGGCGGCGAGCTCCGCCAGCCGGGCCCGCGCGGCCGGGCCGGTCTCGGGGTCAGTGACCTCGCGGGCACGGGTCGGGTGCACGGCCACGGCCGCGTACACCCGCTCGTCGGCCTCGGCGGCGGCCACCACGGCCTCCGACTCGGCCAGGTCATCGCCGACGGTCACGAGCGCGGCCACGCCGGCCAGAGCGGCACGGTCGGCGGCGGCGCGGACCTCGTCGGCGGTGCGGTGCCCGCACGAGTACAGGTGCGTGTGGGCGTCGACGAGTCCGGGCAGCGGCTCGGGCAGGACGGGGGTCGGGCGGGGCTTGCGCTTTCCCATACTCCGGGTCAGTCCTCGCGCTGGATCGGGGCCCACTCGGGGCCGGTCTCGGCCAGCTCCGGGTCGACCTTGGCGAACAACGGGGAGGGCTTGGCCAGCGGGGTGCCGGGCACGATCTCGCTGCGGGCCCACCGGGCCTGCTCGGAGGCGTAGTCGCCCATGATCACCGGGTACCGGTGGCCGGGCTCGGGCACACCCGAACCCACCACCTCGACGGGCATGTCGTCGGTGACCTCGTGGACCTGCGGTGCGGCCGCCCAGATGCCCTCGCCGCCGATCGCGCCGTGGATCCGCTGGGCGGCCGACGGCATGAACGGGGTGAGCAACGTGTTGGCGTCGGAGACGACCTGCAGCGCGGTGTGCAGGACGGTGCCCAGCCGCTCGCGCTGGTCGGGCTCCTTGGCCAGCTTCCACGGCTCGGTGGCGGCGATGTACCGGTTGGCGGCGCCGACGATGCGCATCGCCTCGGTCACGCCGGCCTTGAAGCGTGACTGGTCGAGGTGGCCGCCGACGGTGTCGAACGCGGAGCGGGCCTCGCGCAGCAGCTCGGCGTCCACGTCGGTCAGCGTGCCCGGTCGCGGGATCTCGCCGAAGTTCTTGTGCGCCATCGACACGGTGCGGTTGACGAGGTTGCCCCAGCCGCCCACCAGCTCGGCGTTGGTGCGGCGCACGTACTCGTCCCAGGTGAAGTCGGTGTCCTGGTTCTCCGGCCCGGCCACGGCGATGAAGTAGCGCAGGGCGTCGGGACCGAACTCGGCCAGGAAGTCCCGGACGTAGATCACCACGCCGCGCGACGAGGAGAACTTGGAGCCCGACATGGTGAGGAACTCAGATGAGACCACCTCGGTGGGCAGGTTGAGCGCGCCCAGCCCGCCGGGCTCGCCACCCTTGACCCCACGGCCGTCGTAGCCCAGCAGCTCGGCCGGCCAAATCTGGGAGTGGAAGGTGATGTTGTCCTTGCCCATGAAGTAGTGGGAGACCGCGTCCGGGTCCGTCCACCATCGGCGCCACGCCTCCGGCTCACCGGAGCGCCACGCCCACTCGATTGACGCCGACAGGTAGCCCACCACGGCGTCGAACCAGACGTAGAGCTTCTTGTCACCGCGGTCCTGCCAGCCCTCGACGGGAATCGGGATGCCCCAGTCGATGTCGCGGCTCATCGCGCGCGGGCGCAGGTCCTCGAGCAGGTTGAGCGAGAACTTCAGGACGTTGGGCCGCCAGTCCTTGCGCCCTTTGAGCCAGTCCCCCAGCGCGTCGGCCAGGGCGGGCAGGTCGAGGAACCAGTGCTCGGTCTCGATAAACTTCGGCGTCTCGCCGTTGATCTTCGAGACCGGGTTCTTCAGGTCGATCGGATCGAGTTGGTTACCGCAGTTGTCGCACTGGTCGCCGCGCGCACCGTCGTAGCCACAGATCGGGCAGGTGCCCTCGATGTAGCGGTCCGGCAGAGTACGGCCCGTCGACGGGCTCACCGCGCCCGTGGTGGTCTTGGCCACCATGTAGCCGTTGCGGTGCAGACCCTTGAACAACTCCTGCACCACGGCGTAGTGGTTCCGCGTGGTGGTGCGGGTGAACAGGTCGTAGCTCAGGCCCAGCCCGGCCAGGTCGTCGACGATCACCCGGTTGTACCGGTCGGCCAACGCCTGCACCGGCACCCCCTCCTTCTCCGCCTGGACGAGGAGGGGGGTGCCGTGCTCGTCGGTGCCAGAGACCATGAGCACGTCGTTGCCGGCCATGCGCTGGTACCTGGAGAAGACGTCCGACGGTACGCCGAACCCCGAGACGTGTCCGATGTGCCGGGGGCCGTTCGCGTACGGCCATGCGACCGCGGTGAGGACTGTCTTCGCCATGGCTACAGACTAGGTGGTCGGATCCTCCTCCTTCGAGGAGGTGGTACCCCCGTGCGCCGCGGCCTCCCGCGCCGCGATGATCTCGTCCTGCTGCTTCTTCGGCATCGCGTAGATCTTCTCGGTGATGAACGGGTCCGACTGCAGACCCCTGAGCATGGACACGCACATGAACGCCAGGACCACCACGAACGGCGACGCCGCGATGATCGTGAGGTTCTGCAGACTGTCCAGCGCCAGAGAGGGCTCGCCCTCGCTCAGGCCCGGCAGCAGCATCAGGACCGCCACACCGGCCGTGAGGACGCCCCACAGCACCACGACCCCACGCTTGGGCTCCTCGGCACCGAACTCCGACATCGACGCCATGATGATGGACGCCGAGTCCGCGCCGGTGATGAAGAAGATCGCCACCAGCGCCATGGCCAGGAACGACAGCAGCCCGGTGAGCGGCAGGTGCTCGAACAGCGAGAACAGCTGGACGGTCGCGTCACCGTCGCCGTAGATGCTCTCCCCCTTGAGCTCCAGGTCCAGCGCGGCGCCGCCCAGAACCGAGAACCATACGATGCTCAGCACGCTCGGCACGACCAGCACGCCTACGACGAACTCACGGATCGTACGGCCGCGCGAGATGCGGGCCAGGAACATGCCCACGAAGGGCGACCAGGAGATCCACCAGGCCCAGTAGAAGACCGTCCAGCCCGACAGCCACGGGCCGGCCGTGCCGTTGTCACTCGCGCCGGTGCGCGCGGACATGGCGAAGAAGGTGTCGATGTACGCGCCGACCGAGGTGGGGATCAGGTCGAGCATGAACACGGCCGCGCCGGAGAACACCAGCACGAAGATCACCATCAGGATCGCGAGGATCATGTTGATGTTCGACAGCAGCTGGATGCCCCGCTCGACGCCACTGACCGCCGAGGCGACGAAGCACAGGCCCAACACGACGATGATGCCGATCACCACCGCGATGCTCTCGCCGGTGATGCTTCCGGTCTGCTGCAGTCCGGCCTGGATCTGCAGCGCGCCGAGGCCGAGCGAGGCCGCCGTACCGAACACGGTCGCGAAGATCGCCAGGACGTCCAGGACCTTGCCCTGCCAGCCGTCCGCGCGGCGCTGACCGATGAGCGGGGTGAAGGCGCTGGAGATGAGATGCCGGCCGCCGTAGCGGTAGGCGGTCAGCGCCAGCGAGAGCCCGACCACCGCGTAGACGGCCCAGGCGTGGCCGGTCCAGTGGAAGGTCGTGGTGGCCATCGCGGTGGTCACGCCGCCGTTGGTTCCCGGCGGATCCTCGACGAAGTGCGCTAGCGGCTCGCTCACGCCGTAGAACATCAGGCCGATGCCCATGCCGGCCGCGAACATCATGGAGATCCAGCTCGTGGTGCGGAAGGTCGGCTTCTCGCCGTCCCCGCCCAGGCGCACGTTGCCGTACTTGCTGAACGCCAGCCACAGGACGAACGCGACGAAGGAGGTCGCCGCGAGGACGTACACCCAGCCGACGCTGTCCACGGTCCAGTCGAAGGCCGCCGTGGCCACCGTCTGGAAGGAGTCGGTGAACACCAGCCCCCAGACGAGGACCGCGCCGATCAGGATGAGCGCAGGGATGAACACACCCATGCTGATCCCGCTGGTCGGTGATCCACCCTTGGCAGGTGGAGACTTTGGGACTTTCTCTTCGTTGATGGTCACAGGTCCACTGGTAGCACGTTGGGGCCGCCAGTCGGTAAGTTTGGCCGTCTCCGGCTCGGCCCCGGCTGGACCCGGGTCGTGCGGATCTGCCACGTTTATACCGTGCATACCTGGGCGGAAGTGCCGCCGGACCCGCTCCGCGTCCTCGACGCCTGCGCTCGCCGAGCCACCCACGAGGGGCTGCCGCAACCGGCCGCGCTGCTCGGGGACTGGCTGGGCGCCGCCGCGGTGATCGCCCCGTCCGTCGAGCTGCTGCCCGTGGCATCGGAGCACGCCTTCGGTGACGGCAGCGCCAGCGCCGACGGAGACGGCCTCGTCGTCGTCGACCCTTCGCACTCCCCCGCACCCGCCGCGGAATCCCGCTACACGCTGGGCTTCCGTTCGTTCCCCGACGTTCCGATCGGCGCCCGCCGCCTCCTGCCCGAGGCGGTGTCCGGCCGCGCCGACGGCCTGCTCGTCCTCGGCCACGACGGGCGCTGGACCGCACGGGGTGACGTCCCCACCCCGCGCGACCTGGGGCTCGGAAGATTTGACGACGCCACCGACACAGTCACCAACACAGTCACCAACACCGATACCGCCGCGGCCCATCTGACCTGGGAGGCCCCGGACCGGCGGTCGCATCAGGCCGCGGTCCGGGAGTGCCTCGAGGCCATCCGGGCCGGCGAGATCTATCAGGCCTGCCTGTCCACCCGACTCGACGGCCGGCTGCACGGCGAGCCGCTCGTGCTGTTCAGTCGGCTGTGGCGGAAGACCCGGGCGCGGCGCGCGGCGTTCATGACCGGGCCGTGGGGCTCGGTGGTCTCGCTGTCGCCGGAGACGTATCTGACGCGAAGCGGCCGCGAGGTGCGCTCCTGCCCCATCAAGGGCACCCTGCCGCGCGCGGCCGATCCCGCACTGCTTCGCGGGTCGGTCAAGGACGTGGCCGAGAACATCATGATCGTCGACCTGGTCCGCCACGACCTGGGCCGGACCGCCGAACTCGGCTCGGTGACGGTGCCCGAGCTGCTGGCAGTCCACGAGGCGCCCGGCGTGTGGCACCTCGTCTCGACCGTCGCGGCCCGGACCGGCGTTCCGCACGACGAACTGGTCGAGACCACGTTCCCGCCCGCTTCCGTCACCGGCACGCCCAAGCTGCGGGCGCGTGGGCTCATCGCCGGGTGGGAGCCGCGGGCGCGCGGGCTACACTGCGGGGCGATCGGGATCGCCGGGCCCGACGAGCTCGACCTGTCGGTGGCCATCCGGACGCTGGAGATCGCGCCGGACGGACGATGTGAGTTCGGGGTGGGCGGCGGGATCACGATCGACTCCGACCCGGACGCCGAATGGGACGAATGCGTGCACAAGGCGGCGTTCACGTGGGGCGGTGGGCCGGCGCCCTGGTGACGCGGCTCGCTGATGGGGCCCACAACGCGAGTGGGTGACTAATCAGACTCCGCGCGGGCGTCGAGCACTGCCTGGTACAGGTCCCGCTTGGTCAGCGACGACCCCTCCGCCACCGCCGCGCAGGCGTCCTTGAGGCGCTCACCGGCCGCGACGCGCTCCTCCACGATCTCGACCAGATCGTCGAGCGAGGCCTCGGTATCCGCCGCGTCTGCGCCCTCGAGCACCACGACGATCTCACCCAGCACCCCGTCGGCGGTGCGTTCGGCCAGCTCCGCGAGCGTTCCGCGCAGCACCTCCTCGTAGGTCTTGGTGAGCTCCCGGCACACCGCGGCACGGCGATCCGGCCCGAGCACCTCGGCGGCCTCGGCGAGGGTGTCGGCCAGACGGTGCGGCGACTCGAAGAACACGCAGGTGCGCTCCTCCGCGGCCAGGCGGGCCAGCCACGTGCGACGCCGCCCGGCGCGGCGCGGCGGGAACCCGTCGAAGCAGAAGCGATCCACGGGCAGACCGCTGAGCACGAGCGCGGTGGTCACGGCCGACGGCCCCGGCAGACACGTCACCGGCAGACCATCCTCGATACAGGCCGCCACCAGCGAATATCCCGGGTCCGAGACCGCGGGCATCCCGGCGTCGGTCACGACCGCCACAACGTCACCCGCGCGGACGCGATCGAGCAGCTGCGGCACGCGGCCGGCCTCGTTGTGCTCGTAGAAGCTCATCACCCGGCCGCCGATGGCGACCTCCAGCGCCGCGGCCAGTGATCGCAGGCGGCGGGTGTCCTCCGCGGCCACCACATCGGCGGTCTCGAGCAGCTGGCGGAGTCGGCCCGAGGCGTCGCCCGGGTTCCCGATGGGGGTGGCCGCCAACACGACCCGTCCGGACGTCATGTCGTCCACCTTATCCCCGTCATCCCGCGAGCCACGCCTTGCTGCCGCCGGGCGTCCCCCGTGCGCGACACGGACCCCCCACTATGCTCGCCGTGTGACCTCGACCCTCGGCGTGCGCTCTCCCGGCCGCCCGCTCCCCGCTCCGGACACCGGGCCTGTCGAGACCACCCGCGACCTCATCGCCACCGGCGTCATCCTCGTGCTGGCGTTCGTGACGCGCTTCTGGGGTCTGGGTTCCGTCACCGACCGCGGCACCCCGGTCTTCGACGAGAAGCACTACGCACCGCAGTCGTTCAACATCGCCCAGCTGGGCATCGAGGAGAACCCCGCCTACGGGTTGGTCGTGCACCCGCCGGTGGCCAAGCAGATCGAGTCGATCGGCGGGATGCTGTTCGGTTACACGCCGATGGGCTGGCGGTTCACCGCCGCGATCTGCGGCGTGCTCGTGGTGCTGCTTGTCATGCGCATCACCCGGCGGCTGACCCGTTCCACCCAGCTCGGGCTCGTCGCCGGTCTGCTGCTCTGCCTCGACGGCGTCACGTTCGTCACCTCCCGCATCGGGATGCTGGACATCTACCAGGTGCTGTTCGTCACCGCGGCCGCCGGCGCACTGCTGGTGGATCGCGACCAGATGCGGGCCCGCATGCACCGTGCCGCCGTCGAGGGCCGCCTGCACCTGTCCGACCTCGGACCGCGACTCGGGTTCAGGTGGTGGCGCTTCACGGCCGGCGTCATGCTCGGCCTGTCCCTGGGCGTCAAGTGGTCGGGACTGTACTTCATCGCCTTCTTCGGTCTGATGACCGTGGCGTGGGACTGGGCGCTGCGCAGCCGCTACGGGGTCCGTCGGCCCTTCGCCGGGGCGCTGCTCCGGGACGCGCCGCCGGCTTTCCTCACCCTGGTGATCTGGCCGGCGATCCTCCACTTCTTCACCTGGCTGCCGTGGTTCGCCGGGGAGAACACGGTGTACCGCCACGCGGTGGGCGCGAAAACCGAGGACACCTGGCTGCCCGATGTCATCCAGTCCTGGATCTACTACCAGTCCTCCGTGTTGGACTTCCACTCGTCGCTGACCACCTCGGCCGGGAACCGGCACCCGTGGGAGTCCAAGCCGTGGACGTGGCCGATGAGCCTGCGGCCGATGCTCTACTACGTCGAGCAGGGCGAGGACGTGGCCGGATGCGGCGAGGCCTCCTGCGTACGGGCGATCATGCTGCTGGGCACGCCCGCTATCTGGTGGCTCGCGATCCCGGTACTGGCCTGGGCATTCTGGCGTGCGGTGATCTGCCGCGACGGGCGCTACGCATTCCCGCTGGTCGGATACGCCGCCGGATACCTGCCGTGGTTCTTCCAGCACGACCGACAGATGTACTTCTTCTACGCCGCGGTGATGGTGCCGTTCTTCGTCATGATGGTCTCGCTCGTGCTCGGCGAGATCTCCGGCAGATTCTCGGATCCCCCACGCAGGCGGATCATCGGGCGGGCGATCGTCTGCCTGTATCTCGCGTTGGTGATCGTGAACTTCATCTTCATGCTGCCGATCCTCTCCGGCACGCCCATCACGCAGGCCGAATGGAACATGCAACTCTGGTTGCCGTCCTGGCGGTGACCCTCCACACACCCTGGCGCACCTGACACGACCGGTGAGGGTCAGTAGCGTCGCGAGAGTGAACGAGCTACCCATTCCCTTCCCCGATCTCGGGATGTCCGACACGACGCAGGAATGGCTGGTGGAAAAGCCGGTCATGATCGTCGTGTACATACTTCTGGCGTTGGTGGTGCGTTGGCTCCTGCACAGGGCCATCGACCGCGTCACCAGGCCCACGGCTGACGGCACCAGCCCGAGCCTGTGGCCGCGTCGCCGCAGGAAGGCCGACGCCGGGACCACCGTCGACATCGACGAGCACGACGACGAGCAACGCGGGGTCAGCGCCGACGAGAGCGGTGGACTGACCGCCGAGAGTCTCAAGAAGGCACACCGCAAGCCCGCCGAGCAGGCGATGTCCGACCGCAAGCGGGCGGAGCGGCGAGCCCAGCGCATGGCCACGATCGGGTCGGTGCTCAAGTCGCTGGTGTCCTTCGTCGTCCTCGTCTGGGTGGTCCTGCAGACGCTGGCGATAGTAGGGGTGAACGTGGCACCGTTCATCGCCTCGGCCGGGATCGTGGGCGTGGCGCTCGGCTTCGGCGCGCAGGCGTTGGTGCGTGACTTCCTCTCGGGGATCTTCATGCTCTTCGAGGACCAGTACGGCGTGGGCGACTGGGTCGACCTGGGCGAGGCCGAGGGCACGGTCGAGAACGTGGGTCTGCGGATCACCTCGCTGCGCGACCTGCACGGAACCCTGTGGTACTGCCGTAACGGCGACATCCTGCGCGTGGGCAACTACAGCCAGGACTTCGGTGTGGCGTTCCTCGAGATCCCGGTCTCCTACGGCGCGGACATCGACCGCGCCTGCAATATCGCCATCGAGACCGCCAAGAGTGCGGCGCTCGAGGAGCCGATCAAGTCCAACCTCATCTCCGGGCCCGAGCTGGCCGGCGTCAACGAACTCGGTGCGGACTCGTGGTCGCTACGGATGACGGCGGTGACCCACGCCAACATGCAGTGGGCGACCGAGCGCGAACTGCGGCGCCGCATCCGCAACGCCTTCGTCGACGCAGGTATCGACGCCCCCTACTCCCATGGCCTGCCGGTGACGCCGATGAAGGCGATCTCCTCGGCCGAATGACGGCCTGAGCACCGGCGACACCAGCGCGGGCGGTCAGCCGCCCAGTGCCCTGTCGACACTGAATCTGCCGGCCCCGACGGCGGCGATGAGCAGGGCCCCGACTCCGAGCGCGACGACCAGCTCCCAGCCGTTCTGGGTGACGAACGGGCCGTTGGTGGCGTGCACGAAGTAGAACGCGCCGGCCATGTCCGCGCCGAGCAGGATCCCGGCCAGCGGGGTGAGGATCCCGGCGATGAGTGCGATACCGGCGGCCAGTTCGACGCCGGCCACGATCGCGGCGGTGACGTCCGGTTGGGGCACGCCGAAGGAGGCGAACTGCTCCCCCACGCGGGACAGTCCGAGGGTGAAGAACTTCTGCCACCCGTGCGCCACGAAGATCACCCCGAGCCCGACGCGGGCGAGGAGGATCGCGGCGTCGGTGAGTGTCTCCATCCCCCTCACGGGAGGACGCCCTGCGCCGCCTTGTTGATCTTCCGGGCGATGAGCTTCATCGCCAGCTTGTAGGCCGGCGGCGCGAACTTCTGGGCCACGAAGGCCAGCCGGATGTCGGGCGAGGTGTAGACGATGTAGCGCCCCTTGCGCACGCCCTCGATCATCGATCCGGCCGCCTGGTCCGGGGTGACGGCGTGACGCTGGAACTGCGCCGCGGTCTTGGCCACCTCGGGGTTCGAACGGTCCACGCCGGCGATCTCGATGCTGCCCACCAGCGGCGTGTCGACGGCACCCGGGCAGACCAGGTGCACACCGATGTCGTATGGCGCCAGATCAAAGCGCAGCACCTCGGCGATCCCGCGGATGCCGAACTTGGCGGCGCTGTAGGCGGCGTGCCACGGCAGTCCCAGGAGGCCCGCGGCCGACGACACCATGACCACCGCGCCGGGTTTGCGGGCGGCCATCATCGCGGGAATGAACGCCTCGATCACGTGGATCGTGCCCATCAGGTTGACCTCGACCATGGACCGCCACACGCGGTGTTCGAGCAGGTCCGGGCGGCCCCAGGCCGAGTTCCCGGCCACGTGGAAGATCGCGTCAGGCGCGCCGTTCGCGGCGACGACCCGCTCGCCGAACGCGGCCACGGCCTCGTGATCGGTGAGGTCGATCGTCTCGGAGGCCAGCACGGAGACCCCCTTGTCACGGCACTCCTGCGTGACCCCGGCGAGCCCGTCGGCGTTGACATCGGTCAGCACCAGCCGCGCGCCTTCGTCGGCCAGGCGGATCGCGGCCGAACGTCCGATCCCGCTGGCCGCGCCCGTCACCACACAGATCGTGCCCCGGTAGTCCTTGATCCGCCGCCTCGACATGTGCTCCCCTGTCCGGGCCCGGGTCGACTGGTCGGGCCGCTGGTGTCCCACCGTAGCGGCCCGCCGCACCCCGCGAGGGTAGGTCGCGCGGCGCGGATCTCTGCTCGCTGCACGCGGTCGGCGGCGCTGATCCGCGGTCCGACCGCAGCCTGTATCGGCCCTGGCTACCGCGCCGGGACCGGCGGGACGTACTCGCGCAGGACGCAGCGGCTGCCGCTGTAGATGGTGGCCATGCAGCGGTTGCAGTGCACGCACAGCGACCGGCGACGCTCGTCCGCCTTGAGCTTGTTCGGCAGGTCCGGCTCGCGCAGCAGCCCGCGGCCCATGGCCACGAACTCGAAGCCGGCACCCATGGCCTTGTCGATGGAGGGCCGATCGACGATCCCGCCGAGCAGCATCATCGGCAGGTCGACGGCCTCACGGATCTGCCGGGCGTCGTCGAACATGTACGCGTCGGTGTACGGGTACTCCTTGAACATCCTCGGCCCGACGACCTTCATGCCCATCTTGATCACGGGCGGCTGGGTCGCCGCGAACTCCTCCAGCGGCGCATCCCCCTTGAACAGGTAGATGGGGTTGAGCAGCGAGCTGCCCACGGTCATCACCAGCGCGTCGGCGGAGCCGTCCTGCTCGATCCACCTGGCCACCTGTACGGCCTCGTCGATCCAGAACCCGCCGGGTACGCCGTCGTCCATGTTGAGCTTGATGGTCACGGCGATCGTGTCGCCCACGGCGTCGCGGACGGCCCGGCCGATGCGGCGCGCGAACCGGGCGCGGTTCTCGAGCGAGCCGCCGTAGGCGTCCTTGCGCCTGTTCAGCTTGGGGCTGAGGAACTCGCTGACGAGGTAGTTGTGCCCGAAGTGGACCTCGATGGCGTCGAATCCGGCCTCGCGGGCACCGCGGGCGGCCCGGACGTGGTCGGCGATGATCCGGTCGATGTCGGCCTCGGTGCACGCCTTGGTCAGGGACATCCCGGTGGGCGCGGGGATGCGCGACGGCCCCATCGCGGGCATTCCGTTGGAGGCGGAGTTGGCCACGGCGCCGGCGTGACCGACCTGCGCGGAGACCGCGGCGCCCTCGGCGTGCACGGCGTCGGTGAGCCTGCGCAGCATCCCGCCGTCGTCCATGCCCCAGTGGTACTGGTGCCGGTCGGTCCGCCCCTCCGGTGAGGTCGCGAGGTAGGCGACCGTGGTCATCCCGACGCCGCCACGCGCATACTCGGCGTGGAACTCGATGAGCTCGTCGGTCACACGACCGTTCGGACACCGGCCCTCGAAGGTCGCGGCCTTGACGATGCGGTTACGCAGCATCACGTTGCCGATCTTGCCGGGACTGAAGACGTCGGGTGCAGGGGTTCCGGGCGCGAGAAGCATGCGGGAACTATAACCTGTTCCAGTCGGTCTCGCGGGGGCTTGGCCAGCCTGTTTTCCGGGTCAGGCCCCCGATCCCAGTTCCACCAGCACCACGCCGGCACCGATCATCGCGATCCCGGCGCCCATCAGCGGACTGAGCGGTTCGCGGAACAGGAACCGACTCGCCACCGCGGCCAGCGCCACGCCGGCGGCCGTCCAGATGCCGTACGCCACGCCCAGTGGCATCCCGGCGGCGAGCGTCAGGGACAGCAGGGCGAACGCGGCCAGGTAGCCGGGCGCCACCGCGAGGTACCACCGACGGTCGTCGACCGCCTTGCGGAGGGAGAGGGTCGCCGCGAGTTCGAGGACGATGGCGACGACGAGATACGCCCACCCGGTCACACGGGCACCCCTTCTGTGGCGCGGGCCCGCTGGGCCCCGAGTTCGACGCACAGGACCCCGGCGATGATGACCGCGATGCCCGCGCCCATCAGCGGGGTCAGCGGCTCGGCGAAGATCAACGCGGACAGCGCCGCGGTGAGCACGACCCCCGCGGCGCCCCAGATCCCGTACGCCACGCCGAGCGGCATCCTGGCCCGCAGGGTCAGTGCCAGGAACACGAACGCTCCCGCGTAGCCCAGCACCACCACGAGGTAGAGCACCGGAGAGGTCAGGGCGCCCTTGAGCGAGAGCGAACCCGCCACCTCCAGCCCGATGGCCGCCATGAGGAATCCCCACCGGCGGGCCGTGCCCGCGCCCTGGCCCGCTTCACCGGGTACTCGGCCGCCGGGCTCAGTCACGGGGGCCGATGGTCTGCAGCGCGGACCGGACGGCCTCACGCTCGTCCCCGCTCAGCGGCAGCACCGGATGGTGAAGGCCCTCGTGGCGTACGAGGCCGGTCTCGGCGGCGATCGCGGACACCGTGCGGTAGCTGCCGAACCTGTCGAACAGGTCCCAGACGGGGTCCAGCTCCGCGGAGAGCCCGGTCGCCAGCTCCTCGTCGCCGTCCTGCGCGGCGCGGGTGATCGCCAGGCAGGTCCGGGGGAACACCCCGGCCAGCACGCTGTACCAGGTGTCGCATCCGACGAGTAGTCCGCAGGCGCCGGCACGGTCGCCGCTGATCCCCAGGGACACATACCGCGACACGGCATCACGGAGATCGGTCACGTGCCCGAGGGCCCTGCCGAGGTCCGCCGCCACGGGCGGGATCTTGACCGAGACCACCCGGGGCAGCGCGGCGACCTCGGTGAGCACTTCGCGGGTGAAGGTGTAACCCGTGGTGGCCGGGTTGTCGTAGACCACCACGGGCAGGTCGGTCTCCGAGGTCACCGTCTTGAACAGCGTCATGACCTCGGCCGGGCGCAGCGGTTGGTAGCCCAGCGGTGGCACGAGGATGCCGGCCGCGCCCGCGTCTTCCGCATCGGCCACGTGCCCGAGGATCTCCCGGGTCGTCAGGGCCCCCACGCCGACGATCACCGGCGTGGATCCGGCCGCACGCACGGCCGTCCGCGCGAGCGCGCGACGGTCACCGCGCTGCAGGTAGGCGAACCCACCCGTCGAGCCCAGAGCTCCGATCGAATCGACCCCCGCCGCCACCAGTCGCGCGACCAGGCGGGCGTACGCGCCGAGGTCGGGCACACCCCCGCTGTCCGGGCCCGCGCCGGTGAACGGGGTCAAGGGAAATGCACTCAGTCCGCTGAACACGTCGACCACTATGCCCCTCTACGCGCCCAGAGAGAAAGCAAGGCCCGCCTCGCCCGATTCGCCGCCCACGCGTTCGCCACCGATGCGCTCGATGTCGTCGTCATCGTCGTCGCCCTTCGTCCCGTCGAAGGCGTGGGCGTGGGCGTGGGCGTGGGCGAAGACTAACGTCGAGGCCATGAACGACTCCGCGTCGCCGATCCAGCGGGCGCAGCACTTCGAGCACTTCACGACGTGGCCGGTCTTCCTGGCCTCGATCCTGTTCTTCGCGGCGACGGTGGCGCTGGTCTCCGGATCGGTCCACGCCCGGGACCTGGTCAACGCGACACGGCTCGCGGCGATCGCCTGCTACGTGCTGATCCTCATCGACTTCCTCATCCGGGCGGTGCTCGCCCGCAAGGACCCCCGTGCGTTCTTCCATCGCTACCGGTTCGAGATGGTGTGCCTGATCCTGCCGCTCCTGCGGCCGTTCGTGATCCTCATCTATCTGTGGCGGCTCCCGGCCTTCCGGCGGTCCGGCACCACCCTCCGGGCCAGGTTGCTGGTCACCACCTTCCTGTTCATGCTCCTGTTCGTCTACTTCGCCGCCTCGGCCGTCTGGCTGTTCGAGCGCGGGGCGGACGGGGCCAACATCGTCAATCTCGACGACGCGATCTGGTGGGGATTCACCACGCTGACGACCGTCGGCTACGGCGAGTACTACCCGGTCACCTTCCCCGGGCGCGCTCTCGCCGTGGGGCTGATGCTGGCCGGGATAGCGATCGTCGGTACGACCACGGCCCTGGTGGTCTCGGTGCTCGGCGAGCAACTCGCGCTCCGCAAGGACGCTCTCATCCACCCGGGCGCGACAGTTAGCCATCACGACCCCGACGGGCCATCCGATCCCAGCGGTCCAAGCGAACCAAGCGGGCCGACGACGCAGTGACGCGAGCAGCGGGCACAGCAGATCGCGGCGAGCTCCCCAGCAAGCCGACATACTCGAACTCATGGCACGTACCTGGCTTTCGATCACGGTGGAACTCCTAGGCGGCCGAGGCGACGATCTGTGGCCACCACCCGGCCGGGCTTTCGCCGTCGGCCCGTCGCACACGTTCATGGATTTCGCTGACGCCATCAACACCGCGTTCGCTCGATGGGATCCCGCGCATCGCTCCGAGTTCACGCTCTCAGACGGGACAACCGTCGCCAATCTTGAGAGCAGTCTGGACTTCGTGTCGTCCGGCTTCGGCCCGGTCCAGCGCCTCGAGGACATCGAATGGACGAAGGTCGCCAAGACCGTGGAGCTCGGGGATGAGTTCCGGTTCGTCTTCGATCTCGGGGACAACTGGGTGCACCGCTGCGAGGTACACCCGGTCAAGATCGACCCGGTCGAGACCCTGGGGATCCGGCCCAGTACTCCCCTGCCCTACTGGGGATGGGGAGACATACCCGACCAATACGGGCGCCGTTGGAGCGACGACGACGGCGAGTCCCAGCCGGGCCCCCGCCCCGACCAGCCTGAGCCCATGCTGGATCCTCGATGGCCCGCGGCCCCGACTATCTCCAGTGGCGATCTCCAGGAGGTACGACGGGCCCTGTCGGCCCGGGGTGGTGATGCCCTCCTGTCGGCGATCGCAGGGCGTCAGGTCGACGACGCGCTGCAACAGATAGCCGTCGGGGCTGCGCTCCTGTTGGAGTCCGGCGACGCGAGGAGGGAGGCCCTCGTACTCTCGTTCGTCAACAGGCTGAATGCCCGCGGCCTCCCGGGGGACAAGGTGTTGGGTGAGGAGCTCCTCGCGCGGTTGCGGGGCGACACGCCGCCCGGGCGGCAGACCCCCGTCGATATCGACATGCTCGCCACGATGCTCGGCGATTCCGAGCACCTGACCGGCGCCTACGTCGACCTCGAGACCGGGTCGGTGATCCCCGTCGGGAATGGGCTCGTCGACGCCGACGACCCCGTTGACGTGGAGACCGATCCGGATCGATTTCTCTGGCTGGACCGGTACGAGGCCGACGACCGCTGGAACGACAGGATGGCCTTCGCCGCGCAGGAGCGAGACCGTGATCTACGCAGACGGCTCGAGACGGCGTTGGACGGGAAAGGGGCGTTCCAGGCATTCCGGAGCGCGATCGACGAGGCCGACCTGGTGGAGCGATGGCTCGTGTTCTCGGCGGATGCCGAACAGGGACGCGCCCGTGAGCGTCTCGCGGAACACGACATCCGTCCCGCACTGCCGTGAGTCGGCATCTGCGGGGGGTAAAGGCCAAACTTAATGTAGGGATGCCCAGACCGTGCCCAGCCGAACGCACGAAGGCCGTCCCCGGTTTCCCGGAAACGGCCTCTGACATGCTAATTACCTTGTGGAGCTAAGGGGAATCGAACCCCTGACCTTCTCGATGCGAACGAGACGCGCTACCAACTGCGCTATAGCCCCTCACCGCCCTCGCGGGCAGTGGGTCCACCCTTGCGGGCTGGAATGCGACCCTCTCGGGCAGCGTGGAACACCTTACCAGTACGCCCCGCCCACCAACCAAACCGGCAGGGCCGCCGGTCACCGAATGCCCGCCGCCGCGGCCGCCGCCTGCGGAACCTTGCCAGACCAGCAATATTTCTTGCAGGTCCCGCACGCCCGCCCGCAGACTGCACTCATGAGCGAAACCCGAGAGAGCAAGGACCGCGGTCGGCGCGACACCGACGACGCGGCCCAGCCGCCCGAAGACCCGACACACCAGAACGCCGCACACGGAGATCCATGGGACACGGTCATCATCGGCGGAGGTGCCGCCGGCCTGTCCGCGGCACTCATGCTGGGGCGCGCCCGCCGCCGCGTGCTCGTGGTGGACGCCGGCGAGCCCCGCAACCGCTTCGCCGCCCACATGCACGGCGTGCTCGGCGACGACGGCACCGACCCGGCCGAACTCCTCCGCCGTGGACGCTCGGAGGTGGCCGCGTACGACGTGACGATCCGTCCGGGCATGGTGACCGGCGTGGACGACAACGACCCCGACGACGACGAGGCCGGCCTCACCGTCCGGTTCGCGGACGCAGCGCCCGCATCCGCGCGTGCACTGATCCTCGCGACCGGGATGACCGACGGCCTGCCGGACATCCCCGGTATCCGGGAATTCTGGGGCACCAGCGTGCTGCACTGCCCCTACTGCCACGGCTGGGAGGTCCGCGGCCGCAGGCTGGCGGTTCTCGGCACGTCCGAGATGTCGCTGCACCAGGCCCAGCTGGTGCGCCAATGGAGTGACGACCTGATCTTTTTCACCGCGGCCGTGGGCGAGCTCGACCCGGACGTCGTGGCGCGGCTGCGCTCGCGTGGGGTGGAGCTCGTGGACACGCCCGTCGCTGCGGTCCTGTCCCGCGACGACGAACTGAGCGGCGTGCGTCTGGCCGACGGCAGCGAGGTGGAACTCGACGCGATCTTCGTGGCCTCGCAAGCCCTCCCCCACGACGACGTCGTGGCCCACTTCGAGCTGGAGCGGGCCACCAACCCGATCGGATCGTTCCTCGCCACGGATATGACGGGCAAGACGAGCCATCCTCGTATCTGGGCCGTTGGCAATGTGGCCAACCCCGGAGCGACCGTTCCGGTGGCGATGGCGGCGGGCGCGATGGCCGGCGGGATGGTCAACATGGCCCTCGTCACCGAAGAGTTCGACCGGGCGGTCCGGGCGGTGTCGGGCCTCGCCCCCACCACGCCAGTTCACGCCACGCCCTCTCCCGCCGAGCACTGAGAGAGCCGCTATGCCGGGGGCGAGGTCCGCTGGCCGGGAGGTGTCAACGCCAGCACCGCCACCGTGGTCAGCACACTCGAGGCCGGCGACGTCCTCGAGCTGGGATGCGGGGAGGGCGGCGACGCCGTCTGGCTCGCCGAGCAGGGGTGGCGGGTCACGGCCGTGGACATCTCTCCCACCGCCACCGCCCGCGGCGCCGAGGCCGCGGCCGCACGCGGGGTGTCGGCGAACATCGACTGGGTCGCGCACGACCTGTCCACGTGGGAAACAGAGCAGAGTTTCGACCTGGTGACGGCCAGCTTCTTCCACTCGGAGGTGGAGCTGCAGCGCATCGAGATTCTGCGCCGGTCCGCCGGGTATCTCCGGCCCGGTGGGCTCCTCCTGCTGGTGACGCACGTCTTCGAAAGCGAAGACGACATCCCGCCGTGGGGGCGCGAGGCCTCGCGGGAGCGGGCTGACGCCGTCGGCCACGGGCACGGGCACGGGCACGGGCACGCTGTCCACACGATGCCCACGCCGGCCGAGGAACTCGAGGATCTCGCCCTGGACCCGGCGCTCTGGGACGTCGTCACCCAGGAGATCCGCCCGAGGGAGGTCATTTCTCCCGACGGCACTCAGGCGGCCACGATCAAGGACGGCGTGCTCCTGCTGCGGCGTCGCACCTGACGTCCGCGACCGAGACGACGACGCCGCGGCCCTCATTCGGGCCGCGGCGTCGAAGCTCGCAAAGGGGGGAGGGGCCGGGGTCAGCCCACCGCGCGGCGCAGCGGCTCGCGGTGCGTCGACCGGCGGTCGTGATGGTCCGGGCCGCTGTCGAGGTCGCGATCGTAGGTGTCCAGCACGTCGAACGCGGGGTCCTCGTCGTCGATCTCCAGGACCACGGCGCCCGGGCGGCGCAGCCGCGGCGGGACAACCGACAGCTCGTCGTCCTCACGCGACTCCACGCCCAGCCGCGCGCGGCGCATCCGCTCGACACGGCGGCGGCGCAGGCTCTCCTCGAGCCGGACCTGGCGGCGCAGGTACGTCAGGTAGGCGGCCAGCAGCAGCACCGCGCCGCCGGCGAACCACCACACGGCCGGGACGGTGAGCAGCGCCGCGATCACGGCGGCCACCGCCAACCCGACGAGCAACAGGGCTGTGCGCTGGCGCGCGTGCGCCCGCTGCTCGGCGGCCTGACGATCCGCCATCGGGTCGTAGGCCCCGCGCCCACGACGCCGCTCGGCGAAGTCCAGATCGGCATCGGTGAGCTCCACCTCGGGCTCGGCATGACGACGCCGACCGCGATGCAGGTGGACGGCCTCGGCATCGATGCCCGCCGCGTCCTCGGCGTGATCCACGCGCCCCGCGGCCGAACGGGCGGCGGGGCGCTCGAGCAGCTCACCGTCGACGACCTCGGGCCGCACCGAGTCGGCGGCGGGCCGGTCCGCGACCGCGCGGGCGCCCCCGGCCCGGACGTCCGTGGTGCGGATGTCGGCGGACCGGACCTCGGCAGCGGTCCCAGCAGCCACGGCTGATGCGGTCCGCTCGTCGACGGAGGCGACGGCCTCTGCCGCCTCGTCGTCGTCGGACACGACGACCGCCGGGATCTCGGAGGTGATCTCCTCGGACAACTCGCCGCCACCCGTGGCGGCGTTGCGGCGTTCCTCCATCGCACGGCGGACGGCCTCGCCGCGCCGGCCCGCCGCCTCCCGGCGCAGGGTCTGCTCGAGCGTGTGCTCCCAGGTCTCGGTGTCGAGCAGTTCGGCGTCGGTGGCTCCGGCTCCGGTCGGCAGACCGAACAGCGACTCCTCGGGTTCGGCCTGCACCGGGTCCGCGGCGGCGGGCCCGCGACTGGGCACGAGTCGGCCCGAGCCGCCGGAGTACAGCGTTCGTGTCTGGGCCAGCGCGTCACCGGTGCGGCGGATGGGATTGCGCGACCGGATGAGCATCGGCGCGAGAACGAACAGCCAGACCACCACCAGCAGGATGATCAGCAGTGAGCTCGACATCGATCAGGCCTCCTCGAGCGTCTACCCCGACTCGGGACGTCGTGGTGAGGTCCCAACCGTAACGGCGGCCGAGCCCGGCTTTGTGGCGGCGCGCCGCAGGTCACGATGCTCAGGACATACTCAGACGCGCTGTGCGAATCCGGCGTCCACGAGCGCGGCCACGGCTCCCCTGCCGTGTTCCTCCCGGGTGCGCGCCACCAGCAGATGGTCCCGCCAGGCGCCGTCCACGTGGAGGTAGCGCCGTAGCACCCCCTCCTGCCGTAGACCGCAACGCTCGAGCACCACGCGGCTGGCCGCGTTCTCCGGGCGGACGGTGGCGTCGACGCGGTGCAGGGCGCCCGGCCCGAGCGCGTGATCCAGGCCCAGGGCCAGTGCCGCGGTGGCCACGCCCGTACCGACGAAGGGCCGGCCCACCCAGTAGCCGATCCAGCCCGAGTGCAGCGCGCCGCGCACGATCCCGCCCACGGTGAGCTGGCCGCAGAACGTGCCGTTCAGCTCGATGGCCGCGGGGATCGTGGCCCCCGCGCGGGCGTAGCGGCGCAGCTGCGAGTGGATTCCGGGCCACGCTCGTGGGGTGTTGTTCTGACTCCAAGGGCCCTCGACCGTGGGTTCCCACGGTTCCAGGTACGCCCGCTCGCCCAGCCGCAGCGCCGACCATTCGCGCGCGTCCCTGCGGCGCACCGGACGCAGGGTCACGACCCCGCCGCGGACACGGAGCGGGCCGGCCTCGATCGGCCAGCCCGGATGGTGGGCGGTCTCGCCCGCCAACGCGCTCCACACGGTCGCGCCGCTCAGCCGCGCTGGGCGAGGAACATCACGTCGACCTCGTCGCCGGCCCGCACCGCGTCGACCTCGGGATCGATCACGACGAGGCAGTTCGCCTCGGCGAGCGAGGCCAGGAGGTGCGTGGAGGCGCCCTGCGCACCGCCGAGTGCCCGGACCAGGTACTCGCCGGTGTCGGTGTCGCGCATGAGCTGCCCGCGCAGGTAGCCGCGACGACCCTCGACCGAGGAGATGGGGGCGACGGTCCGGGCGCGGACCGTGCGGCGCATGGGCTGGCGTTTGCCGAGCGCGATGCGGATCAGCGGGCGCACCATGATCTCGAACACCACCAGCGCGCTGACCGGGTTCGACGGGAGCAGGAAGGTGGGCACCTCGTCGCGTCCGAGCCGGCCGAACCCCTGCACGGAACCCGGGTGCATCGCCACGCGGTTGACCTCGATCTCACCGAGCTCGGCCATCACCTGCCGGATGCGGGTCGTGGCCTCACCGCCCGCGGCGCCGGAGACCACCACGAGTTCGGAGCGCACGAGCTGCCCCTCGAGCACCTCGCGCAGGCGTCCGGGCTCGGTGCTGGCGATGCCCACCCGGTGCACGTCGGCGCCGGCGTCGCGGCCGGCGGCGGTGAGCGCGTAGGAGTTGACGTCGTAGACCTGCCCGGTGCCGGGGCGGGCGTCCACGTCGAGGAGCTCGTCGCCCACCGAGATGACGGACATCCGCGGCTTGGGGTGCACGAGCACCTTGGCCCGGCCGACGGACGCGAGCAGGCCCACCTGGGCGGGCCCGATGATGCTCCCGGCGCGCACCGCCACATCGCCCGGCTGCACGTCGTCGCCGATCCGCCTCACGTAGTCGCCGGTGCGGACGCCACGGGTCGGGGTGATGTGCCGTCCCGACGCCTCGGCCCAGCCCACGGGCAGGACCGCGTCCGCGAGTGTCGGCAGGGGCGCTCCGGTGTCGACGCGGACCACCTGGCCCGGCTGCAGTCGCGTGGGCTGCCGGGAGCCGGCGGTGATCTGCCCGACCACCGGCAGCGTGGCGGGGCCGGACTGCTCGCCCTCGCCGCGGCCGTCTCCGGAGCCGCCGACCCGGACGTCGACGCTGCGCACCGCGTAGCCGTCGATGGCCGCCTGATCGAACGACGGGAGTGGTCGTTCGGCCACGACCTCCTCGGCACACAGCAGACCCTGTGCCTCGGAGATCGACACCCGAACCGGGCGCGGGGCGACCGCGGCCGCCGTCACCAGAGCCAGCTGTTCCTCGACAGAGCGCACCAGTGCCCCCTTCCCGTACCTGTTCCGGCCGAATCAGCCCGCGCCCGCGGGGCGGTGCTCGCCACCGCGCCGCGGAGCCGGGCCCCCGGGTCTCTGTGGGAGAGGGTAGCGGCCATATGCCCGACTTCCGCGGCGGCGCCGCCGAATCCGGGCGTGTTCGCAGCGCACGGGCGGGGTCTCGGCTACGCCCACCAGACCACGCCCGTTCCCCCCGGCGGCCGGTGCCGGCCTCAGTGGGCCGTTGTCGGCGCCGGGGCGGGTCGGTGTCAGGAACCGAGCCGGCCGGCGAGCCACTCGCGCAGGTCGTCCGCGTACGCCGGGTTGTCCAGCGCGAAGTCCACGCACGCCTTGATGTAGCCACCGGGGTTGCCCAGGTCGTGGCGGGCGCCGTCGTGCACCACCACGTGCACGGGGTGCCCCTCGTCGATGAGCATGTCGATCGCGTCGGTGAGCTGCAGCTCGCCACCGGCGCCGGGGGTGATCCGCCGCAGCGCGTCGAAGATCACCCGGTCCAGGACGTACCGTCCGGCCGCGGCGAGGTTCGACGGCGCGTCCTCGGCAGCCGGCTTCTCGACCATGCCGAGCACCTTCTTCACGGCCGGATCGTCGGTGTCCTCGACCTCGAACACGCCGTAGGAGGACACGTTCTCCGGATCCACCTCGAACGCGCACAGCACGCTGCCGCCACGCGCGGCCCGCACGTCCGACATCTGGCCGAGGATCCCGAACGGCAGAACCAGGTCGTCGGGCAGCAGCACGGCGATGGCCTGCTCGTCGGCGCCCAGCTCGGACTCGACCTGCGCGACCGCGTGCCCCAACCCGAGCGGTTCCTCCTGGCGCACGTCCACGACCTCGATCAGGCCGGGCGCGCGCCGCACCTTGTGCAGCAGCACGTCCTTGCCGCGGTCCTCGAGGGTGCCCTCGAGGACCGGGTCATCGGCGAAGTGCGCCATCACGCCGACCTTACGCTCGGAGGTGACGATCGCCAGGCGACCCGCGCCGGCCTCGGTGGCCTCCTCGGCGATGAGCTCGATACCGGGCGTGTCGACGACCGGCAGCAGCTCCTTGGGCACCGTCTTTGTGGCGGGCAGGAACCGGGTCCCGAGGCCTGCGGCGGGCACGACGGCGGTCCGGAACTGCGAGTCGGACGAAGCGGTGGACGTCATGGGCATCACTGTAGACGCAGGACCTGACTCCCCCACGCCACGCCTCGCCCCGAACCCGGCGCCTCTCCTATGAGACGGCGCCCCTCCGTCGCCAGGCAGACTGGGGCCATGGACAAGTCCGAACTGAGGCGGGTGGTGCGCGCCCGGCGCGCCGCGGTGCCGCCGTCGGTGCGCGCCGAGCGCGATGGCGCGATCCTGGTCGGACTGGGAGAGATCGTCTCCGCCGGGATGGTGGTCTGTGCCTATGTTCCCGACGACGACGAGGCCGGCGGCTCCGGACTCCTCTCACGTCTCGTCGACTCCGGCGCGCGTGTTCTTCTCCCCGTCTCCCCGGCGGTGGGCCCGTTGGGATGGGCGGAGTACGCCGGCCCCGCGGACCTGGCGCCGGGCCGTTTCGGCATCCCCGTCCCGTCGGCGCCACCGGAAGGTCCGGAGACGATCGCCGGGGCCGATCTCGTGCTGGTGCCGGCCGTGGCCGTGGACCGCCGGGGCAACCGACTCGGCCGGGGCGGCGGCTACTACGACCGTTCCCTTCAGTTCGCGGGGCCACGCACCCGCCTGCTGGCGCTACTGGATACCGAGAACGTGGTCGAGCGCGTCCCGGTCGAGGCCCACGACCGCGCGGTGGACGGCGTGATCACGGAGGAGGGGCTTCTCGACTTCGAAACCTGGCACTCAGCGGAGTAGAGTGCCAGGCGTTGTCCCTGCTCCCCGGGAGGCCCCATGCCCACCTATTCGTACCGCTGCCGCGACTGTGACGTCGCGTTCGACATCCAGCAGTCCTTCGACGAGGACTCGCTGACGGACTGTCCGCAGTGCGGGGGCGGCCTGCGCAAGCTGTTCAACACGGTGGGCGTCGTGTTCAAGGGCTCCGGCTTCTACCGCACCGACAGCCGCGCCGGCGCGGGCTCGTCCGGCGGCACCGGCTCGTCGGGCAACTCCTCCGGAGGCTCCTCGTCAGGTTCCTCTAGCGGTGGCTCTTCCAGCAGCGGGTCCTCGAGCAGCAGCCCGTCGAGCAGCTCGTCGGCTTCCAGCTCCTCCGGCTCGAGCTCGTCCGGCAGCTCGGGCACCACGTAGGCAGCACGTAGCCGCCGCCTCGGCGTCGTCGTCGCACCGAACGCCACCGCCTGCCGCAACCGGTTCTCCACAGGCCGCTCCCCCTCCACAGGCGCCGGCTCCCACGCCGTTTTCCTCGATTGGTCGGGGCCGACCGCCGGTACCGTCGGCCCCACACCGCCGCCCTAGGCGCCGACCGACGGGGGATCCACATGCGCGGGACCATCGCCACCGCGACCGCACCGGGTCGTTGGCGGCGCCGACGCGCCGCTCGAATCGCCCTCGCGGGTGCGCTCGTGCTGGCCGCGCCGTTCGCCGGCGGGGCCGACGACGCCGAGGACGCCACCGCCGGGGACCTCACCCCCGCTCACGGCGGCCTTCCCGGAAGCTCGGGAACCCTCTCGGACTTCTCCCCGCACCGCCGGTCGGCAGACGGCGAGGCCCTGCGGGTCGTTCCCATCCCGCTCGCCGACCCCGCGGTGGCCGACGTCCTCAGCCCCGGGGACCTCGTCGACCTCGTGGCCGTCGCCGCTGCGGGCGCAGAGGCAGCGAACACCGGCACCGCGCGCGCTGACGCCGCAGGCGCGAATGCGGAAGCGACCCCGGACCACGACGTGGCGACCGGGGGCGCGCCGGTTGTCGTGGCCCGGGCGGCCCGCGTCCGCGACGCTCCGCCCGCGCGCACGGGAGGCCGGTCGATCCTCGTCGAGGTCCCCGAATCCGCCGCGCCGGAGCTGGCCGCGACCGCCGCCGGGACGCCGCTCGCGGTGATCGTCCATGGATGAAAAGTACTGTTGACAGTGCTTCGGATCCGGTCGGAGGTGTTGGTACTATCCGTCCGCACCACACACGAACGCACGGCCATTCACATGATGGACCGGGCACTGACAGGTAGGAGTGCGCGATGCTCAAGGGCTTTAAGGAATTCATCATGCAGGGCAACGTGATCGACCTCGCGGTCGCCGTTGTCATCGGTTCGGCGTTCGCCACCATCGTCGACGCCTTCACCACGGCGATCATCAATCCGCTCATCGCACTTCTCGGCGGCAACAAGGAGATCGGATTCGCGGTCCAGCTACTGCCGGACAATCCCGAGACCATCATGGACTTCGGGATGCTCGTGACCGCGATCATCAACTTCCTGCTGATCGCCGCGATCATCTACTTCGTCCTGGTGGCACCTATGAACTCGATGAAGGAGGCCGCCGCCAAGCGCAAGGGCGTCGAGGCCCCCGCGAGCGACAACGACCTCCTGGTCGAGATCCGCGACCTGCTCGCCGGCCGTCCCCTGACGCACCCCTCCGACCCGCAGAGCCCCTCCAGCAACCTGTGACCCGCAGCCTGCCAGCTCACCGGAACCGGGCGCGGGCGGGAGATCCGCACAGCAGAGAACCCCTGCTCCTCACCTGAAGGAGCAGGGGTTCTCTGCGTGGCCGACCGGGGACCGCGGTTCAACCGTGATGGGGTGGGCGCTGCTCGCGCCACCAGTCGTCGTCCAGGTGACCGTCCCGCCCGCGCCGCTCGTCGGAGGTGGTCACGGGCAGGGTCTCGCCGAACACGGCGTCGAGCCGGGCCTTGTCCGGGCGGGGTCTATCCGACCCGGCTGTGTCCGGCCGGGCCGTGCTCCGGTCGGTCACAACTCGTCGAGGTCCGACAGCTGCGCCACGACGTAGGAGACCAGCGGGCACAGGGTGGCCATGCCATCGCGGATCGCGGCCCGGCTCGGTGCCAGGTTGGCCACGACCGTGCTGCCGGAGACCCCCACGTAGCCGCGGGACACGATCGAGTCGACCGCACCGGCGGTCAGCCCGGACGAACGGACGGCCTCGGCGATACCCGGCAACCGCTGGTCGAGGATCTCCTCCGTCACCTCGGGCGTGATGTCGCGGGGCCCCACGCCCGTGCCGCCGATGGTGACCACGAAGTCGAAGCCACCGACGACCGCCGTCTCCAGCGCCTTACGCACCTCGGTCTCCTCGGCGGCGACCCCCACCACGCCGCCCACGAGGAAGCCCTCTTCCTCGAGCAGTTCGGTGACCAGCGGGCCGATGGTGTCCCCGTGTTCACCGGAGCGGTCGGTCACGAGCACCACCATGGCGCGGCCCGCGATGCGCGGCTCCACGGGCTCGGCCGCCTCCGGATCGAACTCCACCTCGGTGGGCAGCCTGCGGCCTCCGGGCAGTGCCCGCGGATCGAATCTGGTGCTCATCTCGCCTCTCCCAGTACAACGTCGACGGTGGTCGGCTGCTCGCCCTCACGTGCAGCATAGGTGACACTGATCGTCTCCCCGGGGGCGTGGGAGCGGATTGCCGCCACCAGTGCGTCGCCGTTCTCGATGATGCGCTCCCCGACGCGGCTGATGATCGCCCCGTCACGGATATCCGCCTCCGCCGCCGGCCCGCCGGCCTCGACCCCCCGGACGAGGGCGCCGTCACTCCCGGGCGCGTCACTGACCGAGACCCCGAGCATCGCCCGCGTGGCGAAACCCTGCTTGATCAGCTGATCGGCGATACGGCGGGCCTGATCCACGGGGATCGCGAACCCGAGGCCGATCGACCCGGAGTTCCCGGAGCCCAGGGAGGCGATAGCCGAGTTGATGCCCACCAGCTCACCGTTCATGTTGACCAGGGCGCCACCCGAATTGCCGGGGTTGACGGCGGCGTCGGTCTGGATGGCGTTGATCACCGTGCTCTGGTCGGACTGCGCGCCGCCGGCCCGCACCGGGCGATCCAGCGCGGAGACGATACCGGTGGTCACGGTCCCTGACAGCCCCAGTGGCGAACCGACCGCCGCGACCGCCTGGCCTTCCTTGAGGTTCGCCGACGTACCCAGGGAGACCGGCGTGAGCGCCTTGGACGTGTCCGCCTTGATGACGGCGATGTCGGTCGCCGGGTCGGTACCGATGATCCGGGCGGGCGCCTTGGATCCGTCATCGAAACGGACCTGGATTTCGCCGCCTGCAGCCGCCATACCGACCACGTGGTTGTTTGTGATGATCAAGCCGTCCTGGGTGAGGATCACGCCCGATCCTTCGCCACTCCCGGTCTGGCCGCGCACGGCGATCGAGACGACGCTCGGCAGGACCTTGTCCGCCACCGCCTCGGCGGTGCCGTCCGGCGCCTGACTCTCCGGCTGCGACATGCTGATCGGCGAGGAGAGCCCCCCACCGGAGCCTCCGGCGACACTCGCTCCGACCCAGCCACCCAGACCGCCCGAGACCAGCATCGCCGCGATGATCCCCGCGACGAGCAGTCCCCGGCCGGGCTTCTTCTCCCGCGGAGCACCCGGCTCCGACGGGTCCATGGGCTGCGGCCCGGTAGCGGGAGGGAACACCGAGGTCGGCTGGGGGCCGCCGGGACCACCGGGAAAGGGCTGGGGACCGCCGGGACCGCCGGCAGTCGGCTGCGCGCCCCCACCGGTCCAGCTTCCGCCACCCGCGCCCTGCGCCTGTCCCTGTGACGGGCCGGCATACGGGTTCTGCGGGCCGTGAGGACCCTGTCCCCCATGCGGATACTGTCCCGCAGGTTGCCGACCGTGACCGCCCGCTCCCGTACCTGTTCCCGACGCCCATTCGTCGCCGGACCCGGATGTACCCGGGACTCGACCGTTCTCGTTCTCCATACCCGCCATCGTCCCCCACGGTGCTGTGTGTCCGCTGAAACGAGCCTGGAATCGCGCCACCAGTCGGTTCAGACGGAAGACTCCTCGCTACCCGGAAGAGTCACGCGTACTTCCGCGCCTCCCCCCTCGGCTTCGCCGACCTCGACGGTGCCCCCGTGCCGCGTAACGACCTGATGCACGATGGCCAGCCCGAGCCCGGACCCCGGCATGGCCCGCGCCTCGCGCGAGCGATGGAAACGCTCGAACACCAGCTGTCGGTCCGACTCGGGAATCCCCGGCCCCTGATCCGCGACGGTCAGCTCCATCACCGCCTCGGAGATCGGGCGCATGCGCACTGTGACGGTCCCGCCGCCGGGGCTCCACTTCGCGGCGTTGTCGCAGATGTTGAGCACGGCCCGCTCGATGCCGGCGGAGTCACCGAACGAGTACCAGGGAACGAGCTCGACCCGGAAGTCGACGTCGTGTCGCCGACGCCGGACGCGCTCGAGCGCACGCTCGACGGCCTCGGACACCGCGACCGGCTCCAGCTCGACCTCCCCGGAGTCCTCGCGAGCCAGCTCGACCAGATCGCCGACCAGCTGGCTCAGCTCGGAGATCTGCCCCACCACGTCGACCGCGAGTTCCCGACGATCGTCGTCCGGGATCGACGGCGCGCCCGGACGGCTTGCCGCGATGAGAAGCTCCACGTTGGTCCGCAAGCTGGTCAGAGGGGTCTTGAGTTCATGGCCGGCATCCGCGACGAGTCTCGCCTGCCGCTCCCGACTCTCACTGAGCGCGATCAGCATCTGGTTGAACCTGGTGGTCAGCCGTGCGATCTCGTCGTCCCCGGTGACCGGGATGGGCCGTAGGTCGTCGGTGCGCGCGATCCGCTCGACCGCTCTGGTGAGTTTGGCCACCGGCGCCAGGCCGGTCCGCCCCACCGCGGTGCCCGCGACCGCGGCCAAGGCGATCCCCGCCGCCCCGACCAGGGTGAGTACGATCGCGAGCCTGTTCAGCGTCGCCCGGGTGGGGCCGAGGTCCTGCGCCAGGATCAGGGTGGAGCCGTCGCGAACGCCGACGGCATAGATCTGTTTGCCCCCGGAGGCGCGCAGGCTCGACTCCGCCTCGCCCCGAACCACCCCGATCTCGGGTGCGCCGATCTGGAACGGCTCGCCGGTCGCGGTGCGACCGCCCGACGGGGCGATGATCTGCGCGTCGAGGTTCGGGTTGAAAGCCCGGAGCGCGATGAGCGTACTCCGGGACTGCAGCGCGAACTCCGAGGCGAGCTGGCTGTTGACCAGCTGGTCCGCCTGCTGTTGGAGCCGCTCGTTGACGCCCTTGTACAGGGACCCGGACACGACGAAGTAGGCCGCGACGGCCATGAGAGCCACAGCGACCCCCACCGAGCTCGCCGCCAGCAGGGTGACCCGCTGGTGCAACGAGATCGGTGTGGAGTTCCTCCCGACCGTGCCGGCTGCCACCGCTACGGCGTCTCGCGCAGCACGTATCCGACACCACGGACGGTGTGGATGAGCCTGACCTCTCCCTCTCCCTCGGTCTTGCGCCTGAGATAACCGATGTAGACCTCGAGCGCGTTGCCGGAGGTCGGGAAGTCGTAGCCCCACACCTCTTCGAGGATGTGGCTGCGTGTCAGCACCCGTCGCGGGTGGTGCAGAAGCAGCTCGAGCAGCGAGAACTCGGTGCGGGTGAGCTGGATCCGTCGTTCGCCTCGCGTGACCTCCCGGGTCGCGAGGTCCATGCGCAGATCCTCGAACTCCAACACCTCGTCGGCGTCCTCGGACTCGGGCCCCCGGCGGCGCAGCAGTGCCCGCAGACGCGCCAGCAGCTCCTCCAACGCGAACGGCTTGGGCAGGTAGTCGTCGGCGCCGGCGTCGAGCCCTGCCACCCGCTCGGACACCGCATCACGGGCGGTGAGCATCAACACCGGCAGGTCGTCGCCTCGGCTACGGAGGATCCGGCACACCTCGAGGCCGTCCCGACGGGGCATCATCACATCGAGGATCACGGCGTCGGGACGGTCCTCGTCCACCATCTCGATGGCCTCGATCCCGTCACCGGCCAGGTCGACCTCGTATCCGTTGAACGTCAGCGAGCGTCGAAGCGATTCGCGCACCGCCTGGTCGTCGTCTACCACGAGGATCTTCATGACGCTCAGTCTCGCGCACGTGCCTGAACCCCTGCTGAGGAATCACAGGGTGACGCTGAAGACGGCCCCTCAGACGCCGACGAACCCGGTGGCTCCCTGAGGATCCACCGGGTTCGTGACGGGCGTGTGCGTGCGGCGCGCCGGGCACCGCCGTACTCGGCTGATCGGAATCAGCCGGAGGCGGTTCAGCGGTCGAGGTCGACCAGGCCGAGCTTCGCGGCCTTCACCAGACGACGGGGAAGGACGACGGCGCGGCCGTCGACCTTGGTCTCCTGGAGGGCGACGTTGTCAGCCTTCCACTGCGAACGACGGGAATGGGTGTTGGCGCGCGAGAGGCGGCGCTTGGGAACTGCCATGATGTGTGTCCTCGGGTTAAAAGGTGGATCGGGGCGCGTGCGCCCCGCGGCTCACTTGGCGCGGCGGGTGCGGTTGCCGTAGCGGCGCTGGAACTTCTCGACGCGGCCGGCGGTGTCCATGACACGCTGCGCGCCGGTCCAGAACGGGTGCGACTCGCTGGTCACGTCCACGACGATCAGCGGGTAGGACTGGCCGTCCTCCCACTCGACCGTGCGGTCGCTGGTGGCGGTGGAACGGGTGAGGAACTTGGTGCCCGTGCCCGAGTCCTGGAAGACCACCGGGTGGTAGTCGGGGTGGATATCGTTCTTCATAACTGGATCCCTCTAGCTCGGTAGAAGACTGTGGGTCTGGCGCTCGCCCCACGAGTGGGGCGCGCTGTGGCCAGTGGCCGAACCGGGGAGTCCGGTCTCAGCACACGCATCGGTAGATCGTACCCGTATGATGGCCGAGCACCCAATTCAAGCACGGACGCCCGCCGCCCGGCGCGGCGTGAGCGGCGGCGATACCACCACTGACGTGCCGATTACCGTTTCGGGCCACCGGCTGCGTAAACTAGACCATCGCTGTTGTCTGCACGTTTGCAATCGCCTCTCAAGGTGTTCGCGACGTGGCGATCCGCTCTTGCTCCGGCCCCGGCCGGAGGACGAGCGTTCCTCCGCCGCGCGCCACCGAGGACGGGGCGGAAGGAGAACCACGCCATGTCGGCGCATTGCCAGGTAACGGGACGGAAGCCGGGTTTCGGCAAGTCCGTCTCGCACTCACACCGCAGGACCAACCGTCGCTGGAACCCGAATGTCCAGCGTCGTAGCTACTTCCTGCCCTCCGAGGGTCGTCGCGTCACGCTGACGGTCTCGACGAAGGGCATCAAGACCATCGACCGCGACGGCATCGAGGCCGTGGTGGCCCGTATCCGTGCCCGTGGGGAGAAGATCTGAGATGGCCCGTAACGACATTCGTCCCATCATCAAGCTGAAGTCCACGGCCGGTACCGGGTTCACGTACGTGACCCGCAAGAACCGTCGTAACAACCCGGACCGCATCGTCCTCAAGAAGTTCGACCCGGTCGTCCGTAAGCACGTCGAATTCCGAGAGGAGCGCTGACCCGTGGCCAAGAAGTCCAAGATCGCGCGCAACGAGCAGCGCAAGGCTAAGGTCGCCCGGTTCGCCGAGCGCCGCGCCGAGCTCAAGGCAATCATCAAGAACCCCGAGAGCTCGGACGAGGCACGTATGGATGCCCAGACCGCACTCAACAAGATGCCGCGTGACGCCTCGCCCGTGCGGGTGCGTAACCGCGACGTCGCCGATGGCCGCCCGCGCGGCTACCTCCGGAAGTTCGGCCTTTCCCGCGTTCGCATGCGCGAGATGGCCCACCGTGGCGAGCTGCCCGGTGTCACGAAGTCGAGTTGGTGAGTAGGTAATCATGGCTAAGGCACGTAGCACCCCGTCCAAGAAGGCCCGGGCCCAGGAGGGCCGCCGGCCCAAGAAGAACCCCTTGAAGGTCGCCGGCATCGAGACCGTCGACTACAAGGACGTCAACACCCTCCGCACGTTCATCTCCGATCGTGGCAAGATCCGTTCGCGCCGCGTCACCGGCCTGACCCCGCAGCAGCAGCGTCAGGTCGCCGTGGCGGTCAAGAACGCCCGCGAGATGGCTCTGCTGCCCTTCACCAGCCGCTGAGTCGTCGCTAGGCGCGGTCTCAGACAGCGCCCGCTCGTCCTGCGCGTGCCCACCGGGCCGCCGACTTAAGGCAACAGCAACCCGATCGGGGCTGTGCCTCCTGAACAAGGAGCGCACGGCCCCGATCGGCGTTACCGCTGGTCTCCCCCGCGCCCCCTCCCGCCGCCTGATCCGAGGAGCTCCCCACCGTGGCAGGTGTCCTGAACGGCTTCGCCGTGATCGTCGCACTCGTCGCCCTGGGCTGGTTCCTCGCCCGGACCGATGTCCTCGGCAGCGACGCCCGGCTGGTCCTCAACCGGCTGGTGTTCTTCGTCGCCACCCCGGCACTGCTGTTCGACGCGCTCGCCCGCACCACGCTCGACCAGGTCTTCACCGGCGTGTTCGTGGTGTCCGCGGTCTCCGCGATCATCATCGCGGTCCTCTACATGGCCATCGCCCGGATGTGGCTCCGACGACCCGCGTCCGACCTGGTGATCGGCGCGTTGTCCGCCGGGTACGTGAACTCGGCCAACCTCGGCATCCCCATCGCCCTGTATGTCCTGGGCGACCTCGGCTTCGTCATGCCACTGCTGTTGTTCCAGGTGGTCGTCCTCCAGCCGATCGCCATCGCGGTTCTCGAGCGCGCCCAGGCGCGGGATGCCGACCGGACGGACGGCACCCACGGGAACGGGGGCGCCCTCAGCGGTGCCCTGGGCGCACTCGTGCAGGCCATCCGCACCCCGATCGTCCTGGCGGCGCTCGCGGGGGTCGTGATGGCTGCCGTGCCGTGGACCCCGCCGGAGACACTGCTGGAGCCGGTGAAACTCATCGGCCAGATCTCCGTCCCCGGCGCGCTGTTGGTGTTCGGCATGTCGCTCTACGGCGTGAAGGTCCTCGAAGCCGGGGCGTCACCACGCCGCGAGATCTGGCTCGCGAGCGTTCTCAAGCTCATCGCGCACCCGCTCCTCGCCTACGCCCTCGGCGCCGGGCTGCTCGGGATGCAGGGCCACGAGCTGCTCACCGTGGTGGTGGCGGCCGCGCTGCCCACCGCACAGAACGTGCTCGTCGTGGCCACGCGCTACGGACACGGGATACTCCTCGCACGGGATTCGGCGGTCATCACCACGCTCGGTGCGTTGCCGGTCCTGCTGCTGGTCTCCGCGCTCCTCGCCTGAGGCCGGGCCCGGCCCGGCCCGGTCCGGCCCGGTCCGCGGTCAGAGTGCCCCGGCTCCGGCCACCACACCCGTGAACACGATCGCGTTGTTCACCCCGTGCAGCACGATCCCGGGCACGATCGACCGGTACCACTCGGCCATAGCGCACAACGCGATCCCCACCACCAGCAGGTACGGCAGCGCGGGCGGCACGAAGTGCACCGCCGCGAACACGCCTCCCGCGAGCGTGATGCCCACCGCGGCCCGGTACCTCGCCCGCAGGGCCGGCAGCACGATGCCTCGGAACACGATCTCCTCGACGACAGGTACGAGAACGGCCACGGTGACCAGGCCCAGCACGACGTAGGCCGGGCCGCCGGAGACGAGGTCGCCGAGCGCCTCCGAGACCGCGTCGTCCCCCGTCTCCCCGGCGGGGGCGAGCGGGAGTAGGACGAACATCGAGGCCACCATGCCCGTGCCCATCACCGCCGGGATCTGCCACAGCAGATGTAGAGGCGACCTATCCGGACGTCGCAGGCCGAGGTCCGCCCATCTCAGCCACCGTCGGCGCAGCAGGTGGGTCCGGACGGCGGCGAGCGCGGCCACCGCGGTGCCGGCCAACACGGCCAGGGCCAGCGGGGCGGCGGGTGGTCGTCCACTTCCCCACTCCCGCACCGCGAGCATCCCGAGAATGACGACGACGACGGCGCCGACGATGTAGACCAGCACCCAGCCGAGAGCAGCCACCGCGACCCGCCCCCGGATCGGTGTCGTCCAGAGTCCCGGGGCGCCGTGTGGTGCGCCGGTGGCCGGAAGCGGCTGTCGAGGCCCGGGGAGGTTGTTCACGGCCTCCAGTCTGCCCGGGCAGCCGGCCCCGGCCCGGAAAGGGTGCGGCCCGGAAAGGGAGCGACCCGGAATGGGTGCGGTTCGCCGATCCGCGGGCCGCACCACGCCGGCGCCCCGGCCGGCACGAGGGTGCCGACCGGGGCGCCGGTTCCGGGCCCGGCCGCCGCCGGGGTCGGTGTCACTTCAGGTGGTCGGCCACCTCGAAGGGTGCATCCGTGGCGGCCGTGATCTGCTCGAGGGTGACGCCGTCGACCAGCTCGATCAGGGTCAGGCCGCCGGAGTCGCGGTCGAACACGCCGAGCTCGGTGATGATGCGGTTCACGCATCCCAGCCCGGTCAGCGGCAGGGTGATCTCGGAGACGATCTTGGACGAGCCGTCCTTGGCGACCTGGTCCATGACCACCACGATCCGACGAGCACCCACGACGAGGTCCATCGCCCCGCCCATGCCCTTGACCATGGCCCCGGGCACCATCCAGTTGGCGATATCGCCGGCGGGGTTGACCTGCATCGCGCCGAGGATCGCCACATCGATCTTGCCGGAGCGGATCATCCCGAAGCTGGTCGCCGAGTCGAAGATCGACGAGCCGGGCAGGGTCGTGACGGTCTCCTTGCCGGCGTTGATCAGGTCCGGGTCCACCTCGTCGGGGTGCGGGTACGGTCCGATACCCAGCAGGCCGTTCTCGGACTGGAGCGTCACCTCGACGCCCTCGGGGACGTAGTTGGGCACCAGGGTCGGCAGGCCGATCCCCAGGTTGACGTACTGCCCGTCGGACAACTCCAGAGCCGCGCGGGCGGCCATGGCCTGACGGTCGCGGCGGGCGGGCGTGGCGGTGTTGCTCATCAACGCTGTCCTTCCGAGGGCGGGTTGGTGGTGGTCTTCTCGATCCACTTGGTCCCGGCGACCTGCTCGGGCGTCAGTTCCACCAGGCGGTGCACGAAGATGCCGGGCAGGTGGATGTCGTCCGGCGCGAGCTGGCCCACCTCGACGACCCTTTCGGCCTCCACGATGCACACGCGGCCGGCCATCGCGGCCAGCGGCGAGAAGTTCCGGGCGGTGAGGTTGAACCGCAGATTGCCGCTGCGGTCGGCCACCGCGGCCCGGATGACGGAGAAGTCCGCCTCGATGGCCTGCTCGAGCACGTAGGTCTCCCCGCGGATCTCACGGGTCTCCTTGGGCGGGGACTGAAGAGCCACGCCACCGTCGGAGTCGTACCTCCACGGCATCCCGCCGTCGGCGACGAAGGTGCCCACGCCGGTGCGGGTGAAAAACGCCCCGATCCCGGAGCCGCCGGCGCGCATCCGCTCGGCCAACGTGCCCTGCGGGGTCAGTTCGACCTCCAACTCACCGGACAGGTACTGGCGGGCGAACTCCTTGTTCTCCCCCACATACGAGGCCACGATGCGGCGCAGCTTGCCGGTCTCGAGAAGAATCCCCAGGCCCTTACCGTCGACACCGGCGTTGTTGGAGAACACCTCGAAGTCCCCCACGTCGCGCGCGGCGAGCGCCTCGATGACGACCTGGGGGATCCCCACCAGTCCGAACCCACCCGCGGCGATCGACGCCCCGGCCGGGATATCCGCGACGGCCTCCGCCGCGGTCATGATCTTGCTGGACATACACTCACTCCTTGCTCAGGGGCGTCAAGAACGGGTGCGGGCCTGTCAGGCCAGCCCGAGGATCTCGATCGCGGTCTCACGCATGTCGACCTTGCGGACCTTGCCGGTGACCGTCATGGGGAACTCATCCACGACGTGGACGAACTTCGGGATCTTGTGGCGGGCGAGCTTGCCGGTGGCGAACTCACGGACCTCGTCTGCGGTCAGATCGTCCCGTCCCGGCTTGAGCCGGACCCACGCCATGAGCTCCTCGCCGTACTTGGGGTCAGGAACGCCGATCACCTGGGCGTCGAGGATGGCCGGGTGGGTGTAGAGGAACTCCTCCACCTCGCGCGGGTAGATGTTCTCGCCGCCGCGGATGACCATGTCCTTGATCCGGCCGGTGATCCTGACGTACCCGTCGTCGTCCATCTCCCCGATGTCGCCGGTGCGCATCCATCCGGCCTCGTCGATCGCCTCGGCGGTCTTGTCCGGTTGGTCCCAGTAGCCCAGCATGACGCTGTAGCCCTTGGTGCAGAACTCGCCGGCCTCGCCGCGCGGGAGGGTCTCGCCGGTGCCCGGATCGATGATCTTGATCTCCAGGTGCGGGCCGACCCGACCCACGGTGGAGACGCGGCGGTCGAGCGAGTCGTCGGACCGGGTCTGCGTCGAGACCGGCGAGGTCTCGGTCATGCCGTAGCAGATCGACACCTCCTCCATGTGCATCTTCTCGATCACCTGACGCATGGTCGACTCGGGGCACGGCGAGCCCGCCATGATCCCGGTCCGCAGCGTCGACAGGTCGTAGGAGTCGAAGTCCTGCAACGCGAGCTCGGCGATGAACATCGTCGGCACCCCGTAGAGGCTGGTGCACTTCTCCTCCACCACCGCGCGCAGCGACGCGACCGGGTCGAATGCCGGGCCGGGGATCACCATGGCGGAGCCGTGCGTGGTGCACGCCAGGTTGCCCATCACCATGCCGAAGCAGTGGTAGAAGGGCACCGGGATGCACACCCGGTCGACCTCCGAGTAGTTGACCAGCTCGCCCACGAAGAACCCGTTGTTGAGGATGTTCGAGTGCGAGAGCGTCGCGCCCTTGGGAAAGCCCGTGGTGCCCGAGGTGTACTGGATGTTGATCGGGTCCGACGACGACAACCCCGCCCGGATCTCCGCCAGCTCCTCGGTGTGGGTCGGCCCGGACATCATCGACTCCCACTCCTCGTCACCGAAGAGGACGACGAACTCCAGGTCCGGGCAGTTCGGCTGCACCTGGGCCAGCATGCCCGTGTAATCAGAGTCCTTGAACTGGGGCGCCGCGACGACGGCCTTGAGCCCCGCCTGCTTCAGCACGAACTCCAGTTCGTGGACCCGGTAGGACGGGTTGATGTTGACCAGCACGGCGCCGATCTCCGCGGTGGCGTACTGGATCATCACCCACTCCCAACGGTTGGGCGACCAGATACCCACGCGGTCGCCCGCCCGGATCCCCAGCCGGTGCAGGCCGGACGCCAGCCGGCGCACATCGGCGAGGAACTCGGCATAGGTCCACCGGCGTCCGGCCTGCACGTCGACCAGGGCGTCCCGATCCCCGAACCGCTCGACCGTGGCCGCGAGATTGTCGGGGATCGTCTGCGTGAGCAGAGGGATGTCTGTCTCCCCGCGCGTGTGGGACACCGCGGGATCGAGTGGTGTGGAATCGAGACTTGAGGTGGTCATCTCGGTGCTCCTCGGGGGCGGGGCCGGATCAGGCCCGGGGGGTTGTCACTTCGGTGGCGGCGGCCGCGCGACGTATCGTCGACTCGGCCTGGCGGAAGACCGGACCGTCGACCATGCGACCGTCCAGCTGGAACACGCCCTGGTTGTGTTCCGCAGCGGCGAGGACCTTGCGGGCCCAGGCCACCTCGTCGTCGTCGGGCGCATAGGCCTCACGCACCACCGCCACCTGGGACGGATGGATGCACGCCGTGCCCACATATCCCTGGGCGACGGCGTCGAGCGCCTCGGCGCGCTGACCTTCGACGTCGGCGATGTCGAGATGGACCGAGTCCACCGCCCACCGCCCGAACGCGGCCGCGGCGAGCGCGACCCGGGTGCGGGCGTGGCGTGGGACGTCACGGTACTCCCCCGCCACCCGCGGCCCGCCCTCCTCGGCGGCGGAGAACCGGCTGGTCGACCCGCCCATCGCGGCGAGCAGATCCTCGGCTCCCCACATCAACCCGGCGCAGCCCGGCGCGGAGGCGATCTCCTCCGCGCGGACCACGCCGAGCGGGGTCTCCACCAGCGCCAACACCGCGGCGCCGGTCGCCGAGTACAGGTCGGTGACCTGCGCGGCGGACTCGGCCTTCGCGAGCATCACGCACCGGTAGCCGGTGGCGGTGAAGGCCTCCAGGTCCTCGGCGTGGTCGGAGGTGTCGACCGGATTGACGCGCACGATCGTGCGGTCGGGATACAGGTCCGAGGACCGCAACGCATCACGCGCGGCGGCCCGCTTCGCCGGCGCGACGGCGTCCTCGAGGTCGACGATCACCACGTCCGCCCGCTCGGCGGCCTTGGCGTACCGCTCCGGGCGGTCCGCCGGGCAGAACAACAGCGCCGGGCCGGGCGGGATCCATGCGGGTGCGCCGCTCATGCCGATCCCTCTCCGGTGGGGCGCTTGCGGACCAGCGTCTTGCGGACCGCCTTGGCGACGATGTCGCCGTGCTGGTTGCGACCGATGTGCTCGAGGGTGACGATGCCCTCACCCGGCCGCGACTTCGACTCGCGCTTGTCGGTGCAGATGGTCTCCGCGTACAGCGTGTCGCCGTGTAGAACCGGCTTGGGGAAGTTGACCTCGGAGAACCCGAGATTCGCCACGATCGTGCCCTGCGTGAGCTGCGCGACCGACAGGCCGACCAGCGTGGACAGGGTGTGCATCGAGTTCATGAGACGCTCGCCGCCGAAGCCCGGCTGCTCGGCCGACCACGCCGCGTCCAGGTGCAGGGCCTGCGTGTTCATGGTGAGCGTGGTGAACAGGACGTTGTCCGCCTCGGTCATCGTCCGGCCGGGGCGGTGGAGGTACGCGGTGCCGACCTCGTACTCCTCGAACCACAGGCCGCGCTGGACGACCTCCTTGCGCTGCTGCGCACTGTTGTCCGACATGACTACAGCCCCAGTCCGCGCGCGATGAGCATGAGCTGCACCTCGGTCGTGCCCTCGCCGATCTCGAGGATCTTCGAGTCGCGGTAGTGGCGGGCGACCGGGTACTCGTTCATGAAGCCGTAGCCGCCGTGGACCTGCGTGGCGTCGCGGGCGTTGTCCATCGCGGCCTCGGAGGCGACCATCTTGGCGATCGCGGCCTCCTTCTTGAACGGCTTGCCGGCCAACATGAGTCGCGCGGCCTCGTAGTAGGCGCAACGCGCCGTGTGGGCGCGGGCCTCCATACGAGCGATCTTGAACGCGATCGACTGGAACGAGCCGATCTTCTGGCCCATGGATTCGCGCTCGCGCGCGTACTTGACCGACTCGTCCACGCAGCCCTGCGCGGCACCCGTGGCCACGGCGGCGATGGCGATCCGGCCCTCGTCGAGGATCGACAGGAAGTTCGCGTAGCCGCGCCCCTCCTCGCCCAGCAGGTTCTCTACCGGCACCCGCGCGTCGGCGAAGGTCAGCGGGTGGGTGTCGGACGAGTTCCAGCCGACCTTGTCGTACGCCGGCTCGGCCGTGAAACCGGGGGTGTCGGACGGGACGATGATCGTCGAGATGGCCTTCTTGCCGTTCTCGCGCGTCCCCGTGACGGCGGTGACGGTGACCAGCGAGGTGATGTCGGTGCCCGAGTTGGTGATGAACTGCTTGTTGCCGTTGATCACCCACTGGTCGTCCTCACGCTTGGCGGTGGTCTTGGTGGCACCGGCATCCGAACCCGCGCCGGGCTCGGTGAGGCCGAAGCCCGCGAGCTTAGTGCCCGCGGCCAGGTCCGGTAGCCACTTCTGCTTCTGCTCTTCGTTTCCGAAGTGGAAGATCGGCATCGCACCCAGGCCGACGCCGGCCTCGAGGGTCATCGCGGTGGACTGGTCGACACGACCGAGCTCCTCGAGTGCCAGCGAGAGGGCGAAGTAGTCGCCGCCCATGCCGCCGTACTCCTCCGGGAAGGGCAGGCCGAACAGGCCCATCTGACCCATCTGGGCCACGACCTCGTAGGGGAAGGTGTGATCGCGGTCGTGTTCCGCCGAGGCCGGGGCGACCACCTTGTCGGCGAAGTCGGCGACCGTCGACTTGAGATCTGCGTAGTGCTCTTCCAACTCAGGCATCGGATTCTCCTTCGGATTCCTCGGTGGAGGGGTGGGGCTCGACGGTCGCGAGCAGATGATCGGCGGGCACCTGCTCGCCTTGGCGGACGTGGACGCGGGCCACGCCGTCGATCGGCGCGGTGAGCGAGTGCTCCATCTTCATGGCCTCGACGGCCAGGATGTTCTGGCCGGCGGTGACCTCGGCCCCGTCCTCCACGAAGCAGGCGATCACCGAACCCGGCATGGGGCTGAGGATCTGACCGTCGGCGGCGCCGGCGTCGTGGATCCGGGAGTCGATGAGCGGCAGCAGGCGCAGGTCCCAGGTCCCGCCGTCGCCCGCCACCCAGTACGTGTCGGAGCTCTTGGGATCCGTGGACCGCACGATCGTCCAGCGCTGCTGGGTGCTGTCGACGGTGAGCCGGAGCGAGGCCCCGTCCCGGGCGACCCGCGCCCGGTGGCGCGACGAGACCGTCGGCTCCTCGGCGGAGCCGATCGTCGCGTCGGTGATGGTGACCTCGGCGTCGTCGGGCGTCCCCTTGAGTCCCACCGTGACCGGATCGGTCCCGGGCCCGGTGTCCAGCCGCGTCCACACCTCGGCGCGGCCTCCGACCCGCCAGCCGTTGGGCACGTCCCACGGCCCACGGCGGTCGGCGGGCACCCTGGCCCAGCGCTCCTCGGTGCGGTGCATGGCCACGGCCACCAGCGCGCCCTCCGGCGCGGGGGCGGCGGCGTAGTCGTCGACACTACGGTCGAGCAGCCCGGTGTCCAGGTCACCGGCCACGACCTCGGGGCGGGAGAGCAGGAAGCGGCAGAAGTCGACGTTGGTGCGCAGGCCCAGCACGTGGGTGCCGGCCAACGCCGAGTCGAGTCGTGCCAGCGCCTCGGCGCGGTCGGCGCCGTGGGCGATGACCTTGCCGAGCATGGGGTCGTAGTCACTGCCGACGACTGTTCCCACCCGCAGACCGGAGTCCACGCGGATCCCGCTGCCCGACGGCTCCTCGAGACCGAGCACCGTGCCGCCGGTGGGCAGGAAGCCCTTGGCCGGGTCCTCGGCGTAGACGCGGGCCTCGATCGCGTGGCCCGTGAGGTTGATGTCCTCCTGGCGCAGCGTCAGCTCCTCGCCCGCGGCGATGCGGACCTGCCAGTCGACCAGGTCCACGCCGGTGACCATCTCGGTGACCGGGTGCTCCACCTGCAGGCGGGTGTTCATCTCCATGAAGAAGAACTCGTCCGGGGAGTGTGCGGAGACAATGAACTCGACCGTCCCGGCGCCGACGTACCCGACCGAGCGGGCCGCGTCGCAGGCCGCCTGACCGATGCGCTGGCGGGTGGCCTCGTCGAGCAGCGCGCTGGGCGCCTCCTCGATGACCTTCTGGTGGCGCCGCTGGAGCGAGCACTCGCGCTCTCCCAGGTGGACGATGTTGCCGTGGGTGTCGGCCAGGACCTGCACCTCGATGTGGCGGGGGGTGTCCACGAACCGCTCGAGGAACAGCGTGTCGTCGCCGAACGCGTTAGCCGACTCGCGCCGCGCCGAGTCCAGGGCCGCCGGCAGGTCAGCCGGATCCTCGACGCGCCGCATGCCCTTACCGCCGCCGCCGGCGGACGGCTTGACGAGAACGGGGTAGCCGACCTCGGCCGCGCCGGCGACCAGCTCGTCGTCGGTCAGTCCCGGCCGGGAGATGCCGGGCACGGTGGGCACGTCGCGAGCGGTCACCGCGGCCTTGGCGGTGATCTTGTCACCCATCGTCTCGATCGCCGAGGCCGGCGGGCCGACGAAGATCAGACCCGCCTCCTCCAGCGCGCGGGCGAACTTCGCGTTCTCCGACAGGAAGCCGTACCCCGGGTGGACGGCCTGCGCGCCGGTCTCGCGGCACGCGGCGATGACCTTGTCGATGTCGAGGTAGGACTGCGACGCCTGCGCCGGGCCCAGCCGGACCGCGGCGTCCGCCATGCGCACGTGCAGCGCGTCGGCGTCGGCATCGGAGTAGACGGCGACCGAGCGGATACCCGCGGCGCGGAGTGAACGGATCACGCGGCACGCGATCTCACCGCGGTTGGCCACCAGGACGGTGTCGAGCTTCTGAGGCAGTTTTTCTGACATTGGTCTGCTCACATCCTGAAGACGCCGTTGTTGACCGGCTCGAGGGGGGCGTTGGCGGCCGCGGCGAGCGCCAGGCCGAGGACGGTGCGGGTGTCGGCGGGGTCGATGATCCCGTCGTCCCAGAGGCGGGCCGTGGAGTAGTACGCGGTGGACTGCTCCTCGAACTGCTCCCGGATCGGGGCGGTGAACTCCGACTGTTGCTCGTCGGTCCACTCCCCTCCCGACTTGGTGACCTGCGCCGCGCGCACCGAGGCCAGGGTGTCGGCCGCCTGCGGACCACCCATCACGGCGATCTTCGCGTTGGGCCACATCCACAGGAAGCGCGGCGAGTAGGCGCGGCCGCACATCGAGTAGTTGCCGGCGCCGAACGAGCCGCCCACGACGATCGTGAACTTGGGCACCCGGGCGCACGCCACGGCGGTGACCATCTTGGCGCCATTCTTGGCGATCCCGCCCGCCTCGTATTGGCGGCCCACCATGAAGCCGGTGATGTTCTGCAGGAAGACCAGCGGGATCCTGCGGCGATCGCACAGTTCGATGAAGTGCGCCCCCTTGAGGGCGGACTCGGAGAAGATCACGCCGTTGTTGCCGATGATCCCGACCGGGTGACCGTGGATCCGCGCGAACGCGGTGACCATCGAGCTGCCGTAGTTCTCCTTGAACTCGGTGTACTCGCCGCCGTCCACGATCGTTCCGATGATGTCGCGCACGTCGTACGGGGTGCGCGAGTCGGTCGGGACGAGGTCGTACAGGTCCGTCTGCGGGCGGGCCGGCTCACGCGGCTCGAGGACGTCCCAGTCCGGGGCGGGCGAGGGCGGGCAGGTCGCGACGATCTCCCGGACTTTCATGAGCGCGTCGTAGTCGTCGTCGGCCAGGTGGTCCACCACACCGGAGGTCTTGGCGTGGAGATCGCCGCCACCCAGCTCCTCGGCGGTGACCTCCTCGCCCGTCGCGGCCTTGACCAGCGGCGGACCGGCCAGGAAGATCGTGCCCTGATTGCGCACGATCACGGCCTCGTCGCTCATCGCCGGCACGTACGCGCCACCGGCGGTGCACGAGCCCATGACCGCGGCGATCTGCGGGATGCCCTTGGCGGACATCGTGGCCTGGTTGTAGAAGATGCGGCCGAAATGGTCGCGGTCAGGGAAGACCTCGTCCTGCTGGAGCAGCATCGCGCCGCCCGAGTCGACGAGGTAGATGCACGGCAGGTTGTTGGCCAGCGCCACCTCCTGGCCGCGCAGGTGCTTCTTCACCGTCATGGGGTAATAGGTGCCGCCGGAGACCGTCGCGTCGTTGGCGATGATCAGGCACTCGCGGCCGGAGACCCGGCCGATGCCGGCCACGACACCCGCGGCGGGGGCTTTGCCGCCGTACATCTCCTCCGCGGCGAGCGGCGAGAGCTCGAGGAACGGGCTGCCGGGGTCGAGTAGGACGTCGACACGTTGGCGGGCGAGGAGCTTGCCCCGCTCGAGGTGTCGGGTCCGGGCCTTCTCGCCGCCGCCGAGCGCGGCGCGGTCGAGGCGGGCACGCAGGTCGGAGAGGAGCTCCTCGTGCGCCTGGCGATTGGTGGTCGCGGAAGTCATCTGCGCCGCTCCCTTTCAGTTAAGTCGGATTAACTGAAATCGACGATAGTGCCGCGCCTCACAAATGTCCAGAGCGGATTCGCACACACCGCCCGCCCCGGCCGCGGTGACTCCTCGACGAACGCAAGCGGAACCGGGGGCAGCCGCGCCCCGACGATGCCGTTCCCGCAGGCCAGAAGCTTAGGCTTGGCTCATATAGCACAGCCTTACTTTGGTTGCAAGTCGGACCGATCCGGTGTTGACTCTGATCCACACATCCGACGCGACGCGAGGAGCGATCGTCATGGCCACTCTCACCGGAATCAGCACCTGCACCGTGACCGCGTGCTCGTTCAACAGCGAGCAGAACTGCAACGCGGGCGCCATCACGGTCGCCGGCGCGCCCGATCACGCCGAATGCGGCACCTTCATCTCACTGGACGTCCGCGGTGGCCTCCCCACCGCCGCCGCCCACGTGGGCGCCTGCCAGCGGGTCGAGTGCGCACACAACAAGGACCTGCTCTGCTCCGCCGAGTCGGTCACCATCGGCTCCGGCGCCGACACGGCCGACTGCCTCACCTACACCCCGGCCTGACCGGCGCCGCGCGTCCGGCCTCCCAGCTCCTCAACCCACGAAACCGGCTCCCGACCTCGCGAGGTCGGGAGCCGGTCGTGCGTGTGCGGTCGGACGCCGACGACGACGAGCGCCGCGTCAGCTGGCGCGAGCGACGTACTGACCCATCTCCCGGACCACGTCCCCCGCATTCTCCGCACGGGCCAGGAACGGGAGGTGGATGACGTCGGCGTCAACGCCCAGTGCGGTGATCAGGTGGAGCCCTTCGGCGTCCACCCCGAGCACGTAGGGCGGACTGTCCGGATCGCCGGCGCCGGCGAGGGCGGCCAGCTCGCCGCCGAAACGAGCCCGGATCTCGTCCGCCAGGCCGGCCGATTCGACCGCGAGCGGATCGGACGGCACCGCGTCGAGCAGCCGTGCGTCGACCGTGCCCGCGTGGCCGAGGCGCTTCACGTCCACGTCACCGAGCTGGATCTCGATCTCGACCACCCAGCCCTCGCCCTGTCGCGCCGCCCGGGCGACGCCGAAGGCGTAGAGGCTGGCGACGTGGACCCTGGCCTCGACGATCGGGGCGTACTCGTCGATCATCACCACGACCTCGACGGACTCACCCGGCGCGACCATCAGGCCCGACCAGGGCGCCGGCGTCCCGATCACGACGATCGCGCCTTCGCCGATCCAGCGATGTCCCGCCGAGACCATGACGTCCGAGCGGTTCTTGCTCCCGCGCACGGCGACCGTGGCGACGCCGGTGCCGTCCAGGAGTCGGCGCGCGCCCGCGGTGATCGGGCTCGACGTGATCGGGTGCACTGTCATGAATCGTCCTCCACAGCCGGGTCACACCTCACCGTCGATGACGGCGCCACGGAAGCGCATTAGGTGACCCTCGCCTTACTTAGGTACCCCTAAACTGCCTGATCGACCCTGAGGATGTCAATAGTGAGTTCCCGCACGGCGCAAGAGCACCCCTAAGGTGGGGTCGTGATCGACGCCACTGCCAGCACTTCCGGCAACGACACCCGTCGGGTGCATGCCTTCCACGACGATGCCCTCGGCTACGACGACGCGACCGCCGTGGCCGAGCGGATCCGCACCGGCGAACTCCATCCGGTCGAGGCGATGCAGGCGGCCATCGCCCGAATCGACTCCGTCGAGCCCGCCCTCGGCACGCTGGCGTTCAGCGACACCGGCCGGGCCGTCCAGCGGGCCCGGGCTTTCGGCGAGCACGTGCGTGGCCCAGAGGGGATCCCCCGGCTCGCCGGCGTGCCGAGCGCGTTCAAGGACAACGTCGCTGCCGCCGGGATGCCCACCACCATGGGCTCCGACGCGGTGCGTGCGAGCCCGGCAGACTCGGATGGCCCGGTCGTGCGCGAATTGAGTGCGACCGGGTTGATCCCGGTCGGGATGACCACCACCCCGCCGTTCGGCTGGACGGCGGCGACCGAACGCCAGGGTGGACGCGTCACCCGCAATCCGTGGGATGTCCGTCGCACGCCCGGAGGCTCATCGGGAGGCTCGGCCGCGCTCGTGGCCGCGGGCGCGCTGCCGATCGCGCACGCCAACGACGGCGGCGGTTCCGTGCGGATTCCCGCGGCGGCGACCGGGCTGGTCGGATTCAAGCCCAGCCAGGGCCGCCACTCCCACGAGCCCTACTCCAAGAACATGCCCATCCCGATCGTGTCGCAGTCGGTCGTGACGAGATCCGTGCGCGACACGGTGAACTTCTGGGCCGCGTTCGAGGCCCGGCGGCCGGCGACGAAGGTCGCACCGATGGGGCAGATCGCGCCCGCTCCCGACCGGCGGCTGCGGATAGGGATGGTCGAGCAGAGCCCCGCGGGCGGCCCCACCGACGCCGCCACCCTCACCGTGCTGCGCCTGGCCGCCCAGCGCCTCGAGGAGCTCGGACATCGCGTGGACCTGATCGAGGCGCCCGTCCCGTCGACGTTCGAGGACGACTTCAAGGCCTACTGGGGCCTGCTCGCCCTGGCCACGTCCAAACAGGGTGCCTCACTCTTCGGCGAAGGCTTTGACCCCGCCGAGCTCGACGCCTTCACCGTGGGTCTCGCGGCCCAGGCGCTCAGGCGTCTGCACCGGGTCCCAGGTGTGCTGCTGCGCCTGAACCGGATGCGGCGGCGCCACGACGCGATGTTCGGCGACCGCGACCTGATCCTCAATCCGGTGGTCAACCACGAGACGCCGGAAGTCGGCTACCTGGACGCCGACCAGGATTTCGACCAGCACATGGAGCGGGTCGCGAACTGGGTCACGTTCACTCCGGCCCAGAACGTGGCGGGCTCACCGGCCATCTCCCTACCTGCCGGGGCCGCGCCGGACGGGATGCCGATCGGCGTGCAGCTCAGCGCCCGTATCGGTCACGATCGCACCCTCCTCGAGATCGCCTCCGAGTACGAGGCCGCCTTCCCGTTCGCCCGGATCTGGGAGTAGCGCTCAGCCCTCGAGCAGCTGGGTCACGCGGGGCCCGACCCGCTGGCGCAGGATCACCTCGGTGCGGGTCCGCAGCACGCCGGGCGTCGAGATGATCGCGCTGAAGACCTCTTCGAGGTGCGCGTGGTCGCGCGCGACCACGCGGCAGACGATGTCGAACTCGCCGGCCACACTCATCACCTCGAGCACCTCACGCACCCGCGCCAGGCCATCGCACGTCTCCTGCAGCTTGGCCTGCGCCATCTGGATGTGGACGAGCGCGCCGAGCGGGTAGCCGAGCGCGGAGGCGTCGAGGGCCGGCGCCCAGGAGGCGAGCACGCCGCGCGACTCGAGCTTGTCGAGCCGAGCCTGTGCGGTGCCGCGGGCCACGCCGAGGCGACGCGAGAACTCGCGTACGCCGACGCGGGGGTCCGCCATGACGATCGACAGCAGCCGCCGGTCCGTGTCGTCCAGGTTGGGTGAGAAGTCCATGTGTCCAGAGTAGAGGACGAACTAGTGGACATGGTGTTCAATCTCGTTCCCGTGCCGGCGCGCTCGATGTACAGACTGCCCGGCCGTCCGCTGGCCACGTGACGGGGTTCACAGGACGGCCTAGCCTGGAGATCCTGATCACAAGTTTCCCAAGGCTAGGTGTGAATCATGACCTCCCTTCTCGGCTCCCCCAACGGCACGCACGACGACCTGCCGCGGACCGGCCAGGCGGACGCCGGCTCCTTCTCCCTCTCGGACCGCTACACCCGCGAGAGCGGCACCGTCTACCTCACCGGGATCCAGGCTCTGGTCCGCACCGTCCGTGACCGCGCGCGCCTGGACCGTAGACAGAACCTGCTCACCGCGAGTCTGGTGAGCGGCTACGAGGGCTCGCCGCTGGCGGGCTACGACCTCGAGCTGGCCAAGCGCGGCGCGTTCCTCGACCCGTACGACGTCGTGCACCGCCCCGCCCTCAACGAGGAGGCCGGCGCGACCGCGGTGATGGGCTCGCAGATCGCCCGTCGCACCGGCACCCTGCGCTCGACCGCCCACACCGGCGGTGCTCCCCTGGATGGCGTCGTGGGCTACTGGTACGGCAAATCCCCCGGCCTCGACCGCGCCTCGGATGCCATCCGACACGCCAACCTCATCGGCACCGATCCGCACGGCGGCGCCGTCGCCCTGGTCGGCGACGACCCCGGGGCCAAGTCCTCGACCGTCCCGTGCGCCTCCGAACTGGCATTGGCCGACCTCTACCTGCCCACGTTGTACCCCGCCGACTCGCAGGACGTCCTGGACTTCGGCGTCCACGCCGCAATCCTGTCCAGGGTCTCCGGCCTGTGGTCCGCCATGAAGATCTCCTCGCACGTCGCGGACGCCTCGTCCACCGCCCTCGTGGACCCGGACCGGATCCTGCCCGTCTACGGTGACCTCGGCGTGAGCCCGCACGTCCCGTCCGGCCAGCTGCTCGGGTCGAGTCTGATGGAACTGGAGCAGAACCAGCTCACCATCCGGATCCCTCGCGCCCTCGAGTACGCACGACTCAACAAGCTCAACCGCATAGTGCAGCGCACCGCCGACGACCGGATCGGCATCGTCGCCTCCGGCAAGAGCTACCTCGACGTCCGGGAGTCCCTCCGTCGGCTCGGCCTCGACGATTCGGAACTCGCGCGCCGCGGCATCCGGATCCTCAAGCTGGGCATGGTCTACCCGATCGAGCGCACCGTGCTCGACGAGTTCATGACCGGTCTCGACGAGGTGATCGTGGTCGAGGAGAAGCGGGACTTCATCGAGACCATGATCCGCGAGATCCACTTCCGCCGCCCCGACGTCGCCAACGTCGTGGGCAAGTCCCACGAAGACGGCTCCACCCTGTTCAGCCGATTCGGCGAACTCGACGTGGACGCCGTGACCCGGGGCCTGGCACAGCGGCTCGGCAAGGTCCACGGCATCGAGTCCGCACAGGCGTGGCTCGACGGCCCGGGCCGCGGCCGCTCGCGCATCACGCTGCCACTGGCCACCACCCGGTCCCCGTACTTCTGCTCGGGCTGCCCACACAACAGCTCCACCAAGGTCGCCGACGGCACCCTGGTCGGCGGCGGCATCGGCTGCCACGCGATGGTGCTGACGATGGACGAGTCGCAGGTCGGCAAGGTCACGGGCGTCACCCAGATGGGCGGCGAGGGCATCCAGTGGACGGGCATGTCACCGTTCCTCGAAGAGCGCCACATGGTGCAGAACGTCGGCGACGGCACGTTCATGCACTCCGGATCTCTCGCTCTGCGCGCCGCTGTGGCCGCGGGCGACAACATCACCTACAAGTTGCTCTACAACGGCACGGTCGCCATGACCGGCGGCCAGGACCCGGTCGGCGAGATGTCGCTCCCGGAGATCCTTCGCCTGCTCCAGGCCGAGAAGGTCGCCAAAATCGTCGTGACGACGGACAACGTCAAGGCCACCAGGGCACAGGGCGTCCCGCGAGGCGTCGACGTGCGCGACCGGGTGGACACCCTCGAAATCCAGCAGGAGCTCGCGGCCGTCCCCGGCGTCACGGTGCTGGTCCACGACCAGTACTGCGCCGCCGAGAAGCGTCGCCACCGCAAGCGCGGTGACTATCCCACCCCCGCCGAAAAGGTCGTGATCAACGAGCGAATCTGTGAGGGCTGCGGCGACTGCGGCAAGAAATCCAACTGCCTGTCCGTCCACCCGGTCCAGACCGAGTTCGGCCGCAAGACCCAGATCGACCAGTCCACCTGCAACTTCGACTTCTCGTGTCTGCAGGGCGACTGCCCCGCATTCGTCACCATCGTGCCGGGAGACAGGACCGAGCGGGTCGCCACGGCCCCCGCGCTCGGTGCCGGCGACATTCCCGAGCCGGCCCGATCCGAGGTGGATCCCGACCGTGGCTTCTCACTCCGCCTCACCGGGATCGGCGGGACCGGCATCGTCACGGTCTCCGCGGTCCTGGCCACCGCCGCCGTGCTCGACGGGAACTCGGCACGCACTCTCGACATGACCGGGCTCGCCCAGAAGGGCGGTGCCGTGGTCTCCGACGTCCGCGTGAGCCGCACCCCGCTGGAGCAGCCACCCAAGATCGGCGCGGGCGACTGCGACCTCTACCTCTGTTGTGACGGCATCGTCGGTGCGGACAACGCCCACCTCAAGGTCGCGAACCCGGATCGCACCACCGCGGTCGTCTCCACCACGCAGATCCCGACCGGGAAGATGGTCATCGACACCGCCGTACACTTCCCCACTGATTCGGACATCCAGGCCGTGATCGACCGCGCCTCTCGCCGTGGCCTCTACCTCGACCCGGGCGACACGACGGAGAAGCTGTTCGGTTCCACGCAGACGTCCAACATGCTCATGGTGGGCGCCGCGTATCAGAGTGGCGCGCTGCCCGTCTCCGCGGAGGCCATCGAGCAGGCCATCGAGCTCAACGGGGTGGCCGTGGAGCAGAACCTGCAGGCGTTCCGCCGTGGCCGTCAGACCGTCGCGGATCCCGCCGCGGTGTCCGCGCTCGTCGCCGAGCTGCACCAGCCGGTGTCGACGGCGACCGTCGACCGGCATGTGGCCTCGCCCGCCTGCGAGCGTCTGCTCGCAGGACTCGGGGCCGATGCCTCCGACGAGCTGCGCGCTGCAGTGGCGCTGCGGGTCGACGAGCTCATCGCCTTCCAGGACGAGGCCTACGCGGCCGACTATGTGCGACGCGTGGAGCAGATCCGCGCGGCCGAGGCCTTGAAGGATGAGCGCACTGCAGGTGGCCCGGGCGCCGCCGGTGACACGGCGGGTGAACAGCTCACGCTCGCGGTGGCCAAGCACCTCCACAAGCTCATGGCATACAAGGACGAGTACGAGGTCGCCCGCCTCGCCGTGGACCCGGAGTTCGCTCAGCAGATCGCCGAGGACTGGGGCGAAGGCGCGGTGGCCAGGCTCAAGCTGCATCCGCCGACACTGCGCGCGATGGGCATGAAGAAGAAGATCTCGATCGGCCCCAAGGCCATGCCGGCCATGAAGGCGCTCGCGAAGATGAAGCGTCTGCGGGGCACGCCACTCGATGTGTTCGGCTACGCCGGTGTCCGCCGGGTCGAACGCGAGCTGCTGGCCGAGTACCGCGGCCTCGTCGACGAGCTCACCGCCGAGCTGCGTCGCGTGGGCCCGGTCGGCAAGGACGCCAGGTGGACCGCGACCGCGGTCGCGCTCGCCGAGCTGCCGGACATGGTCCGCGGCTACGAGCACGTCAAGCTGGACAACGTGACCCGATACCGGGAGGAGCTCGCCGCCCTACGCCCGCAGCTCGACGCCTGACGCCCCTCACGCAGCCCGCGATCCGAGAACCCCTCGGCCCGCGGGCTGCGTCGTCCGCCCAGGGGGATTCAGCTCCAGGTGCGATCCGCCCGTCAGTTCCTGGGCAGGACAGCGGCCACGAGCACGGTCGCGACCGCCGTGAGCCCGAGGACCATCCCGACCGTCCCGGCCCACCCACCAGCCGCGAGGAACGTCCCGCCCAGGAACCCGAAGACCGACGATCCGCCGTAGTAGCCCAGGTTGTAGAGCGACGTGGACTGCGCCCGCCCGGCGACCGCCGAGGACCCCGCCCAGCCCGCGGCCACGGCGTGGGACGCGAAGAACCCGGCCGTCAGCACGACGACCCCCGGCACTATCACCCAGAGACTCGGCACGAGGGTCAGTGCCACCCCGCCCGCCATCAGCAGGTTTCCGCCGATGAGCACCGGTTTGCGTCCCAGCCTGGAGGCGAGTACTCCGGCGCGTGGGGACGACACCGTCCCGGCGAGGTAGGCGAGGAAGATCAGGCCGGTGAGCCAGAGGGGCAGCGCGTACGGCGGCGCGGACAGGTGGAACCCCAGGTAGTTGTACATGGCGACGAACCCGCCCATGGTGAGCATCGCCTGCAGGTAGATCACGATCAGCGCCGGCGAGCGCAGGTTGCCGACGAGCCGACCGACCGCCTCGCGGACGGTGGCGCGTCGCGGGGTGAAGTTGCGCGCGGGTGGGGCCGTGACGAGGAAGACCGCGACCGCGGCCACGGCGATCGCCAGCACCGCGAGCATGCCGATCTGCCAGCCAAGCCACTCCCCGAGCGGCGCCGCGACGATCCGGCCGGTCAACCCCCCGATGGTCGTCCCGGCGACGTACGTGCCCGCGGCCACCGCCGAGACGCCGGGCCGGATCTCCTCGCTGAGGTACGCCACCGCGAGAGCGGGAACACCGCCGAGCATCGCGCCCTCGAAGAACCTCATGACCAGGATCAGGGGGAAGCTCGGCATGACCAGTGCGAGCACCGCGAACACACAGGCCAGAGTGATCGCGACGAGCATCGCCGGACGCCGGCCCACCGCGTCGCCGACGTATGACCACGGGATGACCCCGACGGCCAGTCCCAGTGTCGCGGCCGAGATCATGAGCGATGCGGCGTCCGCGCTCACCCCCTCGTCGGTGGCGATGAGCGGCAACAGTCCCTGCGGCGAGTACAACTGGGCGAACGTCGCGATACCGATGCACAGCAGCGCTAGCTGCATCTGCCGGAACGCCGGGCTCCCCGGGGCGATCCCGGATCCGACGTCACTGGCACTGTCCACCGGCCCACTGTACGACCGGCCGCGTCGTGGCCGGCCCCGGGAGTCAGGCGGGGGTGGACCCACCGGCCGTGTGTGCGACCAGGTCCTCGAGGGTCTCGGCCGCATCGATCACCGCGATCAACCGCTCCTCCTCGCGCTGAGCGCGCTCGCAGAAGCTCACGACCTCGGCCACGGCGGCGAACGGGATCACCGCGACGCCATCCCGGTCGGCGGCCACGACGTCGCCCGGACGCACGGTCACACCGGCGAGGTCGACGGGGCCGTTGAGCTCGGCCACCTCGAGGCGGTACCGCGCAGCCCGCGGGACCGAACCCACGCTCCACACGGGCAGCCGCACCTGCATGATCGACGCGGTGTCGCGCACGGGCCCGTCGACCAGGCAGCCCGCGATCCCGGCCTTGGCAGCCCACTTGGCCGACAGCGCCCCAACGACCGCGGCATCGGTGGAACCGCCGCAGTCCATCACCGCGACGTCCCCGGGCCGCCCGAGTCCGTAGAGGTCGCGGTCGCCGAAGACCCGGCCACGGCCGGCCTCCCGGTTGGTGGAGACGTCGCCGTCGAGCCGGCGGTAGCGGAGGGTGACGACCTGTCCGACGACGACGAGGTCCGGATCCAGTGGTCCGAGGCGTTCGGTCGGGACACACCCTCCCACGCCCAGCTCGTCGAGTGCGTCAGCGACAGCGGACGACACATCAGGCACGGACCGGAGCCTCGGCAGAAGATCGGCGGGGGCCTCGGGATACTCGTCGTCGTCATCAGGGCCTCGTCCAGTCGACCAGTGAGGCGGCGACGCACGTCGGGCACGCCGTTCACGCCCCGACGCGTCGTGCGGTCGGCAGAGTGGGCCTCCGCCGGGCCTCGAACGCGGCGATGTCGGCGGCGTACTCGAGGGTGAGGTCGATGTCGTCGGTGCCGTCGAGCAGGCGCTGCCGGTGGGTCGGGTCGACGGTGAAACCGAAGGTGAGGTCGCCGGCGCGCACCAGCTGTTCACGCAGGTTCACCGTCACCTCGAGGCCGGGGTCCTGGTCGATCTCCTTCCAGATCTGCTCGATCTCCCCGCTGTCGAGCTCGACGAGGAGCAGGCCGTTCTTGAAGGAGTTTCCGGTGAAGATGTCGCCGAAGCGGGGCGCGAGGACCGCACGGAAGCCGAAGGCCTGCAGCGCCCAGACGGCCCACTCGCGCGAGGACCCGCAGCCGAAGTTCTCGCCCGCCACCAGGACCGACGACCCGGTGAAGGGTTCGATGTTGAGGACGAACTCCGGGGACTCCCGCCAGTCGGCGAACAGTGCGGCGTCGAGCCCGGACTTGTCCACGCCCGAACAGAACCGGACGGGGATGATCTGGTCGGTGTCCACGTCGTCGACCTCCATCGGCGCGGCGACACCGGTGTACTTCTCGAACTTCTCCATGGTCCTACCCCTCCAGCTGGGACGGTGCGACGAGACGGCCGGCGACGGCGCATGCGGCGGCGACGGCCGGCGACACGAGGTGGGTCTTGATGCCGGGTCCCTGACGGCCCTCGAAGTTGCGGTTGTTGGTCGAGGCGGTGCGCCGCCGGGGCGCGTACTTGTCCTCGTTGAGGCCCACGCACAGTGAGCAACCCGAGTGCCGGAGCATGACACCGGCGTCCGCGAACACCCGGTCGAGGCCCTCCTCGATCGCGCGGCGCCGCACCTGCTCGGACCCGGGCACCAGCACGACCTCGACCCCGTCGGCGACCCGCCGGCCCTCGAGCACGGCTGCCGCGGCGCGTAGATCCTCGATGCGGCCGTTGGTGCAGGAGCCGATGAACACGGTGTCGATCTCGACGTCCGACATCCGGGTCCCGGGCTCGAGTTCCATGTAGGACAGCGCCCGCTCGGCGGCAGCGCGCTCGGCGGCGTCGGTGAACTCCTCCGGGTCGGGCACGCGCCCGGCCAGCGAGACGGTCTGGGCGGGCGTGGTCCCCCAGGACACGCGCGGCACCATCCAGGCCGCGTCGAGGTGGACCTCCTTGTCGAAGGCCGCGTCGGGATCGGACCGGAAGGTCTTCCAGTACTCGACCTCGGCGTCGAACGCCTCCCCCGACGGCACGTGCGGGCGGCCGCGCAGGTACTCGAAGGTCTTCTCATCGGGGGCGACCAGGCCCGCCCGGGCCCCGGCCTCGATGGTCATGTTGCAGATGGTCATGCGGGCCTCCATGGACAGGCCGCGGATGGCCTCGCCCTGGTACTCGATGACGTAGCCCTGGCCGCCCGCGGTACCGATGGCCGCGATGATCTCGAGGATGAGGTCCTTGGCGCTCACGCCGGGCGGCGGGGTGCCGTCCACCACGACCCGCATGTTCTTCATCTTCTGCATCCACAGCGTCTGGGTGGCCAACACGTGCTCGACCTGGCTGGTGCCGATACCGAACGCCAGCACGCCGAACGCGCCGTTGGTGCTGGTGTGAGAGTCGCAGCAGACCAGGGTCATGCCGGGCTGCGCCAGGCCCAACTCCGGGGCGATCACGTGGGCGATCCCGCGCTGCCGGTCACCCGGCGCGTAGAGCTCGATGCCGAAGTCAGCGCAGTTGCGCTTCATCAGCTCGATCTGGCGGGCGCCTTCGACGATGGTCGGGACGCGTAGGTCGTCGTCCGTCGCGTTCTGATGGTCGATCGTGCCCAGGGAGAGCTCCGGTCGACGAACCGTGCGGCCGGCCTCGCGCAGGTTGGAGAACGCCACCGGGGTGTTGACCTCGTGGATCAACTGCATGTCCACGTAGACGAGGTCCGGGCCCTCCTCCGCGGAGGCCACCGTGTGCTGTCTCCAGATCTTGTCCGCCAGTGTCTCGGCCATCGGATCCCCTTCTCACCTACAGGTCCGCGCTGATGTCGCGCTGTGACCGAGACCATAGTAAAATTTCAGCCAATTGGTAAACGGTCGCGCGATGTTCACTACCAAGTGCTCAGACCCGGCCGACAGCGCGGGCGGCGGCGACCCTCTCCGACAGCCTGCAGGAAGGCGGGACTGAACCAATGGCCTCTCTCGACAAGCTGGATCTGGACCTGTTGCGACTGATCATCGAGGAGCCGCGCGCCGGGGTGCGCGAGTATTCACGCCGGCTGGGCATAGCGCGCAACACGGCGACCTCGCGGATCACCAAGCTGGAGAACGCCGGCGTGATCGTGGGCTGGCGACCCCAGATGGACCTGGCCCCTCTCGGTTACGGGGTCACCTCGTTCGTCCACGTGCACATCGCGCAGGCCTTCCTCGAGGAGACCCTCGAGCGCCTGTCGCTGATCCCTGAACTGATCGAGGCAAACACGGTCTCCGGCGAGGGCGACCTGCTGTGCCGACTGGTGGCCCGCAACAACTCCCACTTCGAGGAGGTGCTGCAGAAGGTCCAGCGCCTTGAGGGCGTCCGACGAGTTCGCTCGGAGATCGTCCTCAACCGCCGGATCTGGCCCCGGGTGGTCCCCCTCGTCGACAAGGTGCGCGAGGACATGTGACACACCTGGCACCAGGTGCGCGGCGAATGCTGATCCAGGTGCTTCATCGTGAGCGGCCACGTGCACGACATTTGACCCGTTGGCCGCAAATGACCCAGTGCGGCTTGATGGTGTGATCCACAACACTTTAACTGGCTTGCGTGCAGCAGTTCACGTTGCAGACCGCGAAGGAGCCAGAATGTCACTGACCCAGAAAGTAGAGAGGGACAGGCCCATGCCGGAGTCCGCCTCGACCGAGACCTCCGCCGAGACGCCGGGCCCCCCTCCGAAGGCCTCCCGCTGGAGCGTCATGGGGATGCCCATGTGGATCTTCCTCCCCATGTTCCTGGCCCTCGCGGTGGCCGTTTATACGGACACCTTCCCCTCCACCCTGGTCAGTGGCTTCGCGCTCGCGACCGCCCTCGGTCTCATGCTCATGTGGATCGGCCAGCAGGTGCCCTTCCTCAAGGACTTCGGACTCCCGATCATTCTTCCGCTCTTCGTCCCCGCCATCCTGGTGTGGCAGGGATGGATCCCGGAGAGCACGGTCGCCGCGATGGATGCGTTCACCGATGAGCAGGGCGCCTGGGACTTCATCCTGGTGGCGATCATCGCCGGCGCGATGCTCGGCATGCCCCGGCAGCTCATCATCAGGGCGGGCGCGCGGTTCGCGGTTCCCGTCATCGGCACCATCCTCGGTGTCCTCGGCGTGGTGGGCGTCATCGGCGCCGCACTCGGCTACGGCTTCGGCCAGGCCATCTTCTTCGTCGCCGGCCCCGTGATGGCCGGCGGCCTGCCCATCGGCGCCATCCCGATGTCGGAGATGTACGCCGAGGCCTCCGGTGGCTCTGCAGCCGAGTACCTGACCCTGCTCATCTCCGCAGTCCTCATCGCCAACGTCGTGTGTGTGGTGTTCGCGGCGGTGCTCAACGGCATCGGCAAGCGGTCCACATCGCTCTGGTTCTCCGGCAACGGGCAGCTCCTACGGGTCAACGACGCGGAGGCCGAAGACCTCAGGATTCCCGAGAAGCCGTCCGGCTCTTCGTTCGTCGCGCTCGGTCAGGGCCTGCTCATCGCCGGCACCCTCTACGTCGTGTCGTCGATGCTCAGCACGCTCGTCCCGGGCATTCACACCTACGCCTGGCTCACCATCGTCGCCGCCGTCATCAAGATCGCCGGATTCGTGCCGGAGCGAATCGAAGAGGCGGCGTCCCAGTGGGGCGACTTCGCCACCCGCACACTCGTCCCCGCACTCCTGGCGTCGGTCTCCATCGCCGCGATCGATATCGCGGGCGTAGTCGAGGGTTTCACCGATCCCGTCTTCATCGCGCTCATCTTCATCACGGTCGGAGTCTCCGGCGCGATCGCCGGCCTGCTCGGATACCTCGTGAAGTTCTACGTCGTCGAGTCGGCGATCGTGCCCGGCTTCGTCATGGCGGACACGGGCGGTTCCGGTGACGTGGCCGTGCTCTCCGCCGCCGAGCGGATGCACCTGTTGCCGTTCGCCACGGTTGCGACGCGGCTCGGTGGCGCGTTCCTGCTCATCGTCGTCTCGTTCCTCGTCCCGGTCCTCGGCGGCAGCGTCGTCTAGCGCGCAGGCCCACCCCGCCGCTCCCAGAATCCGCTACTCTCCTGCCTGGCCGGCTACCCGCACGCGGATAGCCGATGGTGCGGCAGAGTAGCGGATTCCGGCGTCTCAGCCGGTGCTTCAGCCGGCGGCCGCTCCAGCCCAGGCCCGCTCCCGGCCCAGCACGGCCCGGCGCCGTGTCCGGGGCGTCAGGCCCGCAGGGCCGCCGACGCCATCGCCGTCAGGACGCGGCGCAGCTCGGCCTCGGCCATGGCCGGCAGCCGCGGACTGGAGTTGAGCAGACCGAACACCGCGTGGACGTGAGCGCGCGCGGCGACCACCGGCAGGTCGGGCCGCAGCCGCACCAGGGCTTCCACCCACATCTCGGCGTACTCACGCTGCAGTCGGCGCACCTCGTGCCGAGGGCCGGCCGGCAGCGAGGCCAGGTCCCGGAACTGCACGCTGATGAGATCGGGTTCGGTGGCCACGAAGTCCACGTGGACCGCGAGCAGTGCGTCGAGCACCTCGGCGGGCTCCCCGCCTCGCTCGACCGCCGCCCGACCCCCGTCGCGCAGACGGACGGAGATGTCCAGCAGCATCTCGGCGAGCACGTCCTCCTTGGAGGAGAAGTACCGGTACATGCCCGGGCCGGAGATGCCCACCTCGGCGCCGATGTCGTCCAGCCGAACGCCGTGGAACCCACGACGGGCCATGAGCCGGGCAGCGGCAACGAGGATCTCCGCCCGCCGCCGCACCTTGGCCTGGGCGCGCGGGGTCAACGGAGCAGTGCCGCCCCGCTGATCCCGCGCGCCGGTGTCGGTCATATCAGTGGAAGAAGTGCCGGGCGCCGGTGAAGTACATCGTGATGCTGGCCTTCTCGGCGGCCTCGATCACCTCGGCGTCACGCACCGAGCCACCGGGCTGGACCACGGCGCGCACGCCGGCCTCGGCGAGCACCTCGAGCCCGTCGGCGAACGGGAAGAACGCGTCCGAGGCGGCCACCGCACCCGAGACCCGCTCCCCCGCGCGCTGCACGGCCAGGCGTGCCGAGTCGACGCGGTTGACCTGCCCCATGCCTACGCCGACGGTCGCGCCGGACTGGGCGAGGAGGATGGCGTTGGACTTGACGGCCCGGCAGGCGCGCCACGCGAACAGCAGGTCGCGCAGGGTCTGCTCGTCGGCGTCCCCGCCGCAGGCCTTGGTCCAGCCGGACACCACGTCGCCCGGGGCGTCCAGGGAGTCGCGCTGCTGCACGAGCACGCCGCCGGAGATCTGCTTGCGCTCGACGTCGCCCTCGACCGGGGCCTGCGCCTCGAGGATGCGGATGTTCTTCTTGCGCTGCAGGATCTCCACGGCACCATCCGCGTAGGACGGCGCGATGATCACCTCGGTGAAGATCTCGGCCACCTGCTCGGCCATCTCCACACTGACCTCGCGATTCGCGGCGATCACGCCACCGAACGCGCTGACGGGGTCGCACTCGTGGGCGGCGCGGTGCGCGGCGGCGACGTCCGGGTCGATGGCGATTCCGCACGGGTTGGCGTGCTTGATGATCGCCACGCACGGCTCGGCGTGATCGAAGGCCGAGCGCCACGCGGCATCGCCGTCGACGTAGTTGTTGTAGCTCATCTCCTTGCCGTGCAGCTGACGGGCCTGCGCGAGGCCCGGTGCGGCGGCGGCGTCGGTGTAGAGGGCGGCACTCTGGTGCGGGTTCTCGCCGTAGCGCAGCGTGGCGGCCAGATCGAGGCTCTGCCCCTGCCAGACCGGGTAGCCGGGATCGGCGTCGGCCCCGGCGTCGGAGGTCTGCTCGGTCATCCAGGTGGCCACCGCGACGTCGTAGGCGCCGGTGTGGCGGAACGCGGCCGCGGCGAGGCTACGACGCTGGGTGAGGCTGAAACCACCGGCGGCGACGGCCTCGAGGGCCTCGCCGTAGCCGGCCGGGTCGACGAGGACGGCCACCGACGGGTGGTTCTTGGCCGCCGCGCGCACCATCGAGGGCCCGCCGATGTCGATCTGCTCGACGCAGGCGTCGTAGTCCGCCCCGGAGGCGACCGTGTCGGTGAAGGGATAGAGGTTGACGACGACGAGCTCGAACGGCTTCACGTCCAAGTCCGCGATCTGCTCGAGATGCTCGGGCTTTCTCGTGTCCGCCAGGATGCCGGCATGGACCCGCGGGTGCAGGGTCTTGACCCGGCCTTCGAGGCACTCCGGGAACCCGGTCAGCGAGTCGACCGGGGTCACGTTGATGCCGGCCTCCGAGATCCGCTGGGCGGTGGACCCGGTGGAGACGATCTCGACGCCCGCGTCCGCCAGACCGCGGGCGAGCTCGGTGAGCCCGGTCTTGTCGTAGACGCTGATGAGGGCGCGGCGTACGGGCCTGCGGGAGTTGTCCGGCTGGGAGGTCACGATATGTACACCTTTCGACCTTCGATATGGAGGCGACCGCGGGCGGCGGCCGTGAGGACGTCGACGAGCATCTCGCGCTCGCGGACCTTGATGCGTTCGTGGAGGGTGGCTTCGGTGTCGTCCGGGCGGACGTCGACGGCGCGCTGGTCGATCACAGGACCGGTGTCCACGCCGGCGTCGACCAGGTGAGCGGTGCATCCGGTGACGGACACGCCGTATGCGAGCGCGTCCCGCACCGCGTGGGCTCCGGGAAACGACGGCAGCAGCGCCGGATGGGTGTTGATCACCCGGCCGGGGAACTCGTCGAGGAACGCCTGTCCGAGAATGCGCATGAAGCCGGCAGAGACCACCCAGTCGGGCGCGAAGTCCCGCACGGCGTCCGCCAGTGCGCGATTCCAGGCGGCGCGGTCCTCATGGTCGCCAGGTCTGACGACCGCGGTCGCGAGCCCGGCGGTGGCGGCACGGGTCACCGCCTCGCAGTCGCGGTCGGAGACCAGCGCGGTCACCCGGTAGGGGCAGCTCGGGTCCGCGGCGGAGTCGATCACGCTCTGTGCGAGGGTCCCCGCGCCGGACGCCAACAGCACGACCTCCCCAGGTGGGACGGACTCGCCACTGTCCACGTTCTCCAGCTCCTGCCCGTCGATCACCCCGCCCGGGAGATCGCCCGGGCCACCCGTCGGAGTCTAGTCGCCCGCCCTAGGGCCATCGTCAGGGAGATCGGCAGACCCTGCATCGGGGGCGTCGACAGTCCGCTCGTCGGCGGTGTCGGCGCTGCCCGCTGTCCCCGCGTCCTCCCTGCCCGCCTCGTCCGACGGGTCCGCATCGGCGTCCAGGGCGTCCACGGGGTCACCGGGGTCGTTGCCGGTGAGGCCACCGTCGGAGACGGCGTCGTCGTCACTCACGGGGTCGTCGTCGCCCACGGGGTCGTCGTCACCCACGGGGTCGTCGTCACCCATGGCGGCGTCATCGCCTGGGCCATCGTCGTCGTTCGGGACATCGTCGCGCGCGACGTCGTCGTCCCCCGAGGCATAGTCCTCAGCGCCAGCGTCGGCGTCGGCGTCGGCGTCGGCGTCGGCGTCGACGTCGACGGCATGGTCGGCCGCTTCATCGTCGGCCGCCTCGTCGTCGGCCGCCTCGTCGTCGGCTGCCGCGTCGTCGGCTACGGGGTCCTCGTCCACAGGACCGCCGGCGGTTGCGCCTTCCAGATCATCAGCGAGATCGTCACCGAACTCGTCCGTGGTGACGCCGCCCGCCGCGCCCACCCGGCGTCGCCGACGTGCCAACTCGCTCTCCGCACGCTCGCGGCGCCGGGTCAGACCGGCCAGAGACAACGCGATGGTCGTCGACCCGATGATCCCGAACAGCAGCAGCGTCATGCCGGCCGCGATCAGGGAACCCGTGCCCACCGAGCCCAACACGCCGAGTTCCCCGCCCGCCACGACCGGAGTCAGCGCGGTCACCACCGCGGCGATCGCCGCCGCCAGCCACGTCGCCTTGACCGCATCGGCCGTCGTCCGGAACCAGTGCGCCACCGACCGCGCCAGCAGCGCGGCCGTGAGGACCGTCACCAGCAGCAGCCCCTGCACGATCCAGTGCGGATTCGTGGTGGGCAGCGCCGCCGCCAAGGGCACCTCCGGCATCGGTCCCCGGGACACCGCGAACACGCTGTACGAGGCCTCCCCCAGATGCGCCTCACCGCCGACCAGCAGCGCGGCTCCGGCCATCACGACGTTCGGCAGGTACGCGGCCGAGATCCCCGTGAGCGCTGCCGTACCGGCCAGCCCCTTGCCGATCCCCATGCTCGCCTCAACCGGCTCCCACGCGAAGAGGATGCCGACCAGCACTAGGAACGCCGAGATCGCCCACAGCGCCGCCACGAACGCTGCTCCCAGGTGGACACCCCCGCGCACCCACAGGGGCAGTTCCTCACGCAGATCACGCCGGAAGAACAGCCACACCCCGAGGCCGGAACCGAGGATGCCCGCCACCGCGGTCCACGTCAGCGCCAGCGGCAGCGACAACTCCCGCACAGCGAAGTCGGACGCCGCCGACCCCACCAGCAACGAGGCCAGTCCGGTCAGAAGCAGGCCCGCCACCGTCGCACCGACGACCGCCGCACCGGCCTCCCGTGCGCCCGGCTGTTCGACATCCGCCAACACCGCCCGCGTCTGCCGCGCCAACACCACCGCATAGATCAATGGCGGCAGCAGCGGCAGGAAACCCAACTCCACGGCGTCGATCGTCAGCGGCACCCGATTGACCACCAGCCACTCCACGGCGACCACCGCGAACAGCGAATCGAACCCCGTGGCGCTGAACAGCAGCACCCCCAACGTGAGCACCACCAGGATGAGGACGGTGACGACCACGGGCAGTGCCGCGGCCGCAGCAGTCCACAGCAGCGACCCGGCCCCTGCCGGGGACCGTCGCACTGCGGGGCGGATGACACGTTGAGGACTCACGCCGTCAACCGTAGATACCCGCCTGCGACAGGACGCCCCCGGCACGCCGCGACCCCCGCCATCCTCTCGGATGACGGGGGTCGTGGTGAGCGCGGAACGCCCTACAACTGCAGGTAATCCACCACCGCGTGTGACCTATCCGATCACAGCGAGTCGAGGAGCTCCTTGGCGAGAGCAGCGGTCTCGGACGGCGTCTTGCCGACCTTCACGCCCGCGGCCTCGAGGGCCTCCTTCTTGGCCTGCGCGGTGCCCGAGGAGCCGGAGACGATGGCGCCGGCGTGGCCCATGGTCTTGCCCTCGGGGGCCGTGAAGCCGGCGACGTAGCCGACGACCGGCTTGGTCACGTTGGCCTTGATGTACTCGGCGGCACGCTCCTCGGCGTCGCCACCGATCTCGCCGATCATCACGATGACCTTGGTCTCCGGGTCGTTCTCGAAGGCCTCGATGCAGTCGATGTGCGTGGTGCCGATGATCGGGTCGCCGCCGATACCGATGGCGGTCGAGAAGCCGTAGTCGGACAGCTCGTACATCATCTGGTAGGTCAGGGTGCCCGACTTCGACACGAGGCCGACCGGACCCTTACCGGTGATGTTGGCCGGGGTGATGCCGGCCAGCGACTCGCCCGGCGTGATGATGCCCGGGCAGTTGGGGCCGAGGATCCGGGTCTTGGAGCCCTTGGACACGTTGTAGTTGTGTGCCTCTGCGGTGTCCAGAACCGGGGCGCCCTCGGTGATGACCACGGCGAGCGGGATCTCCGCGTCCACGGCCTCGATCATGGCGTCCTTGGTGAACGGCGGCGGCACGAAGAGGATCGTGACGTCGGCACCGGTGGCCTCCATGGCCTCCTTGACGGTGCCGAACACCGGGAGCTCGACGTCGTTACCGGAGGCGTCCTTGTGGGACACGGTGGTGCCGGCCTTGCGGGCGTTGACGCCGCCGACGACCTGGGTGCCGGCCGCGAGCATTCGGGCGGTGTGCTTGGAGCCCTCGCCGCCGGTGATGCCCTGGACGATGACCTTGCTGTCCTTGTTGAGGAAGATCGACATATCTTCTGGTTCCTTCTCTTCCTACTTGGAGGCGAGCTCGGCGGCCTTGTCGGCGCCGGAGTCCATGTTGTCGGCCAGGGTCACGAGCGGGTGGTTCGCCTCCGCGAGGATCTTGCGACCCTCCTCGACGTTGTTGCCGTCGAGACGCACGACGAGCGGCTTGTTGGCGTCGTCGCCCAGGATCTCCAGGGCCTTGACGATGCCGTTCGCGACCGCGTCACAGGCTGTGATGCCGCCGAAGACGTTCACGAACACGCTCTTGACCTGCTCGTCACCGAGGATGACGTCGAGACCGTTGGCCATGACCTCGGCCGAGGCGCCGCCACCGATGTCGAGGAAGTTGGCGGGCTTGACGCCCCCGTGGTTCTCACCGGCGTAGGCGACGACGTCCAGGGTCGACATGACCAGACCGGCACCGTTACCGATGATGCCGACCTCACCGTCGAGCTTGACGTAGTTGAGGTCGTTCTCGGCGGCCTTCTGCTCGAGCGGATCAGTGGTGCCCGCATCGGCGAAGTCGGCGAAGTTCTCCTTGTGACGGAACTCGGCGTTCGCGTCCAGGGTGACCTTGCCGTCGAGCGCGAGGATCTCGTCGCCCGGCGTGCGCACAAGCGGGTTGACCTCGACCAGCGACGCGTCCTCCTTGACGAAGACCTCGTACAGCTTGGCGATGGTCACCGCCGCGGCGTCCAGCACCTCCTCGGGGAGGTGGCCGGCCTTGGCGATCTCGCGGGCCTTGGCCACATCGACGCCGACCGTGGGGTCGATGTTGATCTTCGCGAGACGGTCCGGGGACTCCTCGGCGACCTGCTCGATCTCGACGCCGCCCTCGACCGAGCACATGGCCAGGTAGTTGCGGTTGGCGCGATCGACGAGGAAGGAGATGTAGTACTCCTCCGCGATGTCGCTGGCCTCGGCGACGAGGAGCTTCTTGACGATGTGGCCCTTGATGTCCAGGCCCAGGATGTCCTCGGCCCGGGCGCGGGCCTCCTTGGCATCCTCTGCCAGCTTCACGCCGCCGGCCTTGCCACGGCCACCGACCTTTACCTGTGCCTTGACGACGACAGGCTTGCCGATCTCGGCCGCAACCTTCTCGGCCTCCTCCGCGGTGTCTGCGACGCGCCCCGGGGTGGTGGGCACGTCATGCTTCGCGAAAAGAGCCTTTGCCTGGTATTCAAAGAGATCCATCAGCTCACCATCTTGACGTGTAGATTCGCCCGGCGCTGTTTTAAAGCCGAGTCATCCCTCATCCTAAGCGCCTGGTGTGTCGCCCGTCGCACCCCGGGGGTGACAGAGTGCGGTGGATCACAGGACCGGGTGCGCCATCGGCACCCACCGCCGGCCCTCCTTGCCCATAGACCCATCCGGACCCCAAGGGCACCGTGAGTCACACCTATGTGACCCACCCCTCATCCCCGGGTGCCGGACCACCTTGCGGCACCGTTGCCTATCCGTTACCTTGGACGACGTCTTAATCACGAAACGGTTACGGCGCGAGAACAGTCACGGCACGGCCTGAAGGGAATCAACAACGGTGAACGAGTCGCAACACGGAAAGCAAGCGACTCCTGTCGTCATTTCACCCGCAGGGGCCCACCGTCCCGGCCGCCACCGTGTGCCCGCTCCCCCGACCGCACTGCGCGGTCGGGCCGCCGTCCTCGCCGTCGCCGCAGGTGCCGCGGTCTCGGCCGCCTCCGCCGGCTCGGCGATGACCACCACCAACACGCACGCCACCGAGGCCGGGGACATCGCCCTCCTGGCCAACGGAGAGCAGGCGCCTGCGACGTCGAGCTCCTCTGCTCCGTCCTCCGCCGCAACGCCGACCCCGTCGGCCCCCGCGCCCGTGGTCGTCCCCGCCTCCGCGTCCACCGGCGGCACCGACAACATCCAGTCGGCCATGCTCTTCGCGGGCACCGAGAACAATGCCCAGCGCGAGATCGAAGAGGAAAAGGCCCGGCGCCCGAAGATAGTCATCCCGGCGATCGGCTCCTTCACCTCCCCGTTCGCGATGCGCTGGGGCAGCTTCCACTCGGGTATCGACATCGCCAACGCGGTCGGCACCCCGATCGTCGCCGCCACCGACGGCACCGTGATCGACTCCGGCCCCGCGCAGGGCTTCGGCAACTGGATCCGGATCATGTCCGACGACGGTGTCATTACCACCTACGGGCACATGGAGACCCTCGACGTCAGCAAGGGTGAACGCGTCGTTGCCGGCCAGAAGATCGCCGGCATGGGCTCCCTGGGATTCTCCACCGGCTCGCACCTGCACTTCGAGGTCGAGGTCGACGGCCAGAAGATCGATCCGGTGCTCTGGCTCGCCCAGCACGGTCTCGAACTCGCCGGTGCCGGCAGCTCCGAGATGTCGCTCGGTTCACTGGGCGGCAACTGAGCAGGCCACCCGCACGAACTCGCACACAGCGCGGGGCCGACCTTCCTGGTCGGCCCCGCGTTTATTTAGAGCTTCTGCATCGGAACGCCACCGATGAGCATCAGCCGGACCTTGCCGGACGCCCCGAAGTCGATCGTCGCCGTGGCCCGCGGGCCGCTCCCGTCGCACGAGAGGACCTTGCCGAGCCCGTACTTGTCGTGCGTCACCCGGTCACCCGGCGCGAGTTCGAGAGCAGGAGCCGAGGCGCGGGCCCGAGGAATACCGGATGCCCGGTCAGCGGACCGGCCGCTCCGCCCCCCGCCGGAGCCGTAGCCACCCGAGCCGTAGCCACCCGAGCCGTAGCCACCGGAACCAGCACCGCTGCCGAAGCGACGCCGCGACGCCGGCGAGTCGTCTTCCCCGAAGCCGCTACCGCCGGCGGGCTCCTCGCGTTGCCACTCGATCGCCTCGGAGGGGATCTCCTCGAGGAAGCGCGACCCCGGATTGGTCATGGGCTGCCCCCACGACGAGCGCATCATGGCGCGGGACAGGTACAGCTTCTTGCGTGCGCGGGTGATCCCCACGTAGGCCAGCCGCCGCTCCTCCGACAGCTCCGCCGGGTCGCCGAGCGCCCGCATGTGCGGGAACAGCCCGTCCTCCATGCCGATGAGGAACACCACCGGGAACTCGAGCCCCTTGGCCGTATGGAGCGTCATCAGCGTGACCTGGCCCTGCTCGTCGTCAGGGATCTCGTCGGCATCGGCCACCAACGACACCCGCTCGAGGAACGCCGCCAACGAACCGGGCGGGGCGAGCCCCTCGTCCAACTCGGCGTCGACATCCGTCCCGGCGTCGGGACCGAAACCCTGCTCCCGCGCCGACAACTGCAACGCGGCCTCGGACGAGAACTCGCGGCCCACGCCCACCAGCTCGTTGAGGTTGTCCAGACGCGCGGCGTCCTGCGGGTCGTTGGAGGCCTCCAGCTCCGACCGGTAGCCGGTCTTCGCGAGGACCGTCTCGACGAGCTCTCCCACGTCCGGGACCGAGCCCTCTCCGCCTGCGTGGGCCTCACCATCCAGTCGGCCACGCAGCTCGTCGATCAGCGCGACGAAGCCGGCGATCGCCTTGACCGACCGCGTGGGCAGTAGCGACACCCTGCCCTCGGCCGCATCGCGGAGCGCCTCACCGAAGCCGATCCCCCGCTGCTCGGCGTGGACCACCACACAGGCCTCTGCACGGTCGCCGATCCCGCGGCGCGGGGTGTTGAGGATTCGCCGCAGCGCCACCGCATCGTCGGGGTTCGAGATCACCTTGAGGTAGGCGACGATGTCGCGCACCTCCTTGCGCTCGTAGAACCGGGTGCCGCCCACGACCTTGTAGGGCAGCCCCAGCCGTACGAACACGTCCTCGATGACGCGCGAGGAGTTGTTGGTCCGGTAGAAAACGGCCATGTCGGAGTACGAGGCGACGCCCGAATCCACCATCCGGTCGATCTCCCCGGCGATGAACCGGGCCTCGTCGTGCTCGTTGTCCGCGACGTAGCCCACCAGCAGATCGCCCGTGCCCTCATCGGTCCACAGGTTCTTCTCGCGGCGGCCCGGGTTTCGCGAGATCACCGCGTTGGCGGCCGACAGGATGGTCTGTGTGGACCGGTAGTTCTGCTCCAGCAGGATCGACCGCGCATCCGGATAGTCGTGCTCGAAATCCTCGATGTTCCGGATGGTCGCCCCGCGGAACGCGTAGATCGACTGGTCCGCATCACCCACGACACAGAGCTCCGCCGGGGGGACACCCACCTCGTCCGCCTCATCCCCCGCCACTCCACCCACGAGGGTGCGCACCAGGACGTACTGCGCGTGGTTGGTGTCCTGGTACTCGTCCACCATGACGTGCCGGAACCGCCGCCGGTAGTACGCGGCCACCTCCGGGTGCGCGCGGAGCAGGGCGACGGTCTCACCGATCAGGTCGTCGAAATCGAACGCGTTGGCCGCCTGCAGTCGCGCCTGGTACTCGGTATAGACCGCCGCGACGGTCTGGCCTGTGCGGTCCGAATCCTCGAGCGCCCGGTCCATGGCCTCGGACGGATCACGCAGCTCGTTCTTGTGGCCCGAGATGACCGACGCCAACATCCGCGGCGTGAACTTCTTGACCTCGAGCTGCTGCTCCTTGGCGATCATCCCCAGCAGGCGGCGCGAATCATCCGAGTCGTAGATCGTGAAGTTGGAGTTGCGCGTACCCAGCAGCGCCGACTGGGCGCGCAGGATCCGCACACAGATCGAGTGGAACGTCGCCACCCACATGCGTTCCGCATGCGGACCGACCAGCGCGGAGACCCGCTCCCGCATCTCGGCTGCGGCCTTGTTGGTGAACGTGATCGCGAGGATCTGGCCGGGGTGCGCACCGCCCTCCGCGAGGAGATACGCGATGCGCCGGGTGAGCACACTGGTCTTGCCCGATCCGGCACCGGCCACGATCAGCAGCGGGCCGCCGCGGTGGGTCACCGCGGCGGCCTGTGGCGGATTGAGGCCGGCCAGGAGGGTCGAGGTGTGCGGGGCGGGAGCAGGTGCGGTGTCGGTCATCGTGGGTCCAATCTACCCACCGGGTCCGACACCCGGCCCGCCCGACGGATCAGGCCCGGCTCAGCCGGCGATCACCGCTGACCGGCCCCCATGAACTCCTCCACCTGCGACGCCGTCGCGGTGAGCTTCGGGTCGTTGTCGAGGTAGTAGCGGGTCTCCCGCACGATGAGCCCCGACAGCACCAACAGTCCGATGAGGTTCGGGATCGCCATGAGGCCGTTCATCACGTCGGCGAAGTTCCACACCACCTCGAGCTCGGTGACCGCACCGATGAACACCACGCAGGTGAATACCAGGCGGTACGGGACCACGCCCCGCGCGCCGACCAACCGTTCCATGCACCGCTCCCCGTAGTACGACCAGCCGAGGATGGTGGAGAAGGCGAAGAACGCGATGGACACCGCCACCAGCTTGTCGCCCTCCGGCATCGCCAGGGCGAAGGCGTCGGCGGTCATGGTGCCGGCGCGATCCCCGCCCTCACGCCACGTTCCCGAGGTGACCAGCACGAGGCCGGTGAAGGTGACGACGATGATCGTGTCGATGAACGTCTGCGTCATCGACACCAGTCCCTGCCTGGTGGGGTGGGAGGTCTTGGCCGCGGCGGCCGCGATCGCCGCCGAGCCCATGCCGGACTCGTTGGAGAAGATGCCGCGGGCCACACCCATCTGGATGGCGTACAGGATCGCCGAGCCGGCGAAGCCGCCGACGGCGGAGGTACCGGTGAAGGCGTCGGAGAAGATCTGCCCGAAGGCGCCGGGGATCTGTTCGGCGTTGACGACCAGCACGATCAGGCCGCCGACGATGTACAGCACGATCATCAGCGGCACGAACCCGGCGGTGACCCGGCCGATCGACTTGATTCCGCCGAGCAGAACCGCACCGGTGAGGACGAACAGGATGATGCCGGTAGTCACGTGCGGGACCCCGAACGAGTTCTCCATCTGGGTGGCCACGGCGTTGCCCTGCGTCATGTTGCCGATGCCGAAACTGGCCAGCACCGCGAACACGGCGAACACGATCGACATGACGAGCCCGATCCGGCCGCCGGTCCGTCCGAAGACTTCCTTGAATCCACGGTGCAGGTAGTACTGCGGGCCGCCGGACTGCTCGCCGCGCGCATCGGTGACGCGGTAGCGCACGCCGAGGAACGCCTCGGAATACTTGGAGGCCATGCCCAGCAGGGCGGTCACCCACATCCAGAACAGCGCGCCCGGCCCGCCGAGCGCGATGGCCGTGGCCACGCCCACGATGTTGCCCACGCCCACCGTCGCGGCGAGCGCGGTGGTGAGCGCCTGGTACTGGGAGATGTCGCCGGCGCCGCCGTCGTCCTTGCGTTTGATCAGGCCCAGCCGAAGCGCGGGTCCGAGCTCGCGGAACTGCAGCATCCGCAACCGGATCGTGAGGAACAGGCCCGTGCCGAGCAACAGCGGGATGAGGACGAAGGGGCCCCAGATCACCGATCCGATGTCGGCGAGGAGCGTACTGAAATTTTCCACGGGGGAACAGTAGACGCCCGCGCACCGGTTCCGGGGCGCAGTGGGATAATTCCTCCCATGAGCACCGACCCCGCCGGGACCGACGATCCCCTGTCCGAGGCCGAGATCCAGGAGCTACGCCTGGAGATCGATCGCCTGGACGCCCTGATCCTCGACTCGATCCAGCGTCGCAGTGAAATCTCCAGGCGCATCGGCCGCACCCGGATGCAGTCGGGCGGCACCAAGCTCGTCCACACGCGCGAACTCAAGGTCTACCAGCGCTTCTCCGCTCTCGGCCAGGAGGGCCAGACCCTCGCGGGGATGCTGCTGCGGCTGGGCCGCGGCCGGCTCGGCCAGTAGCCGGCACCGGCCCGCGGAACGGCCCGGCCCGCGATCAGGCCGGACCGCGCCGCCCGGACGTCGAGGCGAACCCGAGCCACGTGTGGTGGTTGCCCGCCCAGCACCAGCCGACTTTGGGCGCGCCCTTGTTCTCCCGCCCGTCGCGCCCGGTCCCGCCGCTGATCCACAGCGCGGGGGTCCGTGAGTCGAGGCCTCCGGCGGCCTTGCGCTTGCGGGAGCCGATGCACATGAAGCACGCGCCGGGCTCGAGTGTCTCGGGTTGCTGGAGCAGCCAGCTGACGCCCTCGGAGATGGTCAACGGCGTGCGGCCGCGCGCGGTCAGTTCGGGATGCGCGTCGGCGGGGGTCCACCCGAGCATGTCGTCGCCGCGGGTCACGTCGTCGACGAGGTAGAGCGGGGCGTCGGGCAGGGTGATGTCGTCCGTGGGGGTAAAGTCCGCCAGGTCCGACATGTCGACGACGACGAAGCCCGCCTTCCCCTCACGGCGCATGAGTTCGGCGAGCCGGGCGGTCGGAACGAGCGACGGATGGACGGCCAGCACCGTCCGCGCCGCCCGGACGTCCTGATCGGACCGGTCATGGGAGTCGAGCAGTCCCGCAGCGTGGGCCCGCAGTTGATCGTCGGAGAGCCCGGCCAGCGTCGGGACGCCCAACTCGATGAGTCTCTCGGTCTGGCCGGTGATCGTGAGAGGGGACGGGGAAACGGCGGGATGAACTATAGGGGGCACGTCTGTGGAACGAGCGGTACGAGGGTGGCATTCCCGACTAGCCTCAGACGTATGATGGACATCAGCACGACCGATCAGTGGACAGCTGTAGAGGAACTCGTCGCCCCCATCGGAGAGGTGTCACTGCGGGAGCTGTTCGCCGAGGACCCGGAGCGTGGCCGTCGGCTGTCGATCACTGCCGGTGACCTGCACATCGACCTGTCCAAGAACCTGGTCACCGACGAGATCCTCACCGCCCTGACGGAGTTGGCCGACATCGCACGGTTGCCGGCGCAACGAGCCGCGATGTTCCGGGGTGACCACATCAACACGACCGAGGACAGGGCGGTCCTGCATACCGCGCTCCGGCTCCCGGCCGGGGCCGACCTCGTCGTCGACGGCCAGGACGTGGTCTCGGACGTCCACGCGGTCCTCGACCGCATGGCCGCCTTCGCCGGACGCGTGCGCTCCGGAGACTGGCGCGGCCACACCGGCCAGCGCATCGACACGGTCATCAACATCGGCATCGGCGGGTCCGACCTGGGCCCGGTGATGGTCGACAAGGCGCTGCGGCACCTCCAGACCGACGGCATCCGCGCCCACTACGTCTCGAACGTCGACCCGGCCGACCTGTCGGCGACCCTCGCCGTAGTGGACCCCGCCACCACCATGGTCGTGGTGGCCTCCAAGACCTTCACCACCCAGGAGACCATGGCCAACGCGCACGCCGCGCGGCGGCACTTCGTCGAGGCGCTGGGGTCGGAGGACGCGATCGCCTCGCACTTCGTCGCCGTCTCGACCGCCGCCGACGAGGTCGCGGCGTTCGGGATCGACGCGGGCCACATGTTCGAGTTCTGGGACTGGGTCGGCGGACGATACTCGGTGTCGTCGGCAATCGGGCTGTCGGTGATGCTCACGGCGGGGGCGCCGGCGTTCATCGAGCTCCTCGAGGGTTTCCACACCATGGACCTGCACTTCGCCACCGAGGCGCCCGAGCACAACGCGCCGGTCCTCATGGCGCTGCTCGGTATCTGGTACACGTGCTTCCTCGGCGCGCAGTCCAAGGCCGTCATCCCCTACGTGCAGGACCTGGCGCGGTTCCCGGCGTACCTCCAGCAGCTCACCATGGAGTCGCTGGGCAAGTCCGTCCGCCTCGACGGCTCGGACGTGTCGTACCCGACCGGCGAGGTCTACTGGGGGGAGGCGGGCACCAACGGGCAGCACGCCTTCTTCCAGCTGCTGCACCAGGGGACCCAGCTCGTGCCCGTGGACTTCATCGGGGTCGCGATTCCGGGCGAGGATCTGGACGCCTATCCGTCCGGCAGGTCGGGACCGGTCTCGATGCATGACCTGCTGATGGCCAACATGTTCGCGCAGGCGCGAGTCCTGGCCTTCGGCAAGACCGAGGAAGAGGCTCTCGCCGACGGCGTCGATCCCGCTCTGGCACCGCACAAGGTCATGCCCGGCAACCGGCCGAGTACCACGATCCTCGCGCCGTCGCTGTCCCCCGGCGTCGTGGGTCAGCTCATCGCCCTGTACGAGCACGTGGTGTTCTCGCAGGCGGCGATCCTGGGCATCAACGCGTTCGACCAGTGGGGCGTCGAGCTCGGCAAGGAGCAGGCCGGAACGCTGCTGACCTCGTTGACCGCCGAATCACACCCGGACCCGGCCTTCGACTCGTCCACGGACTCCCTGGTGGAGATCTACCGCGAGGCGCGCGGGCGACGCTGAGGCCGGCGGCCCTCCTCTGCGACGCCCGGCGCCGGGGGTTACCGCGCGACCGGGCGTCCGGTGGCCACCGGCGTCGTACCCGGCTCGAGGCGGATGACGATCTGCTTGGAGGTCGGGGTGTTGCATACGTCGGCGACGGCCTCGCGGTGGATGAGTTCGTTGCCCTCCGGGAAATACAGGGCTGCACAGCCGCGCGCCGAGGGATATCCCACCACCCGGTAGCCACGGAGAACCTTGTCCGGCAGCCCCGGCCACTCACTGAAGATGTCGACCGTCTGGCCGTCGCTCAAACCCAGGTCTGCCAGGTCATCGGGATTCACGAAGACCACGAAGCGGCCGTTGGAAATGCCGCGGTACCTGTCATTGAGGCTGTAGATGGTGGTGTTGTGCTGATCGTGGGCACGCATGGTCTGCAGGATCAGCCGTCCCTCGGGCACACGCAGGTGCTCGGCTCGATGAACGGTCAGCTGCGCCTTACCGGAGCGGGTCGGGAACGTACGGCTGTCCCGCGGCCCGTGGGCGAGAACGAAGCTGATCTCCTCCTCCATCCGGCCGTTGAAGTTCTCGAAGCCGGGGATCACCCGCGCGATCGAATCCCGGATCGTGTCGTAGTGCCGCTCGAAGCCCCGCCAATCGATGTCACTCCCCCGCCCCTCCAGGACGCGCTCCGCCAGGCGGCAGATCACCGAGACGTCGGATAGGAGCCCGGGGGCGACCGGATCGAGTTCACCGCGACTCGCATTGATGCGGCACACCGTGTCCTCGGCGGTGACGTACTGCAGCAGCCCGTGCTGGACGTCCTTCTCCGTGCGACCGAGAACCGGGAGGATCAGCGCCTCGCGTCCGGTGACGATGTGGGAGCGGTTGAGCTTCGTCGCGACCTGGATGGTCAGATCAGCCCGGGCGATCCCCTCTTCGGCCCGCTTAGAGTCCGAGATCGCGGCGACGATGTTGCCGGCCATCGACATCATGACCTTGACCTCGCCGCGTTCGACGGCGTTCATGCTCGAGACGGTGTCGTGTCCGTGCGCGCGGGGCGGCTCGAAGTCGAACTCGGCAGCGAGGGAATCCAGGAACGAATCCGGCATCTGTTCCCAGATGCCCATCGTCCTGTCGCCCTGCACATTGCTGTGACCGCGGATCGGCGAGGCGCCGGCACCGGGCTTTCCGATGTTGCCGCGCAGCATCAGCAGATTCATGACCTCTGCGATGGTGGCGACACCCGTCTTGTGCTGCGTGATCCCCAGGCACCAGGTGATGATGGTGCCGTTCGACCTGATGTAGCGGTCGGCCAACGAGGCGATCTGCTCCTCCGTCAGCCCGGTGGCATCGAGGGCCTCCCGGTCGTCGGTGGCGAGGATGTGCTCGCGGTACGCCTCGAACCCCTCGCAGTAGGTGTCGAGGAAGTCGTGGTCGAGCACCGTGCCGGGCGCGGCCTCCTCGGCGAGGAGGACCCGCTTGGCCACGGCCTGGATCAGGTGCATGTCGCCGCCGCTACGGATCTGGAGGAACTCGTCGGCGAGCGTGGTGCCGTGCCCCACCAGACCATTCGGCCGCTGCGGATTCTTGTAGCGCAGGAGCGAGGCCTCCGGCAGCGGATTGACCGCGACCATCTCCCCACCGTTGATCTTGGTCTCCTCGAGCGCGTTGAGCATCCGAGGATGGTTGGTCCCGGGATTCTGGCCCATGACGATCACCAGGTCGGCCTTGCCGAAGTCGTCATACGAGATGGTCGACTTGCCCACACCGATGGCGGGCGTCATGCCGGCGCCCGTGGCCTCGTGGCACATGTTCGAGCAGTCCGGCAGGTTGTTGGTACCGAAGGCCCGCGCGAACAACTGGTAGAGGAAGGCCGGCTCGTTCATGATGCGGCCGCTCGTATAGAAGACGGCCTCGTCCGGAGACTCCAGGTCGCGGAGGTGACGCGCGGCGATGTCGAACGCCTCGTCCCACCCCACGGGGACGTAGTTGTCCGAGTCCGCGGCCTTGTACATCGGCTCGACAATGCGCCCCTGCTGACCCAGCCAGTACTCGGACTTGTCGCGCATGCTGGTCAGAGAATGCCCGGACCAGAACTCCCGCGGGATGGTCAGGGGCGTGGACTCCCACACGATGGACTTGATGCCGTTCTCGCAGAACTCGAGCGGCTTGCTGTGGTCCGGGTTGGCCCACGCACAGCTCGGACAGTCGAAACCCCGCTTGTGGTTGATGGTCAGGGAGACCTTGGCGGTCCGTCCGGTGCCCATCTCCTCCTCGGACGGGATCATCGCGTGCTCGATCGCGGGCAGCCCGACCGCCCAGGTGGCGCGCTTGCCGACCTTGAGGTTCGCGTCGGTGAAATCGTCACTCGGGGCTGAAGGATGCATCGGTCTGCCTCACTGCTGAACTCGAAGGGTTGAATCGACGAATCATGAGAACCATCTCATATTCTCGTATCACTGTTTTCGGAAAGCCGAAACGGGGGGCCGGGACGTCCCCGGTGATGGGTGAGGTCGCGCGGCGACCCTGATCCGCACATCTGGTGCCACGCCCTCCGGCTGACGATGCGTCACCACGACGACCGTCCGGTCCGGGGCCACCAGGCCCGATCCGCGATCGAGGAGACGACGCTGCAGGTCGGCGGCATCGGCATCGTCAAGATGCTCGGCGGGCTCGTCGAGGAGCAGGATCCGCGCCGGGGAGACCAAAGCCCTCGCCAGCAGGATCCTGCGGCGCTGCCCTCCGGAGACGGTGTGCGCGCCGGCCGCCAAGGTCGTGTGGACGCCATCGGGCAGCCCGCTCACCCATCGCCCCAGCCCGACCGCCTCCAGCGCGGCGCGGGCCTCGGCCTCGTCGACGTCTCCGCGGGCGACCCGCAGGTTCTCGAGAATCGACGTGTCGAACAGGTGGGCGTCCTCGGCGAAGAAGCTGACAGTCCGGCGCACCGCGTCCGGCGCGTACCGGTCGAGCGCCCGCCCGTCGAGGGTGACGGTGCCCGCGCGGGGCGGGAGAAGCCCCGCCAGGGTCATCAGCAGCGTCGTCTTCCCGCTGCCGCTGCCACCGACGATCACGACCCGGGCGCCGGGCGCCAGGTCCGCGTCGATCGGCTCGGTGACCGGCCGTCCCGGCCATCCGCCCTGCAGTCCGACCGCGCGGAGCACGCCCGGCCCGTCGATCTCCGCGCCGCCGTGGGCTACGGGTTCGTCGGCGCGGTCGAGGAGGTCGTTCACCCGGCGCGCCGAGAGCTGCGCGCGCAGCAGTGCCAGGGCGGCCGCCGGGAGCGGCGCGGTGGCCTCGAACGCCGACAACGGCAGCAGCACGAGCACGCCGAGCATGGTGGGGCTCATCGTCCCGGGACCGGAGCCGAAGACGGTCAACCCGATCAACAACGCACCCAGCAGGCTGGCCCCCATGGCCAGAGGGGCTGCCGCGTCCGCCCAGGCGGCCGGAACCGCGGCGCGGTCCGTTGCGCGGAGAGCCGTGAGGTTCGCCTCCCCCGCGCGGGATATCGGCGCACCGAGCTGGCCCGCGACCCGCAGCTCGGCGGCGTGGTCGACCGCGGTGACCGCGTTCTCGGTGAACCGGGCCCGCGCGTCATCACCGTCGGATTCGGCGTCGGTGGCGGCGCGGGCGCCGAGCCACGGAGCGACGACCCCGGCGATAACCAGCGCGATCGCGAGAACCAGCCCGGCGGCCGGCGCGATCACCCCCACGGTGATGACGGCCGCGACCGAGAGCAGGGCAGCGACCGACATGGGGATCAACGCGCGTACCACCACGTCGCCCAGGGCATCGACGTCGGCGCCGGTGCGGGTGAGCAGGTCACCGCGTGTGAGGCCGGCGGTGGCGGCGGGATCCCCCGCGGCGAGGCGGCGGTACACCTGTGTGCGCGCCGCCGTGGTTCCGCGCAGCGCGGTGTCGTGGGTGGCGAGCCGCTCCAGGTACCGGAAGAGGCCGCGGGAGATGCCGAGCGCACGCACGGCGACGACCGCCACGGTGAGATCGAGGACCGGCGGCATCTGCCACGCACGAATGATCAGCCAGGCGGACAGCCCCGCCAGCAGCAGGGCACTCCCGAGCGTCGCGGTGCCGGTCGCGATCGAGATCAGCACCCTACGCCGGTCGAGTTCGAGTAGGGCCATGGCCCGTCGCAGGTCTGTCATCCCACGCCATCCCCCGCGACCACCGTGTTCGCGTCGGACCGGACCCGGACGATCTCGTCCGCGATCGCGAGCAGGCTCGGCCGGTGCGCCACCACGATCACGGTGCGGCCGGACCGCGCCAGCTCCACCAGGCTGTCGAGCACGCGAGCCTCCGACGTCGCGTCGAGGTGTGCGGTGGGCTCGTCCAGCAACAGCACCGGACGGTCCGAGGCGAGGGTACGTGTGAGGGCCAGCCGCTGGCGCTGGCCGAGCGACAGGCCGGTGCCGTCCACGCCGACGACGGTGTCCCACCCGTGCGGACACTCCGCGAGGACCTCGTCGAAGCCGGTCGCCGCGCAGACGTCGTCGAGTCCCGGATCGCCCGGGGCGACGCCGGCCAGCCCGAGGTTCTCCGCCAGGGTCCCGGGGAGCAGGACCGGGCGCTGAGGGAGCCAAGCGACCTGCCGCCACCAGCCGTCCCCCGCGACCACCGGCTCTCCGTCGATGGTGATCGAGCCCTCGTCAGGTTCGGCGAGCCCGAGCATCGCCAGCATCGTCGTCGTCTTACCAGCCCCGTTCTCACCGGTCAGGGCGGTGATCGCTCCGGGCCGACACCGCGCATCGAGGCGGTACGGCGCCCACCCGTCGCGCCCGGCCACCCCCAGCCCCTCGACCGTGACCTCGGGGGCGGTGATCCCGCGTCCGCCCGCCAGCGCCGCCGTCTCCGCCGTCTCCGCCGTCGCGGTTGCCTCTGTCGCAGCCACCCGAGACCTGTGGGCAGCCGACGCCGGGCCCCGGGCCGGGGTGTCGAGAACGCCGAAGGCCCGCCGGGCCGCGGCGAGCCCGTCCTCGGCCGCGTGGAACCGGGTGCCGACGTCGCGCAGCGGCCGGTACGCCTCCGGCGCGAGGACGAGCGCGATGATGCCGGCCTCCAGCGGCATCAACCCGTACACGAGCCGCATGCCGATCCCCACCGCCACCAGGGCCACGGACAGCGTCGCCAGGAACTCGAGCACCGTGCCCGACAGGAACGCCACCCGCAACGCCGACATGGTGGTGCGGCGGTGCGCCTCCCCGAGCTTGCGGATCCGACCCGACGGCCCCTTTTCCCTCCCCAGGGCGCGCAGTGTGGGCAGTCCGGCCAGGAGGTCGAGCAGCTGCGACGACAAGGTGGTCGTGGCCGCGAGTGTGCGTTCGGCCTTCCCCTTCGTCAGGTACCCGATCAGGATCATGAAGAGCGGGATCAGCGGCAGTGTCACCACGACGATGAGTGCCGACGCCACGTCGTGCAGGAAGATGACGACGATGACGACCGGTGTGAGGACCACCGCCGACAGCAGCGCGGGAACGTAGCCGGTGAGGTACTCGCGGAGTCCGTCGAGCCCCCGTGTGAGGACGACGACGATCTCCGTACGCCGTGGGTACAGCTGCTGAGGCGGAAAGCCCGTCGCCGCGTCCAGCACCTCCGACTCGAGGTCCGCGACGACCCGTGTCGCGGTCCGGTGGGCGTACCGCGAATGGAGCCAGCTCGCCGCCACCCGCACGGCGATCGCCGCGCCCAGCACCGTCAGCTCGGGGCCCCAGTCCTGCACGGACCGCGCGTCGGTGGTGATCGCGCCCGCGAGGATGCGGCCGATGGCCAGGACGACGACCACCACCATCACCACGTCGAGCACCGCGGTGGCCACGGTCCACACCAGGTAGCCGCGGGCCGCCCGGGAATAGCGCCACAGGCGGGGGTCGATGGGCGCGCGACGGCCGTCGTTGCGGTCGGCGGACACCGTGGTGCCGGGCGCGTCGGCGGGGGCGGCGACAGTGCTCGTTGTCATACCGACACGGGCTCGGGATGGCTCTCCACGGAGATACGTTTACGGAACACCCAGTACGTCCAGCCCTGGTAGATCACCACCAGCGGGGTGAGGAACGCGGCCGCCCAGGTCATGATCGTGAGCGTGTAGTGGCCGGACGAGGCGTTCTCGATCGTCAGCGACCACGCGGGATCGAGCGTCGAGGGCATCACGTCGGGGAACAGCGAGCCGAACAGCAGCACGACGGTCGCGGCGATCGCCACGGTGCTGAACAGGAACGCCCACCCCTCGCGGGCCACGAAGGTCGCGGCCACCACGATGACCAGTGCCACCGCCGCCACCGCCAGGACGATCCACGTCCACCCGGCCCCGTACGCGAGCTGGGTCCACAGTCCGAATGCGCCGGCCACCACGAGCGCCGGGATCGACAGCCGTCGCGCCAGTGCGACCGCATCCGTCCGGAGCTGCCCGTCGGTCTTGAGCGCGAGGAACACCGCGCCGTGCAGAGCGAAGACGATCGCGGTGGTCGCGCCGCCGAGCAGGGTGTAGGGGTTGAGCAGGTTGAAGAACCCGCCGACATACTGCTTGTCGGCGTCGATCGGCACGCCGCGCACGATGTTGGCGAACGCCACACCCCACAGCACCGCGGGCACCCACGAACCGAAGATGATCCCGATGTCACAGCGCCGGCGCCACGTCGGGTCGTCGACCTTGCCCCGCCACTCGATCGCGCAGACCCGCACGATCAGGGCCAGCAGGATGAGCAACAGCGGCATGTAGAACCCGGAGAACAGGGTGGCGTACCAGTCCGGGAAGGCGGCGAAGAGCGCGCCGCCGGCGGTGATGAGCCAGACCTCGTTGCCGTCCCAGACCGGCCCGATGGTCTTCATCACCGCGCTGCGGCGCTCCGGCCCGTGCTTCCCGCGGCCCAGGACCGGCAGATGCATACCCACACCGAAATCGAAACCCTCGAGGACGAAGTAGCCGGTGAACAGCACCGCGACGAGGATGAACCAGACTTCCTGAAGTCCCATGACTTATCCCCTAGTAGGCGAAGTTGAGCGAGTCGGGCTGTTCGTCGTCGGAGCCATCGAGCCCCGGGACCTGTGAGTCCCCTGGTAATGGTCCGGCCATCGCGTGTTTACGCATCAACCAGAACCACACCACGGCCAGGACCGCGTACAGCAGGGTGAAGCTGACCAGCGAGGTGACGACCGTCGCAGCCGAATGGTTGGACACACCCTGGTCCACCGTCAGGCGGATCATGTCGACACCGGTCGGGTTCGGGTGCACCACCCAGGGTTGGCGGCCCATCTCAGTGAATATCCAGCCCGCGCTGTTGGCCAGGAACGGGGTGGGGATCGCGATGAGCGCCAGCCAGCCGAACCACTTCTGGTCGGGGACCCGGCCCCGCCTCGTGAGCCACAGCCCCGCCAGGGCGAGAGCCGCGGAGCCGGCGGCGAACCCGATCATGGCGCGGAACGACCAGTAGGTGACGAACAGGTTCGGCTTGTAGTTTCCGGGACCGAACTGCTCCTCGTACTGCTCCTGCAGGTTCTCGACGCCCTGCAGGGTCACGCCCTCGAACTTGCCCTCGGCGAGAAAGGGCAGGACGAACGGGACTTCGATGAGATGGATGACGCTCTCGCAGTTGTTGTGAGTTCCGATCGTCAGGATGGAGAAGTCCGGATCCGTCTCGGTCTGGCACAGCGATTCGGCCGAGGCCATCTTCATGGGCTGCTGGTGGAACATGAGCTTGCCCTGGGCGTCGCCAGTGTAGGCGACGGCCAGACCAGCGATCACCATGGCGAGCAGGCCGAGGCGGGTCGCCGGGCGGAACACTCTCCGGGCCTGGTCCTCGAGGGCGGCCGCCTCGTCCAGCGCCGCGTCATCTCCCGGCGCCGAATCGTCGTCCGACACAGCGTGGCTCCCCGACCCCGCCCCGGGCCGGGACGCGGTAGGCGCCGAGGCCCGCAGCGCCGCGGCGCGGCGCATACTGCGCACCATCCACCAGCCGGCAATCCCGGTGACGAAGGTCGCGGCGGTGAGGAACCCACCGGTGATCACGTGGGGGAAGCCCCACAGGAGGGTGGGGTTGGTGAACAGCGCCCCGATGTCTTCCAGGCGCGCTCGCCCGGATTCGGCGTCATAGACGGCGCCGACGGGGTGCTGCATGAACGAGTTCGCCGCGATGATGAAGAAGCCGGAGACGTTCACCGCGATCGCGACCAGCCAGATGCAGGCGAGGTGCAGGAGTTTCGGCAGCCTGGTCCAGCCGAAGATCCACAGTCCGAGGAAGGTGGATTCGAGGAAGAACGCGACCAGCCCCTCGAGCGCCAGGGGCGCGCCGAAGACGTCCCCGACGAACCTGGAGTACTCGCTCCAGTTCATGCCGAACTGGAATTCCTGTACGAGGCCGGTGGCCACGCCGATCGCGAAGTTGATGAGGAACAGTTTGCCGAAGAACCGGGTCAGCTGCAGCCAGTGTTCCTTCCCGGTCGCCACCCACATCGTCTGCATGATCGCCACCAGTGGCGCGAGGCCGAGGGTGAGCGGAACGAAGATGAAGTGGTAAACGGTGGTGATCCCGAACTGCCATCGGGCCAGATCAAGAGCTTCCATGATTCCCCTGTCCAGTACCCATCACGCTCAGCTGTGCATTAAGGATCACTTCTACTCGAACCGGGATGCCGATAACATCGATTCGGGAAAAGGGGGCTGACCACCGCGGCGGTGCCACCCCCGCGGTCAGACGAAGCGGCGGCTGATCTTCTCAGGAAGTGCTGACAGCAACGGCCCGAGCGCCCTCCAGGGTTTCGCCGGCACGAGCGCGCGGACGGGTTCGGCGTCGATGGTCTTGACCAGAGCGTCCACCCCCTCGTCGAACTCGGTCATGAGTGCGGTCTTGACCGAACGGTTGATGTCGGTACGGATGTACCCGGGCAGGATGTCGGACACCGTGATGTCGCTTCCGGCGCTGTCGAGCTCGGCGTACAGCCCCTGCGCGAGCGACGACACGAAGGCCTTGGACGCCCCGTAGGTGTTCTGCGCCTTGGGCATCCCCCGGAGCGCGCTCACCGACGAGATGAACACCAGGTGCCCCTCGCCGCGCTTCCGCAACAGCGCCGTGGCCGCCTCGGCCTGGTTGAGCGTGCCGACCGCGTTGACCATGGCGGTCTCGCGGTTCGCATGGGCCTTGCCCGTCCCGATGGACGCCCCTTTGCCCAGGCCGGCGTTGAGGACGAACCGGTCGATGCCACCCAACTCGTCGTCGAGCTCACCGAAGACCCGCTCGACGGCGTCGCCGTCGACCACGTCCAGCTCCCGCACCGCCACGCGGATCGCCGGATTCGCCGCGACGAGCTCGTCGCGCAGCTCCTCCAGGCGGTCCAGGCGCCGAGCGCACAGGGCGAGGTTCTTGCCCCGGGCGGCCCACCGGCGGGCCATGCCCTCGCCGAGTCCGGAACTGGCTCCGGTGATCAGTATGGTGTTGCGATCGGTCACGTGTTCTCCTCCGTCGGGTCCGCGCCCAGTGTGGCACGGCGGGGCTGGCACGACGGGCAGCTGTAAGCGATGCGATCCAGCGAGTCGGAGGGCTCGGCGGGATCCGCGCGACCTCCCAGTCGGTACGTCTCCACGAGCGTCCCGCACCGCCTGCACGGCCGGCCGTCGCGCCCGTACACCCACAGCTCGCGGCCGCGCCTGGTGTCGCCGGTGGTGACCCGGACCACGCGATCGGCGTTGGCGACGAGCATCCGCCGCGCGAGGGTGACGACGGCGGGCAGATCCGGCACCGCCCCGACGGGGTCGCGTGGATCGATGCCGCGGAGGAAGCACAACTCGGCGCGATAGATCGTGCCGATGCCGGCGAGATTGTGCTGGTCGAGTAGCGCCTCGCCGACGGTCCGCGTGGGCCGCTCCTCCAGCCGCCGCACGACCTCGGCGGTGCTCGCGCGCGGATCCCAGTCGTCGCCCAGGAGATCGGGGCCGAGGTGCGCGACGGCGTCGCCCGCCTCGTCGGGGGTCAACGCGCGGAGCAACCCGAGCTCGGTGCCGACCACCTCCACGTCCCCGGCGCGCAGGACGAGCCGGGCGGTGTGTGCGGGGAACCGCCACCGCTCGCCTGCGCGGAGCACGAGCACGCGCCCTTCCATCTTGAGGTGGATGTGGAGGGTCACGGGGTCGCGGCCAGACCGGTCGGGGCCGACGACGACGAAGAGGTGCTTACCCCGGGACCGGACCCCCTGCACGGTGCGGCCGGCCAGATCCATCGCCGCGAATCGCGGCACCCGGAGCTCGGCCCGATCCAGGGTGTGGCCGGCCAGCACCCGGTGGGCCCGTGCGGCCGCCCGGTGGACGGTGTCGCCTTCAGGCACCGCTCACCAACCCTGCCGACCGCAGGCCACGGCGCCCCGGGCCTCGACCTGAACCGTCACATGCGCGAGACCGTGCCTGTCACGAAGAATCTCCTGAGCCGACTCGAGCATCCCGGCATGGTCAGCGCCCACGTCCGCGACGAGGTGCACGGTGGCGACGTCCATGCCGGAGGTCAGGGTCCACAGGTGGAGGTCGTGGACCTCGACGACGCCGTCGAGGTGACGGAGGTCGGCATCCACCGCCGCGGGGTTCACGCCGTCCGGGGCGTGTTGCGCCAGCACCGCCAGGACCTGCCGACCGAGTGCCACCGCCCGGACGACGATGAACACGGCGATCGCGACCGCCACGACCAGATCCCAGACCGGCGACCCGGTGATCCGGATGAGGATCGCCGCGGCGATCACCCCGACGGACCCCGCCGCATCCGCCAGCACCTCGAGGTAGGCGCCGCGCACGGCCAGGCTCTCGGACTGGCCGCTGCGCAGGAGGAAGAGCGAGATGAGATTGACGACCAGCCCCAGCACGCCGACGAGCAGCATGGTGCCCGTCGCGACGGTGGCTTCCGAGCCGATCCTTCCGACGGCCTCGACCAGCACGTACACGCCCATGCCCAGCATGATGAGCACCGCCAGCCCGGACGCGAAGATCTCGACACGGTAATGGCCGAAGGTGCGCCGACCCGTCGAGTCGGGGCGCGCCGCGATGACCGTGGCCACGAGTGCGGCACCCAACGCCACCACGTCGGCACCCATGTGTCCGGCGTCGGAGAGCAGGGCCAACGACCCGGAAACCAGACCCGCGACCAACTCGACCACGAAGAACGTGGCGGTCAGGAGGAACGCCAGTCCCAAACGCGCCCGGTGGCGGGCCCCGGCATGTCCGGTTCCGTGTGCATGTCCTGCGCCCATGTCGGCCACCTCCTCAGTCCTGGAAACCGTGGGACATATGCATCAATGCGCATACTCTAACGCATGTGGCGGGCGGCCCGCCATGGCGGAGGTCACCGCCGGATGCGCAGCCCCTTGGGGGTGATGCCGAATCCGGCCGACTGGAAGGCCGCCGCATAGGGCGAGACGTGCACCGTGTCACCGCCGAGGGTCGTGATGGTCAGCTGGCCCACGGCCCCCGAACCGACCGAGGCGGCCAGCGCTGTAGCCGCGAGGGGGACCGCGTCGTCGCGGTCGTCGAACACGAGTACCGTTCGACCGCCGCGCTCGACGAACAACACGCACAGTCCGTCGACCAGCACCACGAGCGCACCCGCCTTCCGGCCCGGCCTGTGACGGGCGGCGGTGGCGGTCCCGGGGTCGGCCCCGGCGGTCGCGCTCACAACGGCGGGCCACGGCAGCGCGGCCCCGTAGGGATTCGCGGGGTCCGTCGCGGCCAGCACCCGGACGGCCGGGGCGTCGGTTCCCGAGGGCCAGGTGGTGTCATCGGCGGTGTCGTCGAGTGTGCGCAGTCGGTCGACGGTGTTGCCGGCGGCGAACTGGGCGGCGCCGAGCCCCTCGACGAAGTACCCGCGCCGGCACCGGCCGGCGTCCTCCATCTGCGCGAGCACCTTGTAGACGGCCGCGAACCCGCCCGGGATCTCCTCCGCTTCGACCGCGCCACGGGTCACCACGCCGTGCCGTGCCAGAAGTGTCTCGGCCCACGCGTGGGCCCGCAGGGTGGCGTCGGTGACCGGCTCGGGGACGAGTGACCATCGCCCGGCCAGCGCGGGCGGGGTGCGCATGCCCGCGGACATCCCTCCGGACAGCTGTGCCATCGAGGTCCGGCCCAGCCGCGCCCGACGTGGCCGGGCCGCCGATCGTGACGCACGGTGCGCGGTGCCCGTCCCCGACGGTCCACCGCCGGCCAGCACCGCACGCAGCGGCGCGAGGGTGTCGTTGGTGACCACGCCGTCCCACACCAGGTCCCACAGCGCATCGCGGACGGCACCCTCGGTCACGGCGACGTCTGTCGCCGCGCCATCGATCGCCGGCCCCTCGGTCACCGCCGCCCCGCTCTCCTCGTTCGGAGCTCCGGCGGGCGGTGCCGCCGGGTTCTTGACCGCGGCGACGACATCCCGGAAGAAGAGCGCCCCGCCCTGCAGTGCATCGACGACCGCCAGGTGTACCGCCCCTTCCGGCTGCGGCCGGTCCAGGGGCAGAGTGACGCCGGCGGTGTCCGTCGGATGCAGTGAGACCCAGCCGTCGCGGGTGCCCGCCCGACCGCGCCCGCACCAGATGATCTCGCCTCCGGCCAGGAGCTGGTCGAGCATCGCCGGAGAATAGTCGCGCACCCGGCGGGCCAGGATCAACGGCTCCAGCGCTGATGCGGGAACGGCCACGCCCTCGAGCTGTTCGATCACCGCGAGTACGCCGTCGACCCCCGACTCGCTGCCCGAGTCGACGTCCGCACCTGCGTCGACTCCGCCCGCGCCCATCCCCTGCCAGCCGGGCAGGAACCGGCCCAGCGTCGAGTGGGAGACCGGCTCGATCTGACTCCGCAGCGCTGCCAGGGAGCGGCGGCGAACGTGGCGGAGTACCTCGGTGTCACACCACTCGGGCCCCGATGCACCCGGCCGGAACTCGCCGGCGAGCAGATCGCCGGAGGCCGTCAGGCGATCGAGCACCCCGCGGGCCACGGCCACGCCCAGGCCGAAACGCCCGGCCACCGCATCGGCCGTGAACGGGCCGTGGGTGCGCGCATAGCGGCGCACGAGTTCGCCGAGCGGATCCTCGACGTCACCGAGGAATGCCGAGAGGACCCCGGGCGGCGGGGGTACACCGAGGCCGTCGCGGAGGCGGGCCACGTCCTCCACCCCCGCCCACCACGTGCGCCCCGCATGCTCGACGGTCACAGCGCGCCCGGCGGAGGCCAGCGTGTCGATCCAGCCGGGCACGGCGCCCGCGTCCGTCGACCGCGCGGCGATCTCGTCGACGGTGAGAGGGCCGAGCAACCTCAGCAGATCCGCCACCGCCTCGGCGTCCCGCGCGGCCCGCTCGGGCTCGAGATGCTGCAATCTGCGTTCGACCGCGTCCAGGACCTCCTCGTCGAGCAGTTCCCGCAACTCGACGCGACCGAGCAGCTGGCCGAGCAGTGTGGGATCGATACTCAGCGCAGCGGCCCGCTTCTCGGCCAGCGGCGAGTCACCCTCGTAGACGAACGCCCCGACGTAGTCGAAGAGAAGGGACTGCGCGAACGGCGACGCCGACGGGGTGTCCACCTCGACGATCCGGACGGTCCGAGACGCGATCTCACCGAGCAGCTGCTCCAGCGCCGGCACATCGTAGACGTCCTGCAGGCACTCCCGGACCGCCTCGAGGATCATCGGGAAATCCGGGAACCGGCGGGCCACGTCGAGCAGCTGCGCCGACTTCTGACGCTGCTGCCACAGCGGCGCCCGCCGCCCCGGGTCCAGCCTCGGGAACAGCAGCGCGCGGGCCGAGCATTCGCGGAACCGCGAGGCGAACAGCGCCGATCCCCCGACATGCCGCGTCACGAGATCGACCGCCTCCTCGGCGTCAATCGCGAACGTCTCCGCTCCGGGGCGGGCGCCCACCTCGTCGTCGTCACCCATGTCCGGGACCCGCAGGATGATGCCGTCGTCGGACACCACCGGTACGGCGTCGAACCCGTGCGCGGCGGACAGGCGCGCGCGTACCGCCTCCGCCCACGGCCAGTGCACCCGAGCGCCGAACGGCGAGTGCAGCACCACGCGCCAGTCCCCCACCTCGTCGCGGAAGCGCTCGACCACCAGGGTCGTGTCACTCGGGACGTGCCCGGTGGACTCCCGCTGCTCGGCGAGGTAGCGGCGCAGGTTGGTGGCGGCGTTGACGTCCAGCCCCGCGGCGGACAGTCGATCGGTGACCGCGGAGTCGTCACCACCGGCGACCTCCCGCAGGAACCCACCCAACGCGCGCCCGAGCTCGGCGGGGCGCCCCTGGTCGTCCCCGAGCCAGAACGGCAGCCGGCCGGTCCCGCCCGGCGCCGGCGAGACCAGCACGCGGTCGTGGGTGATCTCCTCGACCCGCCAGCTGGAGGCGCCGAGCGCGAACACATCTCCCACCCGCGACTCGTAGACCATCTCCTCGTCGAGCTCGCCGACGCGGGCGGCCTTCTCCCCCACCATGAACACGCCGAACAGACCGCGATCCGGGATGGTCCCGCCGGAGGTGACCGCCAGGCGCTGGGCGCCGGGCCGCCCGGTGAGCGTCCCCGCGTCGCGGTCCCAGACCAACCGCGGCCGCAGCTCGGCGAAGTCCGCGGACGGGTACTTGCCGGCCAGCATGTCCAGGGTCGCCTCGAACGCCGACCGCGGCAGGCCCGCGAACGGTGCGGTCCGGCGCACGGCGGAGAACCACTCCTCGACGTCTATCGACTCGAGGGCGCACGCGGCCACGGTCTGCTGCGCCAGCACGTCCAGCGGATTGGCGATGACCGACAGTTCCTCGATGGCGCCGGCCAGCATCCGCTCGACCGTCACCGCGCTGTGGACCAGGTCCGCGCGGTGCTTGGGGAACACGGCGGCGCGGGAGACCTCACCCACCTGGTGGCCCGCGCGCCCGATGCGCTGCAGCCCCGACGCCACCGACGGCGGCGACTCGACCTGCACCACCAGGTCCACCGCGCCCATGTCGATACCCAGTTCCAGCGAGGACGTGGCCACCACCGCGCGGAGCCGTCCCGACTTGAGGGCGTCCTCGATCATCGCGCGGCGCTCCTTGGACACCGACCCGTGGTGCGCCATGGCCAGTTCCGGCGGCGCACCGCGCGTGACCTCGGACGGCACCATGATCTGCGCCGGCGGCCGCGCGGGCGGTTCCGGCAGCGACCCCGGGTCCGTGTCCTCGGCGTGGATCTCGTTGAGCCGCGCCGTGAGCCGCTCCGCCAGGCGCCGGGAGTTGACGAACACGATCGTCGAACGGTGCGCGGTGACCAGATCCACCACCTGCCGCTCGACATGCGGCCAGATCGACCCCTGACCCGCGGTGCCGGGTGGGGCGGCGACCTCCGGCGCGGCCGCGGACAGGTCCGTCATGTCCTCGACCGGCACTCGCACGGTGAGCTCGAAGCGCTTGTCCGACCTCGGCGCGACAACGGTCACCGGCCGCTCTCCGGCGAGGAAGCGCGCGACCTCCTCGTGTGGGCGCACCGTGGCGGACAGCCCCACCCGCTGCGCGGGCGTCTCCAGCAGCTCGTCGAGCCGCTCCAGGCTCAGCGCGAGATGGGCGCCGCGCTTGGTCCCGGCCACCGCGTGGATCTCGTCGATGATCACCGTGTCGACCCCTGTCAGGGTCTCGCGGGCGGCCGAGGTGAGCAGCAGGAACAGTGATTCCGGCGTGGTGACCAGCACGTGCGGCGGCCGGGTGCGCTGGCGGCGACGCTCCTCGGGCGGGGTGTCCCCGGTCCGGATCCCGACGGTGATCCCGGCGGTCTCGACGCCCTGTGCGGCGGCCTCGCGGGCGATCCCCGCGAGCGGGGCGCGGAGGTTGCGCTCCACGTCCACCGCGAGGGCCTTCAGCGGCGAGATGTACAGGACGCGCGTGCCGGGCGGGCGCTCGTCCCCCGCCGCGCCCGCACCGAGCAACAACCGGTCCAGCGCGGCGAGGAACGCCGAGAGGGTCTTCCCGGAACCGGTGGGCGCGACGACGAGCGTGTGCGAACCACCGCCGAGCGCGGACCACGCCCCCTCCTGCGCGGGGGTGGGCGCGCCGAACACGCCCCGGAACCACGAGGCGGTGGCCGGGTGGAACCGGTCCAGTACGTCGGACATGAACTCATGATGGCGTACGACTACGACACGGACCTGTCGGCCGCCCGGCTCCGTAGAGTGTGGGCATGCGCGATCTGGACGACAACGACCTCGCCTACTACCTCGCCACCGGTATCGGGGACATCGTCCGGGGAACCCGCGCCGGCGGCCTGTTGCACGGTCGGTCGCTCGCGCGGGTCGCCAACGAGGTCGCCCAGTGCTGGACCGACGAGGTGCTGTCCGTGCACCGACCGGACGACGGCACGCTCTCCGAGGGCGTATCCGATGATCGGTCCCGCCTCGACAAGTCCCGCGTGTGGATCATCGACGTGGTCGACGGGACCAAGGAGTTCTCCACCGGCCGCGCCGACTGGTCGGTGCACGTCGCGCTGGTCGTGGACGGCCGACCGACCCTCGGTTCCGTGGGCCTGCCCGACGGCCGCCGTGTGTTCCGCTCCGACGTGGTCGACCACGTCGAGGGCCCCCGGTCCGGAACCATGGTGATCAGCCGGAACAACCCGCCGGCGGGTGTCACCGCGGTCGCCGACTCCCTGGGTCTGACGGTGCGGCCGATGGGGTCGGCCGGCGCTAAGATGTTGTCCGTCCTCCTGGGCGACGCGGACGTCTACCTGCATGCCGGGGGTCAGAACGAGTGGGATCAGGCGGCGCCGGTCGCCGTCGCCCTCGCCTCGGGGCTGCACGCATCCCGCCTCGACGGCACCCCGATCCGGTTCAACAAACCCGACACCTACTCGCCCGACATCCTCGTGTGCCGCCCGGACATGACCGAGCAGGTTCTCGCGGCCGCCGCCTCGATGCAGCCCTGAACCGCCGCCCCGAGCAGGTCGCGACAGTGCAGGTCGTGGCCGGATCAGTAGACTGCCCCTCATGACCGTCCCCACCCCGTACGAGGATCTGCTGCGCCTGGTCCTGGAACAGGGAACCCCCAAGTCCGACCGCACGGGCACGGGTACCCGCAGCCTGTTCGGGCACCAGCTGCGCTACGACCTCACGCAGGGCTTCCCCCTCATCACCACCAAGCGCGTCCACTTCAAGTCGGTCGCGTATGAACTCCTGTGGTTCCTACGTGGTGACTCCAACGTCGGCTTTCTGCGGGACAACGGCGTGAGCATCTGGGACGAGTGGGCGGACGCCGAGGGCGATCTCGGCCCGGTCTACGGCGTGCAGTGGCGCTCCTGGCCCACCCCGGACGGGAAACACATCGACCAGATAGCCTCGGCCGTCGACCTCCTGCGCACGGACCCGGACTCGCGGCGCAACATCGTGTCGGCGTGGAACGTCAGCGAGCTCGAGAACATGGCGTTGCCGCCGTGCCACCTGCTGTTCCAGTTCTATGTGGCCGACGGCAGGTTGAGCTGCCAGCTCTACCAGCGCAGCGCCGACCTGTTCCTCGGCGTGCCGTTCAACATCGCGTCCTACTCACTGCTGACCCACATGGTCGCGCAGCAGGTGGGTCTCGAGGTCGGCGAGTTCATCTGGACCGGCGGCGACTGTCACATCTATGACAATCACGTCGAGCAGGTCCGCACGCAGCTCTCGCGCGACCCGCTGCCCTACCCGCAGCTCGTCCTGCGCAAGGCGGACTCGATCTTCGACTACCGCTTCGAGGACTTCGAAGTGGTGGGCTACGAGCACCATCCGGGCATCAAGGCCCCGGTCGCGGTCTGACCGCGGCCGCAGCGGGGAGCGACGCGACATGACGGTGCGGATGGTGTGGGCGCAGGCCCGCGGCGGGGTGATCGGCGACGGCCGCGATATGCCGTGGCACATCCCCGAGGACCTGGCCTTCTTCAAGCAGGCCACGCTCGGTCGGCCGGTGGTGATGGGTCGCGCCACGTGGGATTCGCTGCCGGAACGCTTCCGTCCACTGCCCGGCCGCCGGAACATCGTGTGCACGCGGGACCGCGCGTGGTCGGCCGAGGGGGCCGAGCGGGCGGGGTCTGTGTCCGAGGCGCTGGAGATGGCCGGTCCCGACGCCGCCGTGATGGGCGGCGGCCAGGTCTACGCCGCCGCGCTCGGTTCGGCCGACGAGTGCCTGGTCACCGAGATCGATGCCGACGCCCCCGGCTCCGTGCTCGCGCCCGACCTGGCCGGCGCGCAGGGCCACAGCGCGTGGGAGCAGGTCGAGGTGGGCGAGTGGATCACCGATCCGCGTAACCGCGTCGACGGGTACGACGACGACAACGCCGAGAACCCGATCCGGCATCGCCATACGGTGTGGCGCCGCCGGCGGTCCTGACCCGGCCGTGCGCTAGAACCACTTCCACGCCTTGGGGATCTTCTCGCCCGCGGCGAGGATCTTGATCTTCACCCCTGCCATGAAGCCGTTGATCTCGAAATCGAGATGCGGCCCGCCGTGGATCTCGTATTTGCCCTCGTCGATCTTGAGCTCCGACCAGGTGCGGTTACCGGTGATCGAGACCGACACCCCCGGCGGGAGCAGGATCTTCGCGTTGGCACCCCACAGATCCAGTTGGACGTGGGTGCGCGGCCGATCCACGACCGCCTCGCGGGCGTCGAGGTAGATCTCCCCCATCCATGAGGTGAGCCGGTAGTCGTCAGGCAGGAGCCACCGCCCCTCACGCTTGAGGGTGTCGAACACCGAGGTCTTCTTCTTGCTCTCGTCGACGGTGATCGCCGAACCCGGCCGCGTCGCCGGGGGCTGTGCGGACGCGGTGCGCGCCGGAGGCTGCAGGCCGTCGGGGTAACCCGGCTCGGCGGGCAGGCCGCTGAGCGCGACGTCGAGTTCCGCGGGACAGGTCGCGGCCCAGATCTTGGCCGCGCGGTCCGAGAATTCCGAGAGCGAGAGTTCCCCGCGTCCCACCATCGCCTCGAGGCGGCGCTGCGCCACCGTCCGCGGATCATGAAAGGAGTCGTCGTGCGCGCGTGAGGTCATGTCCCGACAATAGTGGTGCGATCCGATACCGCGCGCGCGGACACAGGTCAGCCGGTCGGCCGGACCGTCAGGCGAGGGAGAGGAAGAGTTTCTCCAGCTCGTCGAGGGTGACGCCGTTCTCGTCCGGCTCGCCCTCACGGATGACGCACTCCTGGATGTTCTCGCTGATGATCTTGAATCCAGCACGGTCGAGCGCCTTGGACACCGCGGCGAGCTGGGTGACGATGTCCTTGCAGGACTTCTCCTGTTCCACCATGTCGATCACGGCGTTGAGCTGGCCGCGTGCACGCCGCAGTCTGTTGAGTACCTGCTGTCGGGGATCGAGCGTCGCCATCAATGCACCTCTTCAGAAATTCCGGGCGGCACGGGATCGCCGCCGGTCTCGGGTCGGAGCCGGCGGAGACGCGAGACCCCCGTGGGCCCACCGGCAGGACCAGTGTACCCACGGGGGTATATCTGCGCGACCAGCGCGAGAGGTATCGCCCGGCCCGGACGGGCCGCTCGCCAGGTCAGTCGTCGTGGACGATGATGCCGCGGACCATCCCGTCGCCGCCGGCCTCCATCATCTCGTAGCCCTCGTTGACCTGGTCGAGGGTGAAGCGGTGGGTGACGAGCTCGTCCAGCTTGATCTGCTTCTCGTCCCAGAGCCTCAGGAGGTTGGGGATGTCGTAGAACGCGTTGGCGGAGCCGAACAGCGAGCCCTTGATGACCTTCTCGTACTGGGAGACGAACAGGCCGGTCAGGTTGATGGACTGGTTGTCGAGTCCGCCCATCGACGTGAGGACCACGACGCCACGCTTGCCCACCATGTCGACGGCGTCGGAGGTGACCTTGGCATCGGCGACGCCGATCGTGATGATGGCCTTCTCCGCCATGAGGCCCCACGTCAGGCCGGGAAGCTCGGCCTTGGCCTCGTCCGCGTCGGTGTAGAAGTGAGTGGCCCCGAACTCCATCGCCTTGGCCCGCTTCGACTCGTCGGTGTCGATGGCGATGATGAAGCGCGCTCCGGCGTGCTTGGCGCCCTGCACGGCATTGATACCGATGCCGCCGATCCCGAACACGACGACCGTGTCGCCGGCCTTGACCTCGGCCGAGTAGACGGACGAACCCCAGCCCGTGGTGACGCCGCAGCCGACCAGGGCGGCCACCTCGAAGGGGATCCAGTCCTGGATCTTGACCACCGAGTTCATGTTGGCCACGGTGTACTGCGAGAACGTGCCGAGGGTACACATGGCACCGGCGGTCTCACCGTTTTCGAGTGCGAACGGGTAGCGACCGTCGGCCATCACGCCGAAGGTGCCGTTGAGGCCGCCGTCGCACAGGTTGGACATGCCGCGCGCGCAGGCGGGGCACTTGCCACAGGCGGGGATGAAAGACCCCACGACATGGTCGCCGGGCTGGACGTGGGTGACACCCTCACCCACGGCCTCGACCACGCCGGCGCCCTCATGGCCCACGACGATCGGGAGCCGGCCGGGCAGGTCACCGGTACGCATGTGCAGGTCGGAGTGGCACAGGCCGGCGACCTTCCACTTGACGAGCACCTCGCCGTAGTGGGGGCCGTCGAGTTCGGCCTCGACGATCTCGAACGGCTTGCCCAGCTCGCGGGCGATGACAGCCTTGGTCTTCATGCGGCTCCCTTTCGGACCTGCCGGATATCCCCCCGGCACTGAAACGTGTTCTCGTCACGATAACCCCTAATCGGCACGGGGTGTCATGCTTCCTAGAACACGTTCCAGCGCTCGGGAGGACCGCCGCGGTCAGACCTCGGCGAGCCCCTCGCGAGTGGTCGGCGGCCGGATCAGGGCTGCGCGTCGCCCTGCTGGGCCTGGGCCTCTTCGACGGCCGTGCGGACCTCGTCCATATCCAGACCCTTGATCTGGGCGACGAGATCGTCGAGCGCCTGCTCCGGGATGGCGCCGGAGTGGCGGAACACGGCGATGCCCTCACGGAACGCCATGAGCGTGGGGATCGACTGGATCTGCAGCATCGCGCCGAGCTGCTGCTCGGCGTCGGTGTCGACCTTGGCGAAGGTGATCTCGGGGTTCTTGCCCGACACCTTCTCGTACACCGGCCCGAACGCCTTGCACGGGCCGCACCACTCTGCCCAGAAGTCCACCAGGACGATGTCGTTCTCGGTGACGGTCTGCTCGAACTCGGCGGTCGTGATGTCGACGGTGGTCATGGGAATGCCTCCTTGCGGGACGGGGCGACTCTCGTCCCGTCATGCCGTGGCCGCCAGCCTACGGACAGGCCGCGTCCGCGACGACCTTCCGGCGCTGACAGTCCCAACACCGCCCGTTCGGGGTTATTCCCCGGGCGTACCCACGATCTCGGTGAGGAACCACTCGAGCTGGTCGAGGAACACCGCGTTGTCGTCTCCGGCCACCATGTGGCCCGCCTCGGGGACCTCCATCGTGTAGGCGTGCGGGAGCAACTCGAGCAGGTGCCGGACCGTGTCGTCGCTGACGATGTCGGAGGCGGAGCCGCGGATGAGAAGGGTCGGCTGCTGGATCTTCGGCACGAGGGTCTCGAAGAAGGCGTTGCCGATCTCGGCGTTGTCCGCGGAGGCGTTGCCGGCAAACCGCGGGTCCCAGTGCCAGTGCCAACGCCCGTCCTCGCGGAGCCGGAGGTTCTTGCGCAGGCCGTCGGTGTTGGACGGGCGCTTGCGGTGCGGTTGGTACGCGGCGATCGCATCGGCCGCCTCGTCGAGGCTGGCGAAGCCGTCGAAGCCGGAGCGCATGAACTCCCCGATCCGCTGGACGCCGGCCGCCTCGATCCTCGGGGTGACGTCGACGAGCACCAGGGCCCTCGCGACGTCGGCGCCGGAACCGAGCGACAGCATGGCCGTCATCCCACCGAGCGAGGCCCCGACGATGACCGGTCGCCGTGCGACGAACCGATCGGCGATGATCGCCTCGAGGTCCTCGGCCATGCGGTGGATGTCGTAGTCGCCCTCGGGGTCCCAGTCACTGTCGCCGTGACCGCGCGCGTCCATCGCGGTGACCCGGTATCCCTCCCCGACGAGCCGCCGGGCCGCCCGGGACCAGGCGTGGCGGGTCTGCGCGCCGCCGTGGAGCATGAGGATGTCGTCGACCGCGGCGCCGTCGGGCCCGGCCGGCTCCCAGACCTCGCCGACCAGCGTCACCCCGGCGTCTCGCGCGACGGTGAATCGCCGTGGTTCGACCGCCGTGTCGGTACCTGTCATGCGCACGCCTCCCGGTCCGCTGCCCACCCCGTCGATGGAACGTGTTCCACTGAAGAGTTCTACCACGGCCGCTCGGCTGTCAGCCCGGCGGCGAGGACCTCGGCAACCGCCAGGACCGTGTAGTACGGCCCGCATCGCGGGAGGGTCGGCAGCACCGACGCGTCGGCGACGTAGAGCCCGTCGACGCCCAGAACGCGACCGGTGTGATCGACGACCTCACCGATCCGGGCCGACCCGGAGAGGTGCTGGGACGTCGACGGCACCTGCTCCGCCTCCCCCAGCCCGAGCCGGTCCGAGACGATCGCGGCCGCGGCGGACAGCGCAGCGATGTCTCGCGGATCATCCGGTAGCCACACCGTGCCGTCCGCATCGATCCGGCCGTATCCGAGGGGGTTCATGAGAGCGACCCCCACGCGCAGGGGCATCGGATCGACTCCCGGGATGACATCGTGCAGCGGGACGGCGTACGGCCGCACCTCGATCTCGGGCGCGGCGGACCCGGTCGGCCCGGGAGTCCCCTCGAGTCCGAGGCGGATGACGTGGGAGAGCAGTGGCACGAGGGCGGCGTCGCCGGGTGCAACGCTTCTGTAGGCGGTGACCCCGTGAGAAGAGAACCGGCCCGCCGCGATCCCGGCCGGCAGATCCAGCAGGACCTCCGGATGCTCCTGGACGCGCTCTCCCACCGGGTGCCCCGTCGACTCCCCCAGCCCCGAGTTCCGGAGGAGGGCGGCTGAACCGATCGTCCCGGCGCACAGGATCACCAGGTCGGTGGTGACCACCTCGCCGGCGGCGTTGTCGTCGTCGCCTCCCCCGGCGCTGCCGCTCGCAGCGGCGAGGACGACGCCGTCGCACCTCCCGCCCACCGCGCCGCCGGCCCAGCTCAGCCGCGCCACGCGCGCCCCGGCCCGCACGCTCACCCCCGCGCCGGGCGGATCCCAGGCGTCGAACGCCGTCACGCGCCGTTCACCCCGACGCGCCTGGGCGACGGCCGACACCCGCCCCGGGAACGCGGCGGCGACCCGGGCGGCGACCGGGTCCATCGGCGCCAGCGTCGGGCGGAGTCGCTCGGCAGCGCGCGCCAGTCCGACCGCATACCGTCGCGGCCAGTCCGGCCCCCACGCCACGAGGTCGGACGGGCGCGCCGCGACACAGTATCCGCCGTTCACGGCGCCGGACCCGCCGAGGGTTCGGCCACGCGGGAGGTCGAGAACCGTGTCCCCGAGCCGGGCGCGATGCCGGGTGACCACGGGCGAGTCCGGCCCCACGTCGAGCAGCCCCGCGCGCGGCGAGGCGACGTGGTCGCCGGCCTCGAGCAGGACCACGTCCGCACCGGCCTCGACCAGCCGGCGTGCCATCACGCACCCGGCCGGGCCGGCCCCCACCACCACGACGTCGGCTCTCACCGCCTGAACTCCGGACGGAGGGCGCCGAGCGAGCGGGCGTCCCACGCCGAACGCCACACGCCGACCCCGTAGGCGATGTCGTCGAGGCGGCGCAGCACCACGTGGCCGAGGGGCTCGTCGACCGGCAGCGACCCCGGCTCGCGCGCCGACCACCAGTGCCACAGTCCGTCCACCACCGCGGCCGCCAGCAGCCGGCGACGCAGGCCCTTCGCTACGCGGGAGCCGGACGGGGCTGCGGCGAGGAGCACCGCGGCCGTGACCGGCCAGTACGGGCGTAGAAGAGCCTCGGGCAACTGCCGGACCGAGGCGGCTGACCCGCGCGCGATGAGCCGGGCGGCGGCGCGACCGTCACCGGTGAGGCCGCGTGTGCGCCACCAGGCCCGGCCCGCCGCGCCGGCCGCGAGCACCAGTCCCGCCGGCGTCGCGCTCCACACCCCGAGAGCCAGGGTGAGCGACCACGACGAGGCCACCGCGGGTGCCACCGCGGGGCCGTGTCGGTCCTCGAGCAGCGCCGCGCCGCGGCCGTAATAGGCGCGCCGGGCCAGCAGTGGGGCGAGCGTCGTGCGGTGGCGGTGGGCGACGCGGGCCGCCGGCTCGTACCGCACGCGCCCACCCGCGGCGCTGGTGCGCCAACACAGATCCACGTCCTCGGCCACGTGCAGCCGCTCGTCGAACGGCCCCTGACCTCCCCCGCCCGGTGGCGGCGGGAGCCTGTCGGGGCGCACCGCGAGCGCCGCACTGGGCACGTACGGCACCCGCGTGCGCGGCCGGACCCGCGCCGGGTCGGTGCCCATGTCCAGCGCCGACCGCGCGGTCTCGTAACCACGCACCCAGAACCGGCCGGGTTCGGCCGCGATAATGCGCGGAGCGACCGCGGCGACCAGCGGGTCGTCGAGGTGCGCGAGCAGGATGTCGAGCCAACCGGGCCGGGGCAGGACGTCGGCGTCGAGATAGACCACGACCCGCGCGCCGGCCTCCACCGCGGCGGCCGTCCCGGCGTTGCGGGCGGCGGCGGGCCCCCGCGAGCAGTCGTGGCGCAGGACCACCGGCGCGGGTCCGGCCGGGCACGCCGGTGCGGTCAGTGGGACGGCGGAGCCGTCGTCGACGACGACGAGACGCATACCCCGGGCCAGTTCCGGACCGAGAGCTTCCGCGAGGGCGGCGACCCCGGCGGCGTCGTCGCGGACCGGCACCACCACAGTCACGTCGTCCAGGGCGCGGGCCGTGGCGGTGCGGCCGGACTGAGCAGCGCCGCGCTCAGCAGCGCCGCACTGTACAGCGCCGTTCACAGCCGAGCCGTCGACCAGAGGGTGGGCCATCCCCCGATCCGTCAGGGCCCTGGCCAGCGCGGCTCCGGCCGGGGTGCCGGTATCGATCACCCGCCGGCGATCCAGGAGCGCGGCGGCCGTCGGCGAGGGCGTGACCAGGGTGACCGGGTCCCCGCCCAGGATCCGAACGGCCTGCCCACGGCGCAGGACGCTGGTCCGACGGTCGAGCCAGACCGGGGCGGGGCCGGGGTACGCGGGGCTCGCGGACCCGGCGGGCCGGGTCATCGCAGCATCCCATCCGCCTGTCCGGGCTGCCAGGCGTCGAGTCTGCGGCGGGCGTCGGCCACGAGTAGGCCCCACAGGCGACGCCCCTCTACGTCCGTTGCCCCGGTGGGATCGCCGAGGACCCCGTTGCTGCTCACCGCGGCCACCCCGCCGTCGCGCATCGCCGGGAGGATCTGTGGCAGCGGATCGGTGCAGCCGGGCTCGGCGAGCTCGCCACGGACGAGGCCCGGGTGGAGATGCAGCATGAGTGAGGTCTCCGCGTGGCCGGCGTGGGTGTCCGCGGGATCCTCGGAGGTGCGGCAGGACAGCCAGGCCGCGTCGCGCCCCTCGTATCGCAGGCGGGTGACCGCCCGGCGCAGTGCCTCGACGTTTCCGCCGTGACCGTTGACCACGAGCAGCCGATCCGCCCAGGTGGACACCGACCGACCGAGCTCCAGCACCGCCTCGGCGAGCGCGTCGGTCCCGAGTGACACGGTCCCCGGAAAGGACTGGTGCTCCCCGCTCGCCCCGTAGGCGAGGGCGGGGAGCACCATGACCTCGACGTCGGTACCGACACCGAATCCGGCGCCGGCATCCGCGCCACGGCCCGCGGACTCTCCGAGCACCCGGGCGGCCGCGGTCGCCAGCAGGGTGTCGGTCTCGGACGGCAGATGTGGTCCGTGCTGCTCAGTGGCGCCGACAGGGAGGACGGCGAGCACCTGTCGGCCGGCCGACGCGGCGGCACCGGACGCACCCGTCATGTCGGCTCAGACCTTGATCGCGCCCATGTCGACGGTGAAGGTCGAGGCGGTGATGGTGCGCGAGGCGTCCGAGGCGAGGAACATGACCGAGTCCGAGATGTCGTCGGTCGTCGCCATTCCCATGCCGAGGATCGGCGTGAAATGCGGCAGGAACTGGGGCTGATCATTGAACACCGCGTGCGCGTCCGGGTCGTCGGCCCCCATCGGGGTGAGCACGCCGTACGGGTGGATCGTGTTGACCCTGATGTTGTGCTCCCCGAGCTCCTTGGCGGCGGTCTGCGCCAGTCCCACCACGCCGTGCTTGGAGGCCGAGTAGGGCGACTGCACCGGCATCGCCTTGAGGCCGGCGACCGAGCTGACCAGGACGATCGACCCGCCATTACCGGCCTCGAGCATGTGCGGGATCGACGCCTTGAGGGTCTTCCAGTACCCCGTCAGGTTGATGTCGATTGTGTCGTTCCACTGCTGCTCGTCGATCTCCCAGACCTTGCCCCAGTTGCAGATTCCGGCGTTGGCGATCACGACGTCCAGGCGGCCGCCGAAGCGCTCGACGCCCCGGGTGACGAGATCCTGCTGGAACGCCAGGTCACGGACGTCGCCGATCTCCGTGAAGATCTCGCCACCCTCCGCCTCGACCCGCTCGATGGTCGTGGCGAGGTCGTCCTTGTTCGCCGTGGGGTACTTGACGTACTCCGACGGTACGTCGCACAGGTCCATGCCGATGATCTTGGCGCCCTCGCGGGCGAAGCGGATGGCGTGCTTGCGGCCCTGGCCGCGAGCGACACCGGTGATGTAGACGACCTTGCCGTCGAAGTCTCCCATTGAGGGGTTGTCCTTTTCTCTACAGTTGTTGCGAACAGGGGTGGCGGAATGCCGCCATCAGGCGCCGAGGCGCCGCACGAAGTCGTCCGGAATGTGGTAGTCGTCGCGATTCAGCTCCGAGATGGACGACTTGCTCAGCCCGATGAGGCTGGAGTCCAGGCCCGACCGCATGATGTCGAGCACGTTCTCGACACCCGCCTGGCCGTTGGCACCCAGGCCCCAGAGGTAGGCGCGGCCGATCATCACCGCGCGAGCACCGAGGGCGAGAGCCTTTGCCACATCGGAGCCGCGGCGGATGCCGCCGTCGAGCAGGACCTCAACATGGTCGCCGACCTCGTCGACGATCGGCGCGAGGCAGCGGATCGACGCCGGGGTGGCGTCGAGATTGTTGCCGCCGTGGTTCGAGACCGAGATCGCCTTCACGCCGGCGTCGACAGCGCGCTTGGCATCGTCGATGCGGGTGATGCCCTTGAGCATGACCGGGCCGTCGTAGTTGTCCACGACCCAGGCGATGTCGTCCCACGTCGCGGGCGGGGTGCCCATCCACTCGCCGTAGGCGCCGAAGAAGGTCGGCCCCATCTCGCCCTGGTTGACCAGGTTCGGGGTGGTCAGGTCCGGGAACCGCTTGTTGGTGATCACGTCGCGCGCCCACTCCATGGCCCACCGCGGGCTCACGGCGATCTCGGGCGCCATGGTGAGCATGGCCTTGGCGTCGAGCTTCTCGGGGATCGCCGGGCTGCCCCAGTCACGGCCCATCGAGAACGACCAGTCGGTGGTGAGGATGACGCCCGCGGCGCCTGCCGCCTTCGCACGCTCGAGGCGCTCGAGGACCCTCTCCTTGCCGCCGAGCCAGTACACCTGGAAGAAGGTCTGCGGGTTCGCCGCGATGACCTCCTCGATGGGCTTGGAGGCGAACGAGCTCAGGCCCATCGCGGTGCCGCGGGCGGCCGCGGCACGGGCGACGTCGACCTCTCCGTCGGGGGTCACGGCCTGGACACCGGTCGGCGAGATCATCACCGGCAGGCTGATCGGCTGCCCCATGACGGTGGTCGCCATGTCCCGGTCCTGCTTCGCGCCGATCACGTGCGGTTTGGGCTCGAGCTCGCTGAACGCATCCATGTTGTCGCGCAGCGTCACCCCGGCCTCACTGCCGCCGACGAGCGCCATGTACACGCTCTTGGGGAGCTTCTTCTTGGCGCGCTGCTGGGCCACGGCCACGGATTCGAACCAGGGGTTCTGCCGCCAGGGGTTGGCCTCGGCGATCTTGGACAGGCGGGACACGGGCGTGCCTCCTTCTCTGGGGTTGTCGAAAGTTCAGGGGGCCGGCACGCCCCGGGTCGCCCCACCGCCGCCGGGCGAGGCCCGGGGCGGCGGGGCGCGTCAGTACCGGTGCGGCCTAGATCGGGGACTCGTCACACAGGCTGGTGGGCCTGCGCGGCGGCGTGGTGACCAGGGTCAACGGGATCGGGCCCGTGGGCTGCTTCCGTGCCGCGAGACCCATCGGCCGGGTGTGGTCCTGGGACGGCGCGGGGATGTTGCGCTCGGCAGCGAGTAGTCCCTCGCCGTATCCCTGGACGCACTCCGGGTCGGGCCCGTCCATGGGCAGCCCGGTGAAGAACTTGGCGGCCATGCAGCCGCCGCGGCAGCTGTCGTAGAAATCGCAGGCCGAGCAGGCCCCGGCGGACTGTGGCTCGCGCAGCTCGCGGAACAGTTCGGAGGTCTGCCACACGGTCTCGAAGCCGCCGTCCGACACCACGTTGCCGGCGAGGAACTGCTCATGGATGGCGAACGGGCACGCGTACACGTCACCGATCGGGTCGATGAGGCAGACCACGCGGCCGGCGCCGCACAGGTTGAGGCCGGGCAGCGAGCCCTGGCCGTCGCCGAACGCCGACAGGTGGAAGAAGCTGTCGCCGGTGAGGACGTTCTCGCCGTGGGCGACGAGCCAGTCGTACAGCTCGCGTTGCTGTTCCGGAAGCGGGTGCAGGTCGTCCCACACGTCGGCGCCACGGCCGGACGGACGCAACCGGGTGATCCGCAGGGTCGCGTCGTACTTGTCGGCCAGCGCCTTGAACTCGTCGAGCTGGGAGACGTTCTCGCGGGTCACCACGACCGAGATCTTGGAGTCGCGGAAGCCCGCGTCCTTGAGGTTCTGCAGTGCGCGGCAGGCCATGTCGAACGAGCCCGGCCCACGGACGGCGTCGTTGACCTCGGCGGTCGCACCGTCGATCGAGATCTGCACGTCGACGTAGTCGCTCGCGGCCAGGCGGCGGGCCACCTCCTCGTCGATGCGCACACCGTTGGTGGAGAACTTGACGCCCACCTGGTGGCTGGTCGCGTAGTCGACGAGCTCCCAGAAGTCGGGGCGGACGGTCGGCTCACCGCCACCGATATTGACGTAGAAGACCTGCATTTTCTGCAGCTCGTCGATGATCGCCTTGCACTGCTCCGTGCTCAGTTCGCGCGGGTCGCGGCGACCGGACGAGCTGAGGCAGTGCACGCAGGCGAGGTTGCAGGCGTAGGTGAGTTCCCAGGTGAGGCAGATGGGGGCGTCGAGTCCACGCTCGAACTGGTCGACCAGGCGGCCGACGGGAGCTGGACTTGCGGGACGGTCGAGCATGCTGGTCATGAGGTCTCCTCGATCATGCGCGAGGCGGCGAGCTGGCCGAGCGCGTGCAGATACAGCCGCGCGGTACCCGGATCATCGATCTGCACCCCGGCGGCAGCGCAGGCCGCGCGCGCGGAGGGGTGATCGGCAAGGGTGCGGACCACCTCGACGATGGTCGGCGACTTGAGAAAGCTGAGCTTGCGGGTGTGGAAGTGGTAGAGCAATGCCCCGAACGGCTCGGGCCGAAGCGCCACCCCGGGGTGCAGGCGCCAGCCGGCGTCGAGATCGAACGCCGCCGGGGCGGCTTCCTGTTCGGCGCCGGCCGGCGCTGCTGCGGAGGTCATCTCAGTAGACCCCGCACATGCCGTCGATGGAGACCTCCTCGATGAGGGCCTCCTCCAGCACGACCTCGGTGTTCTGCGTGTTCTCCATTGCGTGTCCTCTCGTCTGCGCATGGGGATGTCTCACCACGAACTGGTGAGATCTGCATCATATTGGCACTTGGTGCCACTTGCAACGGTTTCTGATTTAAACTCCTCCCATGGAGCCGCAGGAGAGGGTCGAGGGGCGCACCCCGGGCCGCCGCCCGTCGACCACGCGCGCCTCGATCGTCGAGGTCGCGCTCGCGCTCTTCGCCCGCTGCGGGTACGAGTCCACGAGCGTCGACCAGATCGCAGAGGCCGCGCACATCTCGCGACGGACACTGTTCCGCTACTTCCCGGGCAAGGCGGCGATCGCCTGGGGCGAGTTCGGTGAGCAGATCCACCTGATGCTCGACTACCTCGACGCGGTGCCCGAGTCCACTCCCCTGCGCGACGCGCTCGCTGACGCCCTCGTCGCGTTCAACACGTTCCCCGACTCGCAGACCGAGGTGCACCGCGTCCGCATGCGTCTCCTGCTCACCGTCGACGAGCTCCGGGCGCATTCGACGCTTGTCTACGCGGACTGGCGGCGGGCGGTCGCAGGCTTCGTGGCCGACCGCCGCGGCGAGTCGGTCGACGACCTGATCCCTGCCGCCACCGCCCACGCCGCTCTGGGGATCGCCCTGTCGGCGTATCGACTGTGGATCGACGAACCGGGCGCGGACCAGGACCACCTGCACGATCTGCTGCGCGCGGGCACCCAGATCCTGGGCTGACGCGGCCCGGTCCGAACTCACGCCCGCGTCGGCACCTCGCCGGGCATGTCGACCACTGGCCGGGCCGACGCGCAAGTCAGGACGGGGCTTCGGTCTAGGCACAGAACTTACTGGCGGGTAACCTCGTCGTCGTGACCAACAGCTCCCCCACCTCCGCCGTCAGCGCCGCCGCGAGCACCGCCACCTACAGGCTGTGGCAGCAGGCCAACCGTCTCCCCTTCGGCTCCCGCCTGTTCACGGCCGCGGTGAGCCTCAAGGCGCCCTACTTCCGCACCGCCCTACCGCACGTCACCGAGATGCGCCCCGGGCGCTGCGTCGTACGCGGGCCGGGCTGGTGGGGCAACCGCAACCACATCGGCACCTTCCACGTGATCGCGGCGTGCAACCTCGCCGAGTTCGCCATGGGCATGCTCGCCGAGGCCACCGTGCCCACCACGCACCGCTGGATCCCCGTGGGCATGAACGTGCGCTACCCCGCCAAGTCGACAGGCGGCATGACAGTGACCGCCGAGTGGGAGCAGATCCCCGACTTCGGGTCGATCACCTCCGGCGAGGACATCGAGGTGCCGCTGACGTTCGTCGACGATGCCGGCGTGGAGCCCGTGGTCGGCAGCATCACGATCCGCGTATCCCCCACGAAGAAGCGCTGATCGGCGCAGCCTCACCACCGCCGGCCGGTGTCCGCATAGCGGGCGCCGGCCGTTGTCGTCGTCGGCACAGTCGTCGGCGCAGTCGTGGGCGCAGTCGTGGGCGCAGCCATCGCCGGCGCAGTCGTCCGCGCGGTAGCCGTGGCCGGCGCGGCCGTCGCCTCGACATTTACTTTCCGTTGCGGAAACGGAAATGAACCCCTACTGTTTCCACCATGGAAAGAGACAACGGTCCCCGCCCCGACTATGACCCCCGCGACGCCCTGGCCGACGTGGCAGCGACCCGCAGCTCCGTCGCCGACCGGCTGATCACCCCGTGGTGGTACCACCCGGCACTCGGCACGATCCTCGCCGCGCTCGTGCTGGTGGGGGCGCTCGACCTGCACAATGCCGTCCGGATCCCCGTCGCCGTGGCGTGCGCCGCGGCGATCGGCCTGCTGATCTCCGCCTACCAACGCGTGACGGGGCTGTGGGTGGACATCCGGAACCTCGGCCCCGTCTCCTTGCGCTGGTGGTTCGCTTACCTGGTGATGGTCGTCGCGGTGGTCGGGATCTCGCTGGTGCCGTCCTTCACCGACCGCGGCCTGCCCGGGTGGACGACCGCGCTGCTCGTCGTGGTGATCCTCGTCGGGACAATCGTGCTGGGCCGCGGGATGGACGCGGCGATGCGCGCCGAGATCCGCTCCGGCGCGGCCACCGCCCCCGAGGCGCGCCGGTGAGGGACCGCCGGCCGACACCGCGATTCGACGAGACCATTCACGCCCCGCACCGACTGCGGATCTGCGCGTTGCTCGCGCCCGTGGAATCGATGGAGTTCGGGACGGTGCGTGACGAGCTGGGCGTGGCCGACTCGGTGCTGTCCAAGCAGTTCAAGGCCCTGACCGACGCCGGGTTCGCCACCACGTCCAAGGCCAGGGGCGACACCGGGCGTCAGCGGACGTGGCTGTCGTTGACCCGAGACGGCCGGCGCGCTTTCGCCGGTCATCTCGAGGCGCTGCGTGAACTGGCCGCGGCCGCGGAGGGCCTGCCTGACGGCGAGTAGTCGCCCGCCGCAGCGGGGACCCGCGCGGAACTCGGCCGTGGCAGAAATCAGCCGTGGCGGCGAGATCAGTCGCGAGTGCGGGCGTCGAAGGCCTTGATGGCGATCGGGGCGATGATCACCGTGAGGCCGACGATCCAGATCAGGGACGCCGCGAGCGGGTACTGCAGCGGGAGCGCCGCGTCCGGCCCGACGGCCGGGGCGTTACCCCACAGCTGGCGCATCGCCTGCACCACCGACGACAGCGGGTTCCACTCCGCGAACGCGCGGAGCCACGTCGGCATCGACTCCGGCGGCGCGAACGTGTTGGCCAGGAACGTGATGGGGAACGTCGTGGTGAACATGACGCCGTTGACCGCCTCGATCGTCTTAAGCCGCGAGCCCACCACGATGCCGATCCAGATCATCACGAAGCCGAAGCCCACCAGCACGAGGTAGCCCAGCAACGCGTCGATAATCCCCGTGTGGATCCGCCACCCCACGAGCAGGCCGGTCAACGACATGACCACCACGCCGATCGACGAGTGGATGAGGCTGGAGGCACTGCGCGCGATGAGGATCGAGGAACGCTGGATCGGCAACGTGCGGAAGCGGTCGATGATCCCCTTGTTCAGGTCGTTGCACAGGCCCGAGGCCACGATGAACGACGAGAACGCCATGGTCTGCGCCATGATCCCGGGCAGCAACCACTCGCGGTAGTCGCCGCTCGAGACCGCGATCGCACCGCCGAAAACGAACGCGAACAGCAGCACGAACATCACCGGCTGGATGGTGACGTCCGCCAGGTTCTCCGGCTGCCGACGGATATGGAAGAGGTTGCGGCGCACCAGCGCCGATACCTGGCGCCCGAACGAGGGCCCGTCCGGCCGGGCCGGGACGCTGAACGCCCTGGAGGCGGACGCGTCCGCGGTGGGGTCTACTACGGTGCTCATGCCCGCTGCTCCTGTTCGGTGGTCTCGTCCCGGCCGTCTCCGACGTTCGACGCGTCAGCCTCGGGCTCCTCGGCCCTGCGGCCGGTCAGGGAGAGGAAGACGTCGTCGAGGCTCGGGCGCTGCAGTCCGATGTCGTCGAGTTCAATGCCGGCCTCGGAGAACGCGGAGGCGATGCCCGCCAGTGCCGACACCCCCTCCGACGGCGCGGTGATCCGGCGCGAGTCATGGTCGACGTGATACTCCTCGATTCGTCCGGCGAGCACCCGTGCCGCGCCGTCCACGTCCTCGGGCCGGGACACGGTGATCACCAGGCTCGCGGCACCTGACCGGTCCTTGAGCTGCAGTGGCGTCCCCTCCGCGATGACCTTGCCGTGGTCGATCACGATCACGTTGTCCGCCAACTGGTCGGCCTCGTCGAGGTACTGCGTGGTGAGCAGCAGCGTCGTGCCGTCCCGCACGAGACCCCGGAGGACGTCCCACAGCTCGTTGCGCGACCGCGGATCGAGGCCGGTGGTCGGCTCGTCGAGGAACAGCACCGGCGGCGCCGCCACGAGGCTGGCCGCGAGGTCGAGCCGGCGGCGCATCCCGCCGGAGTAGCTCTTGGCCACCCTGGTGGCGGCGTCCGTGAGTGAGAACTTGTCGAGCAGCTCGTCCGCGCGGGCCTTGACCGACTTCTTCGGCAGTCCGTACAGGTCCCCGATGAGACGGAGATTCTCTCGCCCGGTCAACAACTCGTCGACGGTCGCGGCCTGCGCCGTGAGCCCCATGGCCTTGCGGACCTCGGCGGGCCGGCGGAGGACGTCGTACCCGGCCACGCGGGCGGTTCCGGACGTGGGCGGGCTCAGCGTGGTCATCATGCGGATGGTCGTGGTCTTGCCGGACCCGTTCGGGCCGAGCAGACCCAGCACCGATCCGGTGGGGACGGAGAACGAGATGCCGTCGACCGCGGTGAAATCGCCGAATCTCTTCACGAGGTTCTCGGCTTCGATAGCGGGCGCTGACGGGGTCGCGCTGGCGGCGGGCGCTGGGGTGGTCACCAGAAAAGAGTGGACCCCGACCGTCGCGCAGTCAATAACTCCCCAGGTTGATGAGGACACGTTCTGTCACCAGCCTGACGCCGCGGGGCACGCCGCCACCGACGCGCCGGTGCGCCTCGCGAAGAACGACCCGGTGCCTGCCAGGACGGCTCTAGGCTCGGGTACATGCCCCGCATCACCATGACCTCCGTCCACGTCGACGACCAGGGACGCGCACTGCGCTTTTACACGGACGTGCTCGGGTTCGCCGTCAAGTACGACATCCCGGCCGGCGAGTACCGCTGGCTGACCGTCGTGGACCCCGGCGCACCGGACGGCACGCAGCTACTCCTCGAGCCCGACCAGCATCCCGCGGCGAGCGCCTACACCTCCGCGCTCCACGCCGACGGCATCCCCGCCGCGCAGTTCGAGGTCGACGACATCGAGCGGGTGCACACCGAGCTGAAGGAGCGCGGCGCCCGGATCGTGCAGCCACCGACCGAGATGGGGCCGGTGTGGACGATGATCGTCGACGACACCTGCGGCAATCTCATCCAGTTGGCTACCGCTCCCGACATGTAGGAACCTGTTCCCGTTTGTGGTGGTGGAGCACGCTCCGCGTATCGTGAAGTGTCCACCGAGCGACACCACTCGAGCAAAGGATGACCGGTACCGATGAGCCCCATGTCGACCATCCCGCCGACGATCGCCCGTTCCTGGCTGCTCCTGCCGGCCGACAAGTCCGAACGCTTCGACGCCGCCGTACAGTCCGAGATGGACGTCGTGGTCCTGGACGTGGAGGACGGCTGCCGCCAGTCGGAGAAGGAGCGCGCCCGTCGCGAGGTCCGCCAGTGGCTCGAGGCCGGCAACCACGCCTGGATCCGGATCAACGATGTCCGCTCCCCCGAGTGGGAGAAGGACCTCATGGCGCTGGGCCACTGCCCCGGGCTGGACGGCGTGATGCTGGCCAAGACCGAGAACCCCGAGCACGTCGCTCTCACGGCCGCCCGGCTGGCGCCGGACACCCCGATCGTGGCCCTGGTCGAATCGGCGGACGGTCTTGCCCAGGCTGCGGAGATCGCGGCGTCCGAGCAGGTCGTCCGGCTGGCGTTCGGGGTGGGCGACTTCCGCCGCGACACCGGCATCGGCTCGTCGCAGATCGCGCTGGCCTACACCCGTTCGCAGTTCGTGGTGGCCAGCCGGATCGCACGCGTGGCCCCGCCGATCGACGGTCCGACCATCTCCAATGACACGCGGGTTCTCATGGACGCCGCCGAGCACGCCGTCGAGATGGGCATGACCGGCAAGTTGTGCCTGCGGGTGGACCAGGCCCCCTACATCAACGAGGTGCTGGCGCCGTCGGCCGCCGATGTCTCGTGGGCCGAGTCCGTGATCGACGAGCTGGGCCCCGGCGGCGAGCGCTGCCGCGACGGCTCGGACCTGCCGCGGCTGGCCCGGGCGCAGAAGATCTCGCGCCTGGCCCAGGCGTTCGCCGGCAGCCGCTGAGTCCCTCATCCGCGGACCCGATCACCCGCCGCCCAGGGCGGTCGCGCCCGTGCATCGACGGATCGGTCGCGATTCGTAATATCGTCGTCGTGATCGGAGGGATCCCGTCGCGATCCGGCAGGTAGCCTCTCGGCCGATGCCTGCCAGATCGCGACCGATCCCGATCCGGCGGACGCTCCGCCGTCAGCGAGGGCTCTCGCCGGTGACCAGCGGCAGTTCCGGGTTCCCGGCCCATGCGGTCATCGAGCCGTCGTAGATCGCGACATCATCGCGGCCCGCGAGCGCGAGCGCGTGGGCCACGCCCGTCGCCGCGATGCCGCCACCGCAGTAGGTGACGACGCGCATGTCTGTGTCGAGCAGTCCGGCGCTCTCGAACTCCGCCCGCAGCTCCTCGACCGGCCGCAGGGCGCCGGATGCCGGATCACGCAGGGTGAACACGGGAAGATTGATGCTGCCGGGGATGTGCCCCCGGCGCGCGTAGGTGTCGACCTCGCCGCGGTAGGTGGCCTCGTCGAGGACGTTGACCAGGACGGTCCCTTCGTCGTCGAGGTTCGCGGCGACCTCGTCGGTCGACCGGATCAACCCGGGTCGTCGCGTCCCGGTGAAGGTGCGCGGCGTCGGCTCGGGGACCACGTCGGTGACCTCGAAGCCCGCGGCCTTCCACGCCGGGAGCCCGCCGTCCAGGACGATCACCTGATCGAAGCCCTCGTAGCGCAGGTGCCACCAGAAACGGGTGGCCCAGAAGCCGTCGTGCTGGTCGTAGACGACGACCGTGGCACCGTCGCCGATCCCGAGGGCACCGGCCGCCGCGGCGAACCGCTCGTGGTCGGGTGCTGTCCAGGGCTCGGCGGCAGCGGGATCCGCGAAGTCGCCCAACAGGTCGGCGAAGAGCGCGCCGGGGATGTGCTCGGCGCGGTAGGTCTGCGCGCCGGACTCGGGGACGTAGGGGCCGTCGGTGGGGACGGGGAGATGGTTGGTGGCGTCGACGACGACGAGGTTCTCGTCGTTCAGATGGTCATGCAGCCACCGGGGGCTCACACTGAGCGGAGTCATCGGATGTCCTTTCTCGAGGGGATGACCCCACCATAGACAGACCTGTCTGTTTTCGGCATCCGTGCAGGCCCTCTCAGGGGCGGCGCGTGGGCCCGTGGCGTCCGCTCGATGTCGGCAGCACAACGAGGACGAGGCCCCTCACGCCGACACACTGGGCACCGGCGTGAGGGGCCCCTCGCAGGGCGTGCGCCGGCTCAGCCCCAGCCCCGCGCGGCGAGACGGTCGGCGTCCGCCATCCCCTGGTTGCCCTGATTCGCCGCCTGCGAGATCTCGGCGAGCATCGCCTGCAGCGCGGCCGCCGCCTGGTCCCAGTCCTTCTGGTGCATCTGATAGGCCACCGCGGCGTCGCCCTCCCACTCGGCGACGAGCGGAGCGAGGTACTGCTTGAGGTCGTCCAGGGTGCCACGCAGCTGGACGGAGGCCTGCGATACCTGCCCCACCAGCGCGTCGATCGAGCCGTGGTTGTAGGTGATCTGTCCTGAGGTCATGTCGGTTCTCCCCGTTCGAAGGTGTGGGTGGATCAGAACTTCAGCGGGCCGTCGGCGCCGGCCCTGGAGATCAGCTGAGCGGACTCCTGGTCCGCGGCGTCGAATGACGAGCTGTTGACCCGCATCGTCTCCGAGATGCCCTCGAGGGCCCGGTTGAGCTTGGCGCTCTGCTGCTGCCACTCGGACATAATCTGGGTGAACCGGGCCTGGGCAGCGCCTCGCCAGACACCGCCGCCCAGCTGGGACACGGAATCCCGGACGTTGCCGAGCAGCCGGTTGATCTCCATGTTGACCTCATCGACCCTCTTGGCCGCGGTGTCCATGGTCCCGATATGCGTATTGAAACCGGTCATGTCTGCCTCCCCTGTAGTCGTGCGGATGCCTCTTGGGTCCGTCACAGTGTTCGACGCACCCGGGTGCCCGGTCGGTTCCACCTATTCGAAGAAACCTGGCCCGGTCTGGTCACCAGGCCGCGTAGAGCCGCGAGGCCGCGTCCGCCGGGGCGATCGGGGGCACCACGAACGACAGCAACCTCGCCCGGTCACAGGCGTCGACGACCCGCTCGGCGAGCCGGCCGCGGGCCAACACCTCGGTGGACCCGGTCCCGGCCTCGCGACGCCTCCGCCGCACCTCGGCGATCGCGTCGAGGATCCGCCGCACCTCGTCGTCGACGAGGCCGTCCCGGGCGGGGTCCCGGCGATGAACCACCGCCCGGTCGACGAGGGTGAGCCCGGCGCGGGTGCGCTCGACCAGTCCCACCGTCGTGCGGGTCCGGCAGGTCTCCACACAGACGGCCCAGCGGGAGGACGACGACGACAAGGCCTCCGCCGTGGCCAGCGCCGACCTGACCACGCGCGCCTCGACTCCCAGATCGCGGACAGCGGCCGTGAGCCGGCTCGTCCGGCTGACCCCCCAGTCACTGGGCGCCAGGAGCACGACGTCCTCCCCCGCGTCGCCCGACCACCGCAACGCCCGGGCGACGGGGGCGGCCAGCAGCTCCGCCACGGGGACGGACAGGCCGGCCACGTCGACCCGACTCCGGTGCACTGTCCGGGCCGGGTCGGCGAGACAGCGATCCGGGAACCGCGCGGCCGCCGCCTCCGACCTCTCCGAGCATTCGAGGCGATCACCGCCCGGTGGCAACGAGGAACCGTCCATCGCGGCCAGGACGGACACCGGTGCGACGACCGGGTCCAACACCACCGACGCCGCAGCCGAGGCGACCGCCAGTCCGGAGCAGGAGAGGTCCACCGCGAGCACCGCACCGTCGCTCCGGCCCGCCCCGGCCACCGGGCCGGTCGCGGTGGCCGCCGCGGTTCCCGGCGCCGAGCCGGTCATGCGGTCGGCCCCGGCTTCGCCAGTGCGGTCTGCACGAGGCGCGCACCGCCGTCGCGGGTGACGAACCTTCCGCGTCCGGCGGGTAGCGGGCCCGGGCGGACGCCGCCCAGCAGCGGTCCCTCCTCACGGCTGCCCGACATGATGAGCCCGGCGCCGCCGAGGTCTCGGATCCTGCTGACGAACGGGTCGTACATCGCGCGCGAGGCACCCGCGCTCCGACGCGCGAGCACCACCGATAGTCCGATGTCCCGTGCGTGCGGAAGGAATCGGGCCAGCGGTTGCAACGGGTTGCCGGCACCGGTGATCACCAGATCGAGATCGTCGACGAGCAGGGTGATGCGCGGGCCGCTCCACCAGGACCTCGACCGCAGCTCATCCGGCGTCACATCCGGACCCGGCATGCGCTCGTCGAGGATGCGCTCGAGATGCTCGACCATCGGCACGAACGCGCCCTCGGTCGCGGCGTAGCCCGCCAGGTATGTGTCGTCGAACTCCCCCAGCATGGAACGCCGGTAGTCCGCCACGATGAGCTTGGCGTGGGCGGGATCGTTCCCGGCGACGAGCCCCCGGGCCAGCGACCGGAGCACAGAGGTCTTGCCGCATTCGGAATCGCCGAACACCAGCATCAGCGGATCGGCTTCGAGGTCGGCGTAGGCCACCGTGAGGTCGGACTCGTCGAGCCCGAGCGGCAGTCGGGTGCGGCCACCGTCCGGCCCGGGGCGGGCCAGGCTCGCCACCTGCTCGTAGGGCAGGACCTCGGGAAGCATGCGCACCGGCGCCGCGCCCACGTCCCCGACCCGCGCGCGCCATCGCGCCGCCAGGTGCCGCGCGGCGTCAGCGGTGGCGTCGGCGATGCCGCCGGGGTCGACGCGGCCGTCCAGTCTGGGCTGGTAGACCAGCATGTGCTCGCGGTCGCGGGTCAACCCCCGGCCCGGTGCCACCGGCACGCCCATCGCCGCCCGCCGGTCGATCATCGAATCGGTGGGGTCACCCAGCCGCAACTCGACCCGGGTACCGAGGGCGTCGCGCAGTGCCGGCCGCAGATCGGCCCAGCGTGCGGCGGACAGGACGACGTGGATCCCGTACGACAGTCCGTCCGCGGCCAGGCCGAGCACCACCTGCTCGAGGTCCTCGTACTCGGTGCGCAGCGCCTGCCACCCGTCGACGACGAGCAGGACGTCCGGGAACTCCGCGACCGGCCGTCCGTCCCGATCGACCGTGCGACGACGAGCCTGCTCGACCGAGGTGATGCCCGACTCGCGGAACGCGGTCTCCCGGCGGCGCCGCTCGGCGTCGACCTCGGCGACCGTGCGACGGATCCGTTCCTCGTCACCTCGCTGGGCCACGCCGCCGACGTGCGGCAGCGAGGCGACCGACCGGAGAAGCCCGCCGCCCAGGTCCACGATGTAGACAGATAGGCGGTCGGGCTCGGACGTGGCCGCGGCGGACAGCACGAGGGTGCACAGGGTCGTCGACTTCCCGGCGCGCGTCCCGCCCACCACGGCCACGTTGCCGTCCGCACCCGACAGGTCCACCGACCAGGTGGCGCGACGTTGCTCGAACGGCAGATCCACCACGGCGAGCGGGAACCGCAGCGCCGCCGGCCCGCCCCCCGGGCCCGCCTGTCCGGCGCCCGTGGGCTCGGCGGCCACCGCCGCGTCGAGTGGCGCACCCTCGGCCAGCGGGGGCAGCCACACCTCGTGGGCCGGTCGGCCATGCCCGGTGAGCCTTCCGACCAGCACGTCGAGCAGGCTCGCCGAGTCGTCGTCTGTCGGCGTGGGCGGGGCGAGGGCGGCGTCGTCGACCGGCGGCAGTGCCGGCGCCGGCACCGGCATGTACCACGAGGTGAAGGGCCGCACGGTCGCCCGGGCGGCCGGGGTCGCGACGGACGAACCGTCCAGTCGCCGGTCCTGCCGGTACGGTCCGGAGACGTAGGCGGCGTCGAACCGTACGGGGTCGCCGGCGTCCACCTTGAGGTAGCCGGCACCCGGGGTCGCGGGCAGGTGATAGGCGTCGGTCACCCCCAGCACGGTGCGTGACTCGGTGGCCGAGAACGTCTTGAGGGCGATGCGATACGAGAGGTGACTGTCGAGCCCGCGCAACCGCCCCTCCTCGAGCCGCTGCGAGGCCAGCAGCAGGTGGATGTGCAGGCTTCGACCCAGTCGGCCGATCGTCAGGAAGAGTTCGGCGAACTCCGGCTTCGAGGAGAGCAACTCGGTGAACTCGTCCACGACGATCACCAGGGCGGGCAGCGGGTCGAGCGCGGCCCCCCTGGCGCGGGCGGCCTCGTACTCGCCGACGTTCGCGTAGTTCCCCGCCGCGCGCAGCATCTCCTGGCGCCGGGTGAGCTCGCCCTCGAGGGCGTCGCGCATCCGGTCGACCATCGTGATCTCGGCCTGCAGATTGGTGATCACCGCGGCCACGTGGGCCAGCGGCTCCAGTCCCAGGAACGTGGCGCCGCCCTTGAAGTCCACCAGGACGAGGTTGAGCGCGTCCGGGTCGTGCGTCGCCACCAGCCCCAGGACGAGCGTGCGCAGGAACTCGGATTTCCCGGATCCGGTGGCACCGATACACAGCCCGTGCGGCCCCATGCCACCGTGCGCGGCCTCCTTGAGGTCGAGTTCGACCGGCGCCCCGTCGGGGCTGACCCCCACCGGGACGCGCAGGCGGTCGCGCTCACCGCGACGTCGCCAGGCGACCGCCGGGTCGACCTGTGTGGCCACCCCGATCCCGAGCAGGTCCGGCAGGCCGGGTGCGCGCCGGGTGGTGGTGGAGCCGTCGGCATGGGTGACCGTGTCCGCGGGGCGGTAGCGGGACAGCGCCATGGCGAGCCGTTCCGCCTCCGGAGGGCTCATCGCGTCGACCCGGGCGATGTCCTCGTCGCCGCTGTCGGTGCGGATGCGGGCGACGCCGTCGTCGTCAACCCGCAGACACAGGCCGCGGCGCAGGGCGAGGTCGCGCAGCTGCCCCGCGCGGCTGCCGGAGACCTCGATGACGGTGACGCCGTCGAGTCCGTCCTCTGCGAGGATCCGCTCGGCGCCGGTCACCCCGAAGCCGTCGACGACGAGCACGAGGTGGGCCCGTCCCGGTACCTGCGCCGCACTCGGCGAGAACGTCGGACGCTCGGCGATCTCGGAGCCGAGCATGGACTCCACCCCGGCCAACGAGAACTCGGTGAGACGGACCCGCCCGCCGCCGTCGGTGTAGACCGGATGCTCATGGTGGGGAAGCCATTTGAGCCATTCCCACGCCCGCCGGGCCTCCCCCTCGCTCGCGGCCACCGCGACCCGCACCCTGCCCGGGCCGTGGGACAGGACCAACCCCGCGAGCATCGCGCGGACCGCCGAACGCACGGTGGCCACCTCTCCGTCCAGCGACAGTGCCGCGAACGCCCGCAACTCGAGTGCCACCGGCAGGTCATCGACCACCGAGTGCACCCGGACGAAGCGCCGCATGCTCACCACGGAGACCGGCTCCAGGTCGTCGACCGGACCGGTGTCGGGCACCCTGAGCGGGGTGGCGAGCGACTGCCGCCCGGGGCCGACGCGGAGCGTGAGGTCGTCGGGGTCGTCGTCGTTCCTCTCCCACATGCGGGCGGTTCCGACCATCGCCGGCAGCTCGACCGGATCCGGGTGGCGCCACAGGGCGGCCGCCCGCTGCGCCGCGGCCGTCCCGCGCACCGTGTCCCGGGTCTGGCCCAGGTAGCGCAGATAGTCCTTGCGCAGCTCGTCGGTCTCGACGGTCTTGCCGCCGCCGCCGAGGCTGCCGGCGAGCATGCCCACCGCCGAGACCGCCATCATCACCGGGAACAGCAGGAACATGGGATTACGCATCATCCCGGTGCGCATCATCACCACGACCATGCCCACCACGGCCACCACCAGGACGATGGGCAACACTATCTGAATGAGCGGGCGCGGGGTGGGGCGCGGCAGGTCCGGCGGCGCCTGCAGCGCCACCTCCCCCTGCGGCACCGGCGGCGCGGCGACTTTCCCGGCACGCGTGAACACCACGTCCCCCATGACCCGACCCCCTCGCGAGCTGCAGACCGGCGGGCGCCACGAGTTGACGCCCCCACGAACGACCCCGGACGCCGACAATGATCCGCGTATCGAACGGCGATGTTAGGGCAGTACACGTACTGACGGGTCACCTACCGGCGAGGTCGGGCACGGCTGACCAGGGTGGGTGCACGGAGTGGGAGGTCCGGCAGTGACACGACAGAGCGAGGTCCGTGAGGTCGCCGCGGGCGTCGAACCGCTGGATCAGCGGCGTGTGTCGATCGTGTGCCGGTCCACGCGCGTCGACGTGAGTCTGCCGGCCCACCTCGAGCTCGTCTCGGTGATCCCGGAGGTCGTGGACCTGGTCCGCGACCACGTCCGTGTCGCCGCGGGGCCGGGCTCCGGCGTGGACGCCGACGCGCGGATGGGTGGCGGCACCGGTGGGTCCTGGCAACTCTCCCGCCTGGCCGGGGGTCCGCTGGCCGTGTCCGAGACGCTTGCGCAACAGCGCGTGCACGACGGCGAGATCCTCGTGCTGGACCACCGCCCGGTGCCCACGCCGGCGCCGTTGTTCGACGACGTGCTGCAGGGACTGACCGAGCCCGACGTCGCGCGGTCCCCGGTCTGGGACCGCCGGGATGCGGTGTTGACCGCCACCGCGACGGCGGGGGTCGCCGCCGTGGCCGCCGCTCTCGCCCTCGGGATCCAGTGGTCGGCGCGCGGTGGGCTGCTCACGTCACTGATCTCGCTGGTGCTGGCATTGCTCGGCCTGGCCGCGGTGATCGCCCTGCGCCGTACCCCCGCGCCGGGCGCCGCGCACGCGGTCGCGGGGTCGGTCGTCGTGGGGTTCACGGTCCTCGCCGCCGGGACCACGGGGCCCCCGCCCGCCGGGCCCGGCACAATCCTGGGCGCGTGTACCGCCGGCGCGGTCGCGGCGACTGTTCTGCGCTGCACCGTGTTCCGTCCGACAACCGGGACATACGGGATGGCGGCCGGTTACCTCGCCGCGGCGATCGCACTGGGCGTCGGCGCGGTCGGGGCGCTGGTCGTCGCGGTGGCCGGTATCCCGGCCGGCTCCGTCGGGGCCGGGGCGGTGCTCGTCGGCCTCCTGCTGCTCACCGCCGCTCCGCGACTCGCCGTGTCCGCCGCACGCATCCCGATCCCGCCCGTGCCGGCACCCGGCGAGGAGGTCGCGAACGGCGACCTCGAGGAGATCGACCACGACCTCCACGCCCGGATGGCCGATGCCCGCCGGCCACAGGGGCAGCTCCCGACACCCGAGGCGCTGCGGCACCGGTTCCTCACCTCCCGCTCCTGGCTGACCGGACTGCTGCTCGCGGCCGTGACCGTGTGCACGTCCGGCGCGCTGACCGCCCTGTCCGGGGACGCGGCGAGCCGCTGGGCGGCGCCGCTCGCCCTGGTGCTCATCGTGGTCCTCGTCCTGCGCGGTCTCGGCTATTCCGACCGCGTCCACACCACGGTGCTGCTCGCGGCGGCGTTGGTGCTCGCCGCGGGGGTCCTGGTGGGCGCCGCGCTGTCCTTGGCGTCGCCGGTCGGGGTGGTGGTACCCGCCGCAGTCGCCGTGGCGGTCGCCGTCGTGGTTGCGGCCTCGGTCCTGCCCCACGTCGACCCCTCCCCTGCCACCCTTCGTGCGGTGGGGGTCGTCGAGGCGATCTCGATCTGCCTCGTGGTGCCGCTGGCGGTGGGCGCGATGGACGTCTACTCACTCGTGCGCCAACGATGAGACGCGCCCTGGCACCCGCCGCCGGGTTCTCCGCCGGCGCCCGGGTCGCGCTGGCGATTTTCGTCGCGCAGCTCGGCACACCCGCGTTCGCGTCGGCGGTGGAGCCGCCGACCGTCGACGGCCCGGTGCCCCGGGCGACCGGCCTCGCGTCGGGGCCGGTTCGCCAGGACGGGCCGTGTCGCACCACCGCGGCGGTGCTCTCTCCGTCGTCGCCGCCGGCCGCGGCCACCGCCGCCGAGCTACGCGACGCGTGGATCCACGGGCGTGGCGAGGGACAGGTCGTCGCCGTGATCGACACCGGCGTCAACCCGGGCCCGCGCCTGCCCAGGGTGCGCGGGGCCGGGGACGTGGTGCCCGGCCGGAACGGGACCGAGGACTGCGACGCCCACGGGACCCTGGTCGCGGGCGTCCTCGCCGCCGCCGAGGACGAGACGGGGCATTCGGGCATCGCGCCGGGCGTCGAGATCGTCTCGATCCGCCAGTCCAGCAGCGTCCTGCGCGCCGATTCGCGGGCGGCCGGACGGGCGGGCGACCCCGGCAGTGGCGACGGGGTCGGCATGGACGGGGCGCCCGTCGGCACCGGTGGCGGGGTGGGGACCCTGACGACGCTCGCGACGTCGATCCGGTTGGCGGTGGACGCGGGGGCCGACGTCATCAACATCTCCGAGGTCGCCTGTGTGCCCGCCGACACGGTGCTCGCGGACGACCCCCTCGGCGGCGCCATCCGCTACGCGGCGGTGGACCACGACGTGGTGGTGGTCGCGGCGGCCGGCAACGTCGGCGACACCTGTGGCGACCAGAACCCGGCCGGACCCGACGCGTCCGTCCCGGGCGACGAGGGCTGGTCCGGCGTCCGGACCATCGCCTCCCCCGCCTGGTACGACGACCACGTCCTGACGGTCGGCGGCGTGGACCCGGCCGGGCGTCCCACCGACTTCTCGCTGCGCGGACCGTGGGTCGACGTCGCCGCCCCGGCCGTGGACCTACGGTCAGTGGGCGCCGACGGCGCCGGGGTCTCCGACCTGGTCGTGGGCGGCGACGGTTCACGGGCGCCCATCAGCGGGACCAGCTTCGCCGCCCCCTTCGTCGCGGGCACCGCCGCACTGGTCCGGCAGGCCCACCCCGGGCTGACGGCCCGTCAGGTGATCGAGAGGATCGAGAACACCACCATCGCCGCGGCCGGCGGCCACGACCACGCCATCGGCCACGGTGTGGTGGATCCGGTGGCGGCCGTGACCGGAGTCCGCAGGCCCGGAACCAGACGCCCCGCCCCGGCGAGCACCACCCTGGCGGCGCCGTCCCCCGAGCCGGGCCCACCCGGAACCGGGAGCGGGGCCCTCGTGGCCGCGGGGGCGTTGGCACTGGGGGCGGCGGCGCTCGTGGTCGTGGTCCTGCTCCGACCCCGGGACGACTCGCGCTGACCCGTCGACCGCGGCGTCAGCCGGTCGGCTGCTCGTCTCCGGCCAGGGTCAGGTCCGAGCCGTCGCGGCTGACGAGCGCGGTGGCGCGGTCCAGCCGCGGCCCGGCCGGCAGCCGGTCGAGGATGCCGCCGTCCGTCGGCACGGCGGCGCCGCCGAGTCCGAGAACCGCGGCGGTCTCGTCGTCCGGCACGTCGAATCGCACCCCCGTGTCGGCGACGATCGTCGTGACCGCCCCGCGCGTCGTGGTGCCACGCCCCGCCGCGGCCACCATCAGGCCGCCACCGGGGACGCCCACGGCGTCCACCGCGGGCCCCGCGCCGTCCGCACCCGCCACCGGACGTGCCTCGGTCGGACCCGGGGCGGGGGCGCCCGCGATGATCGCCATCCGCCGCACCGACGCGTCCCCGTCGGCGGCCTCGCGCACACACAGCACCGGGGAATCGGCCGCCGCCAACACCGAGGCCCGGGTGCGGGGAAACGCCTCGACGTCCAGCGCCACCGAGCGCGGCACCCCCATCCGATCCGGGGCGATGTCCACCACCGCGCCGACCGTGGAGGTCGACCGGATCACGTCGGCGAGCACCGGCCCCACCTCCTGGACCCCGTCGGCCAGGGCGACGTGGGCCCGCGGCCCGCTCGCGGTGTCCACGGTGAAGACCTGCCCGATGCGCAACCCGGCCAACCCGTAGTCGACCGGCTCGCCGATCATGTCGATCTCCGGCCGGGCGACCCGGTCGAGTTCCGGTAGCGGGTCGAGCAGAGCCGCCGTCACAGGGCGGGGGTCCACGCCGCCCAGCCCCAGGATCGACAGCAGGTCGGAGTCCTCGAGATCGATACGCGCCCGCGCCCCGTCGCGCAGCAGCCACCCCTCGCCACCGGTCTCGACCAGCACGATCTCGTCGGCATCCGTCTCCCGTCCCGGACCGGCCCCCTCCCGCGCGACGACGCTCGTGCCCACCACGCGCGGGCGGCCCCGGTCGGCGTCGGCGACCTCGTCACACACCGACCACGACACGGCCGCGGCCGCGTCAGCATCACGGTAACCGGGCAGCGCCGAGGGCGCCCCCGGAATACCCAGCAGTCCGCCGCGGGCGGTTCCCTCGATGTCCGAGTCGCGCACGGTCTCGGGTTCGGCCGGCTCGCCCACGACGAGCCGCGCCGAGGCCAGGTTGTGGACCGGGTGGACGCGGTCACCGGCACGGACATACATCTGACCGGAGTCGCGCCCCACCATGATCGCGGTGCGGTCGACGTCCGGCGCCGGGTCGAGCAGCGCCAGTACAGCCGCCCCGGCCACGCCCACGACCGCCGCGACCACCCCGACCGTCAGTCCTGTCGCCTGGCGCTTGAGGGGGTCGTGCAGCATCCGGACGTCACGCGAGACCACCGCGTGGCGGGCTCGCCGGGCGAGGAAGCGATGCCCGTCCACCTGCGCCTTGGTCGTGGGTCTGAGCGGCACGCCCCGCCTTTCGTTCGCCCGATGTTGACGCCCCTTGACCGGGGTCACCGGGGGTAGGCTACGCGACGACCCGGTCCTGATGGCCGGTCATCCCGGGCCGTCCGGCGCGACGACCGGCGGATGTCGGTGCGCGAGGAGGACGAGCTCATGTCGGCGGTCCCCACGCTGCTCGGACTGGCCGCGACGGTGGCGGCCACGGTGCTGCTCACGGTCCTCAGCCCGGCGTCGCTGCAGCCGTGGGTGCAACTGCTGGTCGCGTGTGGGATCGCCGCGGTCGTCGCCGCGCGACGTCGCGGACGCCCGCTGCTCGCGCGCGATCCGGCGCCGCGGAAGGTGCCGGTCGACGTGGTGGATCTGCGCGCACCGGACCGCTCCGTCGTGGGCTGTGTCGAAGGCGACAGCGTGGTCACGACCGCCGTCGAGATCTCCGCCGGCGCCTACGTCCCGACCGTGGTGGGGCGCGATGCCCCGGGCGATCACCGCGGCGGCCGCCTGCCGCTCGCCGCGATCGCGCGGCAGCTCGACCAGGGTGGGATCGTGATGGAGGGGATCGACGTCGTGGTGCGCGGCCGGCGTGCCGCACGAGGCGACGACGGCGAGGTGTACGCGCAGCTCGTCGGGCCGTTGGCCCTGATCTCGCACCGGAGCGTCCACCTGTTGCTCCGCTTCGACCTGGCGCCGCTCGCGCTGCGCGGCTCCGCGGGGGCGGAGGCGCCGTTGGACCATGTCGTGGCGGTGGCGACCGAGCGGGTGCGCCGTGCTCTGGTCCACCACGGGATGCCGTGCCGGGTGCTCGACGCCACCGAACTCGCCGAGCTCTACGTGGAGGCCGAGGCGAGCCCGGGCGACGGGCGGGGGCTGGTCCTGCGCCCGGCCGCGGATCCGCGGGTGGTGAGTGACCGACTCGCCGCGGTCCGTGCCGCCGAGATCACCGAGGTCGTACGCCTTCGCCGGGTCCCGGGTCGCACCGATGTGGTGGACACGGTGACCACCGTCGGCCTCACCGGGATCTCCGACGGCGCCGTGGACGAGGTCACGTCCGGATGCCACCGTCTTTCGAACCCCGCCGTGCTCCCGGTGCCGGGCGAGCCGATGCCCGGGACCGTCTCGGGCTGTCTCGACCGGCGCCGCATCGACAGGCTCGACGAGGCAGCCCTGCCCGCCCATGGCGCCGGACAGATCCTCGGCGCCACTCGGGACGGCGGCGCTGCCGCTGTCCAGCTGGCCGGGCCGCACCTGCGGTCGGTGCTCCTCACGGCCAGGCCCCCGGTCTGTCGCCAGGTCGCGTTTCGCGCGGTGGCGGCCGGCTACCGGATCGCGGTGGTGACCGATGTCCCCGACCGGTGGCGGCCCCTGCTGCGGATCGGCGACGAGGCCCGGTACCGGATCGTCCACCCGGACGCCTCGGACGCGGGAGCTCCCGTCGACGCGGTGATGTGGGACGTCGACGGCCCGCTCAGCGAGGCCAGGATCGACGCCCTGGCCGGCCCGGGAGGACCCGACGTCACCCCGCCGACGGTCATCCGCGTGGACGCCGACTGGGAGCTTCGCGGCGGGCGCGGCCTCAGGTCCGCCGCGCCCCCGGATCTGGTGCTGGACGGCCGGATCGACGGCTGGATCTCGGTCGAGCCCCGCGCGGACGAGTCCGGCATGGGCGAGTCGGTGCGCGTCTCCGTGGTCGTGGGCCCCGGCGAGGAGGCGTTCGTGGGGCCGGCAGCCCTCACACCCGCAGGTGCTGCACCTTCCGCCAGCCCGGATCATCCGTGATGGTGACGGTCACCTCGCCCTGATCCCAGCCGCACGCCGCGGCGCGTAGTTGCTCGTGTGCCGGGGTGGTGGAGTCCACATAGAAGTGCAGCAGCCGCGCGCCGTCACAACTCTCCGCGCCCACGCACTCCCCGGTGCCCTCGAGCCGCTCCACCAGGTGATCCTCGAGATCCCGCAGGCCGGGCAGCGAGAGCGAGCCGGGCAGCCCCCCGTCCTCAACATCCGTATAGGGAACGTTCACGGCCACGTGACGGTCGAAATGCGGGGCGGACAGGGACACGAGCGGTACCCGCACCACCGCCACGAGCGGACCGCTGCACGTGTCGCCGTGGAGGATCTGCCAGGCCGGGTCACCCAGCTCGTCGGTGTTGTCCACCGACAGCTCGCTGAGGATCCGGGGTAGCTCACCCAACGCCACCGCGTCGTCGCCCGGCGCGATCGCATTGGCGCGGATCACGCCCACCCAGGTCTCCACCTGCTCCTCGCCGCAGACCGCGTCCAACAGCAGGTACGCGGCGATGCTCGCGTCCGCCCCCACCAGACCCGCGAAGCCCGGGTGGTGCACGGTGATATCCGCCCGCGCCAGCCCCAGATCCACAACCACCTCCGCCTCATCGAATCCCAGGCGGCGATCGCGGAAGTACATCGCGCAGCCGCGGACCGGTTCACGGAGGTCGGCGTAGCTCCACGTCGCGTCCGCGGCCGGGGCCGAGGCGAGCCACCTGCGGGCCGCGCCCCGCAGCTCCGGGACCCCCGCGGCGGTGACGGTCAGCCTGTGCGGCTCCCCTTCGGCGGCTGGGATGAACTCCCACGACAACCCGGGGTCGATGGCCTCGACCAGCGAGGTGATCTCGGGGACCACACGGCGCCCGTCCCCCGAGTCCAGGGCCGCGGTCGCGCGCCCGCGACCGCCCTCGGCCCACCACCGCCAGAACGCGGTGACGGCCCGGTCGGACCGCAGGCGGGCGGTCTCGATGCGTACTCCGGAGAAGTCCAGCGACCGCGAGAGCTGCCGGGGTCGCGCCGCACCGATCGCCATCTGTTCTCCTTCCGCAGGTGCCAGGGGCCCGTGGGCCCAACCTGCCCCCAGTATCCGGATAACCGGCCACCTGTGCCCGCAGCGCCACACCCGGGCGGGTCGGCGGCAGGTCGGAGGCGGTGCCGACGCCACGGGGCGTCGGCGCAGGGACGCTCGCACGAGACGGGAAGTGCGGACAGGGCGGGCGCCGCGGACGGGCGAACCGCACGGACCGCGGCTCCTACCCGCAGCAGGAACCGCCGGCCGGTCCCGGCGTCCCCGGAGCCTGCCGCACCTCGCGGGTGACGAGGTTGCGGGCGGCGAGCTCGTCGTCGTCGGGATAGTCGACCCGCACCAACGCCAGCCCGCGCGCGGGCGCCACCGGCACCGCCGACGACCGCTGCGTCTCCGACAACAGACCGGTGATCCAGTCGAGGCTGCGCCGCCCCTCCCCCACGGCCATCACGCCGCCCACCAGACTGCGCACCATCGACCAGCAGAACGCGTCGGCACTCACACTCGCCGTCCACACCTCGGCGGCCCCGGGCGCATCCGGGCCCCGCGGGTCCGGCTCCACGCGCCAGTCAAACCGCTGCAGCTCGCGCACCGTCGTGGCACCCTCACGGCGTCGACAGAACGCCGCGAAATCGTGCAGGCCCAGCAGCCGCTCGGAGGCCTTCCGCACCAGGTCGAGATCCGCCTGCCGCTGCCAGGCCGCGGTGTCGCGGGCCCGCGTCGGCTCGGCGCCCCACGGCGCGGTGGTGAGCCGGTACTCGTAATGGCGGCGCAGGGCCGAGAAGCGGGCGTCGAACTCGGCGGGGGCCCAGCGGGCGCCCATCACCGCGACGTCGTCCGGCAGCAGCCGCGCCAACCGCCGCACCAGCAGCTCGGGGCGCCCCTCGAAGGAGCGCTGGTCGAGCCAGGCGGGGTCCACGTCGAGGTGGCAGACCTGGGCGCGCGCGTGGACGCCGGCGTCGGTCCGGCCGGCGACGGTCACCGTCACAGGCTCCCGCAGGACCTTCGCGAGCTCGGTTTCGAGGGTCCCGCACACGGTGCGCAGGCCGGGCTGGCGGGCCCACCCGGAGAAATCGGTGCCGTCGTAGGCGACGTCGAGGCGGATCCGGCGGGTGCTCACGGACTACAGACGCTAGTCCACGCCCGTGCACTGACGCCACGCGCCCGGCCCGACCCGCGCCGCCTGCGGCAGGATGGGTAGATGTCGTCGTCCTCGTCCTCCCCTCATCCTGCGTCGCGCCACCCGGCACCGCGCGCGGCCCCACGGACGACGCCCCGCGCCGCGCTTCTCGCCGCGGGAGCGGCGGCCGCCCTGGCACTGGGAGCCTGCACCGCCGACGACGACAACGCCGCCGCCGACCCCACGCCCACCGGCAGCGCCACGGCAGTCGAGGACGACACCGGCGCAGGGGCGCGGTCCGGCTCCGGATCCGCCCCCGGCTCCGGACCCGACACCGCGCCCGCGTACTCCCGGTACGTCGCGCTGGGCGACTCCTTCGCCGCGTTCGGCCCCGTCGACGCGCCCACCACCGGGCCGTCGCGGTGCTACCGCTCGACCCGCAACTACCCGGCGTTGGTCGCCGAACGCCTCGGCGGCGGCCCCTCAGGCGATGTCTCCAGCGCACGCACCGGCGGGCCCGGCGCCGTCGAGTTCGTCGACGCGACGTGCGGCGGAGCCCGGACCCGCGACATGATCGGCGCGCAGCGACCGGACATCCCGGCCCAGTTCGCGGCGCTGACGGCCGACACGGACCTGGTCACGCTCTCGATCGGCGGCAACGACATCGGCTTCGGTGACATCGCCGGGTGCGTGACGAGCACCCGCGCCGACACCGGCGCCCCGTGCCGCGATCGGCTGGAGGCGCTCGTCACGGACGCGCTCGGCGCCCTTCCCGACGCGCTCGACGCGGTGTACGCACGCATCGGTGAGCTCGCTCCCGAAGCGCGGGTCGTCACCACCGGCTACATGCCACTCGTACCGGCACACGGCGGCTGCGGGTTCGTGTCCGCCATGGCCCCCGGCGACGTGACGTGGACCCGCCAGGTGACCGAGCGGATCAACCTCCTCGTCGCGGACGCCGCCGAGCGGGCCGGCGCGGAACCGGTCATGCCCGTCGACGCCGCGGATCGTCACGCGTGCGCCCCGGCCGGCGAGCGGTACACGGACTTCACCGGCGCCGGGACGGGCTCGCACCCGATGCACCCGACCGCCGAGGGGCAGGCCGCCATGGCGGACGCGGTGACCGCGGTGCTGTGACCACCAGATCCTGAACAGGTCCGGGAACCTGACAACCCCGGGAAGACGACGTAGGCCCCGTCTCCGCGGGAAGCGGAGACGGGGCCTACGTCTGTGATCGTGGGTCGATCAGGCCTTGTCGGCGTCGTCGGCGTGGGTCGTGTCCTCGGACACGGCCTCCGCGGTCTCGACGGCGGTCTCGACCTCGGCCTCGTCAGCTGCCTCGACCTGGTCGGCGACCGGGCTGTTGGCCTCCGCCTCGGCGGTCACGTCGTCGGCGGACTCCTCGGCCGGCTTCTCCGAGGCCTTCTTCGAGGCGGCGGCGCGGGTGGCGCGCGAGGCCTCGGCGGAGGCGAGCTCCTCGGTCACGAGCGCGATCATCGCCATGGGCGCGTTGTCGCCCTTGCGGTTCTCGAGCTTGATGATCCGGGTGTAGCCACCGTCGCGGTTCTCGACCCGGGGGCCGATCTCTGCGAACAGCTTGTGCAGCACGTCCTTGTCGCGGATGACCTTGGCCGCCTCGCGGCGGTCGGCCAGCGTGCCACGGCGAGCCTTGGTGATCAGCTTCTCCGCGTAGGGACGCAGCAGCTTCGCCTTGGTCTCGGTGGTGCGGATGGCATCATGCTCGAACAGCTGGGTGGCCAGGTTCGAGAGGATGAGCCGCTGGTGGGCGGCGGATCCGCCGAGGCGGGCGCCCTTCTTGGGCTTGGGCATCAGATTCTCCTAGGAATTTGTGTGCCGAGCGCTCGTCAGAGCTGCTCGGTCTCGGCGTAATCCTCGCCGCCCTCGTCGGTCCAGGTCCCGGTCTCGGCGTCGTAGCCGGCAACCGAGGCGGGATCGAATCCGGGAGGCGCGTCCTTGAGCGAGAGGCCGAGCTCGACGAGCTTGACCTTGACCTCGTCGATCGACTTCTGACCGAAGTTGCGGATGTCGAGCAGATCCGACTCGCTGCGCGCGACGAGCTCGCCCACGGTGTGGACGCCCTCACGCTTGAGGCAGTTGTAGGACCGAACCGACAGATCCAGGTCGTCGATGGGCATGCCGTAGGCGGCGATGTGATCGGCCTCTGCCGGGCTGGGCCCGATCTCGATGCCTTCCGCCTCCTCGTTGAGCTCACGGGCCAGCCCGAACAGCTCCACGAGGGTCTTACCGGCGGACGCCAGGGCGTCACGAGCGGTCATCGAGTTCTTGGTCTCGACGTCCAGGACCAGACGGTCGAAGTCCGTGCGCTGGTGCACACGGGTCGCCTCGACCTTGTAGGTCACCTTCAGGACCGGCGAGTAGATCGAGTCGACCGGAATACGGCCGATCTCGTGACCCGCGTCCTTGTTCAGCCCGGCGGGGACGTAACCACGGCCCCGCTCGACGACGAGCTCGATCTCCAGACGCCCCTTCTCGTTGAGAGTGGCGATGTGCAGGTCCGGGTTGTGCACCTCGACGCCGGCGGGGGGAACGATGTCACCAGCGGTGACGACGCCCGGTCCCTGCTTCTTGAGGTACATCGTGACCGGCTCGTCCTCGACGGACGAGACGACCAGGCCCTTGAGGTTCAGGATGATGTCGGTGACATCCTCCTTCACGCCCGGCACGGTGGTGAACTCGTGCAGGACACCCTCGATGCGGATACTGGTGACGGCCGCGCCCGGGATGGACGACAGCAGCGTGCGACGCAGCGAGTTGCCGATGGTGTAGCCGAAGCCCGGCTCGAGAGGCTCGAGCACAAAGCGCGACCGGTTCTCGGAGATGACCTCTTCGGTCAGGGTGGGCCGCTGGGAGATGAGCATGTGCTACCTCTTTCGATTCTCGGCGCCCGCTATTTGACGCCGTGGGAACCCACCGTCGCCGGGCGGGCTGCGTTACGCGGCCCGCCCGGCGACGGTGGAGGACAGATCACTTCGAGTAGAGCTCGACGATCAACTGCTCCTGCAGCGGCACCTCGATCTGGGCGCGCTCGGGGAGCTGGTGGACGAGGATGCGGAGGTTCGTAGGAACCACCTGCAGCCACGCCGGGACAGGACGCTCGCCGAGGGACTCCTGGGCGATCTCGAACCAGTCCATCTTGGTGGACTTGGGACGGACGTCGATGATGTCGTATTGCGAGACGCGGTAGCTCGGGATGGTCACCTTCTGGTCGTTGACCAGCAGGTGCCCGTGGCTCACGAGCTGACGTGCCTGACGACGCGTCTGCGCGAGACCCGCGCGGTAGACGACGTTGTCCAGTCGCGACTCGAGAATCTGGAGGAGATTCTCACCGGTCTTGCCGGCGCGACGGTTCGCCTCCTCGTAGTAACGACGGAACTGCTTCTCCATGACGCCGTAGGTGAAGCGGGCCTTCTGCTTCTCCTGCAGCTGGAGGCGGTACTCGGACTCCTTGATCCGCGCACGGCCATGGTGACCGGGCGGGAAGGGCCGACGCTCGAATGCGGTGTCCCCACCCACGAGGTCGACGCCGAGACGACGCGACTTGCGGGTGGCTGGGCCGGTGTAACGTGCCATTGTTTTCTACGTTCCTTCCGGCTCAGACTCGACGCCGCTTGGGCGGACGGCAGCCGTTGTGGGGCTGGGGGGTGACATCGGAGATCGTGCCCACCTCGAGGCCGGCGGCCTGGAGCGAGCGGATCGCGGTCTCACGGCCCGAGCCGGGGCCCTTGACGAACACGTCGACCTTCTTCATGCCGTGCTCCTGCGCCTTGCGGGCAGCGTTCTCGGCGGCCAGCTGGGCGGCGAAGGGCGTCGACTTGCGCGACCCCTTGAAGCCGACGTGACCCGAGGACGCCCAGGACAGGACGGCACCGGTGGGGTCGGTGATCGAGACGATGGTGTTGTTGAACGTGCTCTTGATATGAGCCTGCCCGTGGGCGACGTTCTTCTTCTCCCTGCGACGACCCGACTTCTTGGGGCCCGCAGCGCGTGACTTGGGGGGCATTACTTCTTCTTTCCGGCGACGGTCTTCTTCGGACCCTTACGGGAACGGGCGTTGGTCTTGGTGCGCTGACCACGGACGGGCAGGCCACGACGGTGGCGGAGCCCCTGGTAGCTACCGATCTCGATCTTCCGGCGGATGTCGCCCTGGATCTCGCGGCGAAGGTCACCCTCCACCTTGTAGTTGCCCTCGATGTCGTCACGAAGGACGGTCAGCTGCTCATCGGTGAGGTCCTTGGTGCGCTGGTTCGGGTCGATGCCCGTACGCTCCAGGATCTCGAGCGACCGGGTGCGACCGATGCCGAAAATGTAGGTGAGCGCGATCTCCATGCGCTTGTCGCGAGGGAGATCAACGCCGGCAAGGCGTGCCATGTGGCGTATCTCTTTCGTCGTGCGGTAGGTCTGCTCCCCGACCGCCCCCTGCCCGGATGGTCATCTCACGATGAGCGATCCGTTCGGGGCCCCGGCCTCCGCAACCGAGGGTGTGAACCCGCCGTACCCACGAGGGGGCGCGGCGGCTGGTTCAGGGAGTTGAACGTCTTACTTGTAGCGGTAGACGATCCGGCCACGCGTCAGGTCGTAGGGCGAGAGCTCCACGACGACGCGATCCTCCGGAAGGATGCGGATGTAGTGCTGCCGCATCTTCCCGCTGATGTGAGCGAGGACCTTGTGCCCGTTCTCGAGTTCGATGCGGAACATAGCGTTCGGCAACGGCTCGATGACACGGCCCTCGACCTCGATGGCTCCGTCTTTCTTTGCCATGCTGGTTACGGTCCTCCACGATTCCCCGGGTGACGTCTACCGGATTGTGGTGCACTGGTGGGCACACCGACGTATAAGCCTACGTCAGTGGCCCCCGCTGCGCCAATCGCGCCGGAACCGGTCAGTGGTAGCAGGCGGATCCCGCGGGCACGCCGTCGAACCGCTGCTGCAACCACCCCAGTGCCGCCGGCAGCTTCTCGACCGCCCCGAGAAGGTGCTCGGGGGCGAACCCGGGCTCCCACGTGACCGGCGATCCCTCACGGCAGTACCGCTTCGCGGTCTCCTCCGCGTCCCAGAACGGCACCAGTGGATCGGTGCCCGAGTGCCACATGTAGACCGGCACCCGGGGGACATCAGGACTCAGGCGAATGCTGTTGTCCGCGAGCGCGCGCATCAGGCCCTCCTCCGCCATGAGGTTCCCCCCGTTCAGCACCATCGGCACCGACTTGAAGGCCCCACGGGTCAGCAGCGTGGCGGTGCACCTGTCCCGGACCTGGTTGTAGAGCCCCCAGCCCTCCGGCGTCAACTTCTCCTCGAGTCGGATCTCCTCCGGGTACTCGCGCGCCATCCCCACCGCGGCGGCGAAGGCCAGACCGAATGCGGGATGCGGGTCGTTGCCGATCATGCGGGCCATCGTGGTCATGTCCGTCGGGACGCCGCCCTGGGCCACACCGACCAGATTGACGTCGGGCGCGTACTCGTCGTGCAGGAGCGCCACCCAGGCGCTCGCGATGCCCCCACCCGAGTAGCCGAGCGCACCGAATCGGCTCTCCCGGGAGTCGAATCGCGGATCATCCCGCACCGCCCTCATCCCGTCGAGGACGATCCTCGCCGACAGACGGCCACCGGGATAAGCGACCTTCGGACCGAGGTGGTCGGGGATGATGACCGTCCAGCCGCGATCCAGTTGGAAACGCAGGAAGGCCATCGCGTTGTCCTGGACGGTCTCGACCGTCGGATTGACCAGCGTCTCGGTCGGCGCGCATCCCTGCCCGAGCGCGTTGAGGTAGTGCTGGTAGCTCAGGACGGGACCGTTGGGACGCGCATGATGCGGACGCACCACCGTCGCGGTGGCCAGGATCGGACGGTCCGCGGTGTCGGTCGACCGGTAGGCGATCTCGGTGATGCCGTAACCCGCGAAGGCCGGCATCGCGGCGCCACGTGAATTGATGACCTGGCCTGGTCTGGCCTCGGACAGGACCGCCGGATCCGCCTGGTAGAAGGGGCCCGGCCCCGGCTGCGCCATGAGCGAACCGCCGGCGTCGTCCGCCACGGATTGCGCCGCCGCCGACGGCGCGAACGCGCTCGTGAGTTGCCCGGCGATCAGCGCCAGAATCATGAGGACAGTGCCCGCCGCCCACGTCAGTGAGGGGGTCCGACGACCAGCCTGAGGGCGAGAGAGCATGCCGGCACCTTTCGAGGATGGCCTGATGTTCGCGTCGAACACACGATATGCGGAGAAGACTACGTATAAGAAATCGTTCTCGGGTGTCGCACCGGGCCGCCGGTCACTCCCGGGGCCGCGGCGTGAGGATCCGGGGCCCGTCGGCGGTCACGGCGATGGTGTGCTCCCAGTGCGCGGCCGGCGAGCCGTCCACGGTCACGACGGTCCAGTCATCGGACAGGGTCGTGGTGTCCGTCTCTCCGCCGAGGACGAGCATCGGCTCGATCGCCAGGACCGAGCCCTCCTGGAGCCTCGGCCCCCGGCCGGGCTTGCCCTCGTTCGCGAGGAACGGCCATTCGTGCATCTCGCGGCCGATCCCGTGTCCCCCGTAGCCGTCCACGATGCCCAGCGATACGCCGTGCCGCTCCTCGGCGCGGCGGGTCGCGACCTCGAGTGCATGCGAGACGTCCGTGAGCCGGTTACCCGGCCGCATGGCGAGCATGCCCTCGGCCAGGACCTCGCGTGTCGCGTCATTCAGCGCCTGCACCCCGGGCTCGAGCGCCCCGACGCCGAAGGACCAGGCGGAATCGCCGTGCCAGCCGTCGAGTATCGCTCCACAGTCGACGGACACCAGGTCGCCCTCGGCCAGCACCGTGGACGAGCCGGGGATGCCGTGGACCACGACCTCGTTCACCGAGGAACAGACCGACCCCGGGAAACCCTCGTAGCCCTTGAAGGACGGCACCGCACCGGCATCCCGGATCAGTTGTTCGACGATCGCGTCGAGATCAGCGGTCGTCGCTCCGGGAACGGCCGCCTCCCGGGCCGCCACCAGGGCCCGGCCGACGATCCGGCCGGCCGCCTCCATGGCATCGAGTTCACCCGGGGTGCGTGCGGTTACCGCCCCTTTGCGGGATCTACCGAACACGGCGGTCGTCAGCGTCCGAGAGCGGCGAGTGCGCGGGAGTTGATCTCCTCGACCTCACCGACGGCGTCGATGGTCGACACCTGCCCCGCGTAGTACTCCAGCAGAGGTGCGGTCTCCGACTGGTAGACCGACATCCGGTTGCGGATGACGTCCTCCGTGTCGTCCTCGCGGCCGCGGGCCAGCATCCGTGCGACGACCGTGTCCTCGTCCACGCGGAACTCGAGCACGCCGTCGAGCGAGTTGCCCGACTCGGCGAGCATGACCTTCAGCGCATCCGCCTGCTCGACGCTGCGCGGGTAGCCGTCGAGGAGAAAGCCCTCGGTGGCGTCGGGCTCGACGATCCGCGCCTCGACCATGCGGTTGGTGACCTCGGCGGGGACGAGGTTGCCCGCGTCGATGTACGACTTCGCCTCCTTGCCCAGATCGGTCCCCTGCGAGATGTTCGCGCGGAACAGGTCGCCGGTCGAGATGTGGGGCACGCCGAGCTTCTCGGAGAGCAGGGCCGCCTGGGTTCCCTTGCCGGCGCCGGGAGGGCCGAGGAGGACGAGACGCATGGTGATGACCAGCCTTTCTACGGTGTTGTGTTGCGCGTGATCCTGAGCGGCTACTTGAGGAAACCCTCGTAGTTGCGCTGCATCAGCTGCGCCTCGATCTGCTTCACGGTGTCGAGGCCCACGGAGACCATGATGAGCACCGCGGTACCGCCGAACGGCATGTTCTGGAGATCTCCACCCCCGCTGCCCATGTCCAGGAAGATGTTCGGGAGCACCGCGATGAGACCGAGGTACAGGGAGCCGAACAGAAGAATGCGGTTGAGGACGTAGCCCAGGTACTCGGCGGTCGGTCGACCGGGACGGATGCCCGGGATGAAGCCGCCGTACTTCTTCATGTTCTCGGCCTGCTCCATCGGATCGAACTGGATGGCGACGTAGAAGTACGAGAAGAAGATGATCAGGACGAAGTACAGGAGGATGTAGCCCACGCTCGAGGGGTTCTGCAGGTACTGCATGACATAGCGCTGCCAGAATCCATCGCCCGTGCCGTCGGGACCGGAGATCAACTGAGTGATGAGGATCGGCACGTACATCAGCGACGACGCGAAGATGACCGGGATGACGCCGGCCTGGTTGACCTTGAGCGGAAGGTAGGTGGAGGTGCCGCCGTACTGGCGACGTCCGACCATGCGCTTGGCGTACTGGACCGGGATCCGACGCTGACCCTGCTCGACGAAGACGACGGCGACGACGATCAGCACCACGGCGAACATCACCGCGGCGAACTTCAGCGTCGACGAGTTCTGGTAGATGTTCACACCCTCCGCCGGGATGCGGGAGGCGATTCCGGCGAAGATGAGCAGGGACATGCCGTTACCGACGCCACGGTCGGTGATGAGCTCGCCGAACCACATGACGAGAGCGGCGCCGCCGGTCATGACGAGCACGATGGTGATCAGCGTGAGGATGTCGTTGTCCATCAGGACCGACTGGCCGTTGCCGAGGAGCTGACCACGGTCGGCGAGCGCGACGATACCGGCGGACTGGAGGATGGCCAGGGCGATGGTCAGATAACGCGTGTACTGCGTCATCTTGGCCTGGCCCGACTGGCCTTCCTTCTTCAGCTGCTCGAAATGCGGGATGACCACGGTGAGCAGCTGCACGATGATGCTGGCCGTGATGTACGGCATGATGCCGATCGCGAACACCGACAGCTGCAGGAGTGCGCCACCCGAGAAGAGATTGACCAGGGAGTACAACTGCGCGTTGTCTCCGGTCATCGCCGTGTCGAGCAACCCGCGGAGCTTGGGGTAGTCGACGCCGGGCGACGGGATCTGTGCGCCGATCCGGTACAGGATGATGATCCCGAGCGTGAAGAAGATCTTCTTCCTCAGGTCACTGTCCTTGATCGCGGACGCGAGTGCGGAGAGCACATGTCCTCCTGGTCATTGACGGCTCGCGGCCGCCTGTCGTCGAGATCAGATGCGCCGGGAACGGACGGTGAGACCGATCGGTCGGCCCCGGAACGCACAACGGGAAAACTCTATCAAGACGAACGCAGGGGCCGGATCCGAGAGTCTCGGACACGGCCCCTGCACCCGTCGTCGGCCCCGTGGGGGCCGGTCGGGGAATCAGGCCCCGGCCTCCGACACGCTTCCGCCGGCAGCCTCGATCTTGCTCTTGGCCGACGCGGAAACCTTGTCGACGGTCACGGTGACAGCGACGGAGATCTCCCCGTCACCGAGCACCTTGACCGGCTCGTTCTTGCGAACGGCACCCGCGGCGACGAGCTCGGCGACGCCGACCTGCCCGCCGTTCGGGAACAGCCGCTCGATGTCCGAGACATTGACGACCTGGAAGACGACCTTGTTGCGGTTCTTGAAGCCCTTGAGCTTCGGGAGACGCATCTGGATCGGCATCTGGCCGCCCTCGAACCCGGCGGGGACGTTCTTACGGGCCTTGGTGCCCTTGGTGCCGCGGCCGGCGGTCTTGCCCTTCGAACCCTCACCACGACCGACACGGGTCTTCTCGGTGTGGGCACCGGGCGCCGGGCGCAGGTGGTGCAACTTGATGCTCATGCTCACTCCGTCTCTTCGACCACGACGAGGTGGTTCACGACGTTGATGAGACCCCGGGTCTGCGCGTTGTCCTCACGCACGACCGACTTCCGGATGCCCTTGAGGCCGAGCGTACGCAGGGAGTCCCGCTGGTTCTTCTTGGACCCGATGGTCCCGCGGACCTGGGTGATCTTGAGGTTAGCCATGATCAGGCCCCCTGTCCGGCACGGGCGCGGAGCATGCCCGCGGGAGCGACGTCCTCGATCGGAAGCCCACGACGAGCCGCGACCTCCTCCGGACGATGCAGGCCCTTGAGCGCGGCCACGGTGGCGTGAACGACATTGATCGCGTTGTCCGACCCCAGCGACTTGCACAGGATGTCGTTGACGCCGGCACACTCCAGCACGGCGCGGGCGGCGCCGCCGGCGATGACACCGGTACCGGGCGAAGCCGGACGGAGCATGACGACACCGGCGGCCTCCTCACCCTGGATCGGGTGGGGGATGGTGGAGCCGATGAGCGGAACGCGGAAGAAGTTCTTCCGGGCCTCCTCGGCACCCTTCTGGATGGCCGCCGGCACCTCCTTGGCCTTGCCGTAGCCGACGCCGACCATGCCGTTACCGTCACCGAGGATCACGAGGGCGGTGAAGCTGAAGCGACGGCCACCCTTCACGACCTTGGAGACGCGGTTGATGGTGACGACGCGCTCGATGTACTGCGACTTCTCCTCGTCGCGACCCCGACGGTCGTCGCGGCCCCGACCACGGCCACGGTCGTTGCCGCGGCCCTGGGCGTTGTCGTTGGTGTTCTTGTTGTCTGCGGCGGGCCCGTTGCTTCCGCCGTCACGACGCTGACGTCCCGGCATCAGACGGTCCTTCCATTAGCGGTCAGTGCAGTGGTGTTGATCATCAGAACTCCAGCCCACCCTCGCGGGCGGCGTCGGCGAGCGACGCGATCCGGCCGTGGTACCGGTTGCCACCACGGTCGAACACGACTGCGTCGATGCCGGCGGCCTTCGCACGCTCGGCCAGGAGCTGGCCGACCTTCGCGCTGCGGGCCTTCTTGTCGCCCTCGAGTGCACGCACATCGGCCTCGATGGTCGACGCGGCGGCCAACGTACGGCCGGCCAGGTCGTCGACGATCTGGGCGTGCATGTGGCGCGAGGACCGGTTCACGACCAACCGCGGACGCTCCGGCGTACCGGAGACCTTCTTGCGGAGGCGGTAATGGCGCCGGGCGCGGCTCTCCCGACGTGCGGTCGAGGCATCGGTACCCAGCGGGGAACGCTTCTTGGTGCTGCTCATGATCACTTACCCGTCTTTCCGACCTTGCGACGGACCTGCTCGCCCGCGTAGCGGATGCCCTTACCCTTGTACGGGTCGTGCTTCCGCAGTCGCTTGATGTTGGCGGCGATCTGGCCCACCTGCTGCTTGTCGATACCGGAGATCGAGAACTTGGTCGCACCGTCCACGGCGAACGCGATGCCGTCGGGAGCGGTGACCGGTACCGGGTGCGAGTAGCCGAGCGCGAACTCGAGGTCCTTGCCCTTGGCCACGACGCGGTAACCGACGCCGAAGATCTCCATGTCCTGCTTGTAGCCCTCGGTGACGCCGACGACCATGTTGTTGATCAGCGAGCGCGAGAGGCCGTGCAGGGAGCGGTTGTCGCGGTGGTCATCGGGACGGTTCACCGTGAGGGTGCCCTCCTCGATCGTCACCGAGATGGGGTCGGGCAGCACCTGGGTGAGCTCACCCTTGGGGCCCTTGACCGTGACGGTCTGGCCGTCGACCTTGATGTCGACACCGGACGGGACGTTGATCGGAGCCTTGCCGATACGTGACATTTCTCGCCCCCTTACCAGACGTAGGCGAGGACTTCCCCGCCCACCTTCTTGTTGTTCGCCTGACGGTCGGTGAGGAGCCCCTGGGAGGTCGAGATGATCGCGACACCCAGGCCACCGAGGACCTTGGGCAGCTCGGTCGACTTGGCATACACGCGCAGACCCGGCTTGGAGATGCGCTTGATGCCCTGGATGCTCCGCTGGCGCGACGGGCCGTACTTGAGGTCGATTGTGAGCTTCTTGCCCACCTCGGCGTCGGCCACGGCGTAGTCGGCGATGTAGCCCTCCTGCTTGAGGATCGCCGCGATGTTGCCCTTGAGCTTGGAATGCGGCATCGACACGGTTTCGTGGAACGCCGAATTGGCGTTACGCACACGCGTCAGCATGTCCGCGATGGGATCGGTCATCGACATGGATGGACCATGTTCCTTTCTCGTAACGGTTCCCATGCAACACGTCGTGTGCGGCGGCCTGTGGGCCGGGCAGCTGACGTCGTGGGCCTATCACGAAGAGTGCGAATGTTCTCTTGTGTGGGATCCGGGGTCCCCGTGGGGCGTGCCGGGTGTCCCGCCGTCCCCGGTGCTCTTCTCACCGTGGACGACCTGACGACTGGGCCGTCTGCCCGCCGCCGTGGCCAGCGCATGGCGCGAAGCCCCGGCGGGGACGGCCGGTCCGGCCGGTCGGAGGTCAGTCCTCCTTGAAGGGGAACCCGAGCTGCTTGAGCAGCGCCCGGCCCTCTTCGTTGTTGGTCGCCGTGGTGACGACCGTGATGTCCATGCCGCGGGGGCGGTCGATCTTGTCCACGTCGATCTCGTAGAACATGCTCTGCTCGTTGAGGCCGAACGTGTAGTTGCCGTGGCCGTCGAACTGCTTGCCCGAGAGACCGCGGAAGTCGCGGATGCGGGGAAGGGCAACGGTCGTCAGGCGATCCAGGAACTCCCACATGCGATCGCCACGCAGGGTGACGCGCGCGCCGATCGGCATGCCCTCACGCAGCTTGAACTGCGCGATCGACTTGCGGGCCCGACGGACCTCCGGCTTCTGACCGGTGATCAGGGTGAGGTCGTTGATCGCACCGTTGATGAGCTTGGCGTCGCGAGCCGCGTCACCGACACCCATGTTCACGACGACCTTGACGACGCCGGGGATCTGCATGACGTTCTCGTACTCGAACGTCTCGTTCAGCGCCGGCTTGATCTCGCTGCGGTACTTGGCCTTGAGGCGCGGGGTGTAACCAGTGGGAAGCGCGGTATCAGTCATGGTCACAGGTCCTTCCCGGTCTTGCGCGAGACACGGACACGCTTGCCGTTCTCGTCGGTGCGGATTCCGACCCGGGTCGGGGTGCCGTCAGCGTCCACGACCATCACGTTCGACACGTGGATCGGGGCCTCCTGGGTGACGATGCCACCGGAAGAGGCGCCACGCTCGGCAGCCGAGTTGGAGGTGTGCTTCTTGATGCGGTTGACGCCCTCGACGAGGACCTTCTCCTGCGCCGGGAAGGCCTGGATGACCTTGCCCTTGGCGCCCTTGTCCTTGCCCGAGATGACGAGCACCGTATCGCCCTTGTGGACCTTCATGTCAGAGCACCTCCGGAGCCAGCGAGACGATGCGCATGAACTTCTTGTCGCGCAGCTCGCGGCCGACGGGCCCGAAGATGCGCGTTCCGCGCGGATCGTTGTCGTTCTTGATGATGACGGCGGCGTTCTCATCGAACTTGATGTACGAGCCGTCCGGGCGACGGCGCTCCTTGGCGGTGCGCACGATGACCGCCTTGACGATCTCGCCCTTCTTGACGTTGCCACCGGGGATGGCGTCCTTGACGCTGGCGACGATGATGTCACCGACGCCCGCGTAGCGACGCTTGGATCCACCGAGAACGCGGATGCACAGAATCTCCTTGGCACCCGTGTTGTCGGCGACCTTCAGTCGCGACTCCTGCTGGATCATGGTTCTCCTGACCAGGTCTGTTCTGTGTGTGCCGGATACCGACCCGACACACGCGGTCATGTCGCCGGGCCGCACGCGCGGACGCGCGCAGGTCGGGCAACTGCTCCAGTGTAGGGTGAGCGGGCTACTCAGCCCAAATCCGGATCATCACCCGCTCGAACCGAGCGACCCGGTGCCACCACCGGAGCCGGCCGATCCGCTGGAGGTCGCCGACCCGAGGGAGCCCGAAGCCCGCTCCCCCACCGCCCCGGTGGTCGTGCGGCCGTTGGGTGTCGCCGGCGCCAGTCCGCTCAGGATGTGGTCGGTACCCGGGAGCATCTCGGTGACGAACACCGGCCAGTTGTGGATGCCGGTCGGCATATAGTTCATCTGCAGGTGCACACCGGGGACGGAGGCGAGAGCCGATTCCAGCGCACGGGTGCTCTCGAACGATCCCTTCTCCAACACGTGCCCGTCGAGAAGGACCATCTCGTTACTACCGAAGCGTCCGAGTTCGCTCGACCCGACGCGGCCGGTCGCGGCGCTGAGGTAGACCGACTTGCCCGCCAGCCCGGCGGGGTTCGCGATCGTGTCGTGCTCACGCCACGGCTCCGCGCCCCGGGTGCCCCACATGTTGGTCGCGTCGCCGCCCCGCGCGGCCACGGTCAACCTCGCGTACTGGTACCCGAGAGCGTCCATCGTGGAGTAGGCGCCGCTGACGCCGGCCACTCCCCCGAACATATCGTTGGTGTTCGCGAGATGCACGGCCGATGCCGCGCCCATCGACACACCCAGGACTCCCCAGTCGCCGTTATGCGCCACGGGCTCCACCGTGCCCTCCAGGCCCCTGGAGAGTAGTCCGGGCAGCTCCTCCACCAGGAAGGTCTCCCACATGTTCGGGCCGAGGACCGGGTCGTCTTCCTCCCAGTCACTCCACATCGAGGACGGCGCCCCCGTGGGCGCGACCACGTTCACCGCACGCTGGCGCAGCCGGGGATCGCCCCATCCCATCCCCCCGCTCCAGCCCGACGGCGACTCACTACCCACACCGTCGAGGAAGTACATGTTCGGGGCGTCGACCCCGGCCGGAGCCCGGTAGACCTCGACCCGCACCTCACGCTGCATCGATTCCGACGTGACGGTCCATACCTCTGCGCGGCGGTCCACCTCGTCTGTCGACGCCGGGAACAGTGGCTCGACCGACCTGATCGTTGTCGCCTTGATGTCCGGATCCCGCGTCGCTATGGGCTCCGCCGGCGCGCTGCCCGAACTACCCGGCCTCGCGAAGTCCGACGACCCCACCATCCCGAGGGATCCGAGGACAGCCGTGAGTGGGATCGGCGCTCCGACCTGGGTCGCCGCGGCCAGGCTGAGCGACGGTACGCCGAACAGGCTGCCGGGAGCGACACTGGGAGCAAATGACTGCGGATCCAGTGATCCCACCCCGGAGCCCTGGGCGCTCACCGCCGGCGCGCCGGTGACTGAGAGTGCGGCCACCGCGGCCGCGACAGCCACCGGGTAGGACCGGCGCCGACCACCGCGATTACGCGGAGGCCTGGGTCCCGAGAAGATCCGGGTGCTCATGTGTCGCTCCTGTCTGACACGCGGTGCCCTTCGAACGGGTGACACATTACTCATATTTTGTTTCGCCTGGGTAATCCTCGGCGGCGCGGTCCTACTGCGAGGAACACTGGAAAAAGAGGTCGGCCCGGCCACGAGAGTTCTCGTGGCCGGGCCGGACTATCTGAGCGGAGTGGACTACTTGGCCCGCTCCAGCACCTCGACGAGGCGGTACCGCTTGCTGGCGGAGATCGGGCGGGTCTCCATGATCCGCACGCGATCGCCGATGCCGGCGGTGTTGGTCTCGTCGTGCGCCTTCACACGCTCGGTACGGCGCATGATCTTGCCGTACAGGGGATGCTTCACGCGGTCCTCGAGCTCGACGACGATGGTCTTCTCCATCTTGTCGGACACGACGTACCCGATGCGCACCTTGCGGCTGTTGCGCTCCGTGCTCTCGCCTGACTCAGTCACAACTGTTTCCTTGTCACTCACTTGGCATCACCCGGCGCCGCCGACAGCCCGAGCTCACGCTCACGGATGACGGTGTAGATGCGCGCGATGTCGTGTCGTACGACCCGCAGGCGACGGTTGTTGGTCAGCTGACCGGTGGCCATCTGGAAGCGCAGGTTGAACAGCTCTTCCTTGGCCTCGCGAAGGCGCGCGGTCAGCGCATCGGCGTCGAGCTCGCGCAGCTCGGGGGCGGTGATTCCACTTGCCATCAGAACTGCTCCTCCCGGGTGACGATGCGGGTCTTGCACGGGAGCTTGTGCTGCGCACGGCGCAGAGCCTCCCGGGCGGTCTCCTCGTTCGGGTACGACATCTCGAACAGGATGCGACCCGGCTTGACGTTGGCGACCCACCACTCGACGGATCCCTTACCGGAACCCATCCGGACCTCGGCGGGCTTCTTCGTCAGCGGACGATCCGGGTAGATGTTGATCCAGACCTTGCCGCCACGCTTGATGTGGCGGTTGATCGCGATACGAGCGGACTCGATCTGCCGGTTGGTGATGTAGGCCGGCTCGAGAGCCTGGATCCCGTAGTCACCGAACGTGACCTTGGTGCCGCCCTTCGCCCCGCCCTTACGACCGGGGTGGTGCTGCTTGCGGTGCTTGACGCGCTTGGGGATCAGCACTGTCAGGCCTCCTTGTTTTCTGCGGGCGCCTCGGCCGGGGCAGCCGAGCCGGCACGGCCGGTCTCGGTGCTCGTGGCCGTGGTGCCCTGGGCGCCGGAACGACGCGGGCGGCCGGCGCCACGCTCGCGGCGCGGGCCACGGTCGCCACCGCCGCGGTTGCTGGACTGGGCGAACTGGTCGGACTCGCGACGACCGCCGACGACGTCACCCTTGTAGATCCACACCTTGACGCCGATGCGACCGAAGGTCGTCTTGGCCTCGTAGGTGCCGTAATCGATCTCGGCACGCAGGGTGTGCAGAGGGACGCGTCCCTCGTGGTACCGCTCCGAGCGGGACATCTCGGCGCCGCCGAGACGACCCGAGCAGACCACCTTGATGCCCTTGACCTGGGGCTGGCGCATGGCCGACTGGATGCCCTTACGCATCGCGCGGCGGAACGCCACGCGGTTCGTGAGCTGCTCGGCGATGCCCTGGGCCACCAGCTGGGCGTCGGCCTCGGTGTTCTTGATCTCGAGGATGTTGAGGTGGACCTGCTTGCCGGTGAGCTTCTCGAGCTCGCCACGCAGGCGGTCGGCCTCGGCGCCACGACGACCGATCACGATGCCCGGGCGGGCGGTGTGGATGTCGACGTGGACCCGGTCACGGGTACGCGAGATGTCGACGCCCGAGATCCCGGCCCGCTCCATGCCCTTGGACAGGAGCTCGCGGATCTTGATGTCCTCGGCGACGTAGTCTGCGTACTGCTTGTCGGCATACCACTTGGACGTCCAGTCCGAGGTGATGCCGAGACGGAAGCCGTGCGGCTGGATCTTCTGTCCCATTTAGCGGGCACCTCCCTGGTTGCGACGTCCCCGGCCGGCACCGGCCTTGTCGGGCACGCTGGTCACCTCGATGGTGATGTGGCTCGTGCGCTTACGCACGCGGAACGCACGACCCTGTGCACGCGGCTGGAACCGCTTGAGCGTCGGGCCCTCGTCGGCGTACGCCGTCGAGACGACCAGGGTCCGGGGATCCAGGTCGAGGTTGTTCTCTGCGTTGGCGATCGCGGAGGCCAGGACCTTGGCGACGGGCTCGCTGGCGGACTGCGGGGCGAACCGCAGCGTGTTCAGCGCGTCTGCAGCGTCCTTGCCACGGATCAGGTCGATCACGCGACGCGCCTTCATGGGCGTGACACGGACGAACTTCGCGGTCGCGCGGGCCGTCAGGTTCTGATCGGCCTGCTGCTCGTTCTGCTGGGTATCAGTGCTCATCGACGCTTACTCTTCCGATCGTCCTTGATGTGCCCCTTGAACGTGCGTGTCGGCGCGAACTCGCCGAGCTTGTGACCCACCATCGAGTCGGACACGAACACGGGCACATGCTTGCGGCCGTCATGAACGGCAAACGTGTGTCCGATGAAATCGGGCAGGATCGTCGAGCGACGCGACCAGGTCTTGATGACCTGATGAGTGCCCTTGTCGTTCTGCACGTCCACCTTCGCGAGGAGGTGTTCGTCGACGAACGGACCCTTCTTGAGACTACGAGGCATCCTAGTTTCCCTCCTTAGCGCTTCTTGCCGGTGCGACGGCGACGGACGATAAGACTGTCACTCGCCTTGTTGGGCTTGCGGGTACGTCCCTCAAGCTGCCCCCACGGGCTGACGGGGTGACGTCCACCGGACGTCTTGCCCTCGCCACCGCCGTGCGGGTGGTCGACGGGGTTCATGACCACGCCACGGACGGTCGGGCGAACGCCCTTCCACCGCATGCGGCCGGCCTTACCCCAGTTGATGTTGATCTGCTCGGCGTTGCCGACCTCGCCGATCGTCGCCCGGCAACGGACGTCGACACGACGGATCTCGCCGGAGGGCATACGCAGCGTGGCGTAGGCACCTTCCTTACCGAGAAGCTGGATTCCGGCGCCGGCCGCGCGGGCCATCTTGGCGCCGCCGCCCGGACGCAACTCCACCACGTGCACGACGGTGCCGGCGGGGATGTTGCGGAGCGGCAGGTTGTTGCCGGTCTTGATGTCGGCGTTCGCACCCGACTCGACCTTCATGCCCTGCTTCAGGTTGCGCGGGGCCAGGATGTACCGCTTCTCACCGTCTGCGTAGTGCAGCAGGGCGATGTTGGCGGTGCGGTTCGGGTCGTACTCGATGTGCGCGACGGTGGCGAGCACGCCGTCCTTGTCGTTGCGACGGAAGTCGATGACACGGTACTGGCGCTTGTGCCCACCGCCCTTGTGGCGAGTGGTGATACGGCCGTGGCCGTTACGACCGCCGGTCTTGCTCAGCGGGCGCAGCAGCGACTTCTCGGGCGTCGAGCGGGTGATCTCGGCGAAGTCCGAGACGCTCGAGCCGCGACGACCGGGGGTCGTGGGCTTGTACTTGCGGATAGCCATGAGGTTCTCTCGTCCTTAACTCTTCCCGCCGTCAGGCGGTCAGACCCGGGATCTCGATGGGCTTGCTGTCGGCCGCGAGGGTCACGATGGCGCGCTTGGTGCTCTTGCGCTGACCGAACCCGGTGCGGGTGCGCTTGCGCTTGCCCTTACGGTTTGCGGTGTTGACGGAATCAACGGTGACGCCGAAGATCTCCTGGATGGCGATCTTGATCTGCGTCTTGTTGGCGTCCGGCGCCACCAGGAACGTGTACACGCCCTGCTCGAGCAGGCCGTAGGCCTTCTCGGAGACGACCGGGGCGAGAATCACGTCCCGGGGATCGGCGACTGTGCTCACTTGTCGGCCTCCTTCGCAGCCTTGCCGGCGAGGATGCGACCCGCCTGCGTGACGAACGCGTCCAGAGTCTCGACCGTGAACACGACGTCGTCGGCGTTGAGGACGTCGTAGGTGTTGAGCTGATCCGGAGCGATCGGGTGGACGTGATCGAGGTTGGCGACCGAACGCCATGCAGCGAGGTCCTCACGACCCACCACGATCAGGAACTTCTTGCGGTCGGACAACGACGCCAGGAACGTCCGGACGCCCGAGGTCGACGGCTTCTGCCCCTCGATGAACTCGGTCACGACGTGGAGCCGCTCGCTGGCGACCCGGTCGGAGAGGGCACCGCGCAGGGCGGCGGCCTTCATCTTCTTGGGCGTGCGCTGCGAGTAGTCCCGCGGCTTCGGACCGTGGACGGTGCCACCGCCGGTGTACGCGGGTGCGCGGGTCGAGCCCTGGCGCGCGCGGCCGGTGCCCTTCTGACGGAACGGCTTGCGGCCACCGCCGCGCACCTCGCCACGGGTCTTGGTCGAGTGGGTGCCCTGACGTGCGGCGGCCAGCTGGGCCACCACGACCTGATGCATCAGCGGCAGGTTGGGCTCGACACCGAAGATCTCGGCGGGGAGCTCGACGGCACCGTCGGTCTTCCCGGCCGGAGTACGGACGTCGAGCTTGAGGTTCACGGTGTTCTCCGTGGTGGTCATGCGCGCGCACCGCCCTTCACTGCGGAACGGACCATCACGAGGCCGCCATTGCGGCCGGGGATGGCACCCTTGATGAGGAGGACGCCGGCCTCGGCGTCGACCTTGTGGACCTTGAGGTTCATGGTGGTGACCCGCTCGTTACCCATGCGGCCAGCCATCTTCTTGCCGCGGAAGACGCGACCCGGGGTGGCGGCGCCACCGATCGAGCCCGGCTTGCGGTGGACGGCCTGGGTACCGTGCGAGGCGCCCTGACCGGCGAAGCCGTGACGCTTCATGGTGCCGGCGAAGCCCTTGCCCTTGGACGTTCCGGTGACGTCGACGAAAGCGCCGTCCTCGAACACGTCCGCGCCGAGCTCCTGGCCGATCTCGAAGCCGGCGGCCTGCTCGGCGTTCTCGAGGCGGATCTCCGCGACATGGCGGCGCGGGGTGACCCCGGCCTTGTCGAACTGACCCGCGACAGGCTTGGTGACCTTGCGGGGGTCGATCGCGCCGAACGCGATCTGGACGGCGTTGTAGCCGTCGGTCTCTTCGGTACGAATCCCGGTGACGACGCACGGCCCGGCCTTGACGACGGTGACCGGAACCACCCGGTTGTTCTCGTCGAAGACCTGGGTCATGCCGAGCTTGGCGCCCAGGATGCCCTTGATCTCGGTGTTACTCATCTGTTCACTGTCTCCGCTGCACGTTGCTTGCTGACCGCTACGCGGTCGGAGGTCACTGGATGTTGACGTCGACGCTGGCAGGCAGGTCGATGCGCATGAGCGCGTCCACGGTCTTGGGCGTGGGGTCGAGGATGTCGATCAGCCGCTTGTGGGTACGCATCTCGAAGTGCTCACGCGAGTCCTTGTACTTGTGCGGCGAGCGGATGACGCAGTAAACGTTCTTCTCGGTGGGCAGCGGCACCGGACCGACGACGCGAGCGCCGGTACGGGTCACCGTCTCGACGATCTTGCGCGCCGAGGCGTCGATCGCCTCGTGGTCGTAGGCCTTGAGCCGGATGCGGATCTTTTGTCCCGCCACTTCGTCCTCTTCTCCTCCCGCCCGTGAAGGCGGCTGTCGTGAGCGCCCTCGCCTGGCGGGGACACTGCTGTGTTCGCTTGTCATATGTGACACCGTCAAACCGTCTACCACCCGGTCTCGTGCATCGGTGCCCGTCGTGGAGGTCCCCGGACGCGCGGCCATAGGCGCAACACGACTCAGGTGATCCAGAGGACGGGATGCCGCTCCCCGCTGGGCGAAGAAGACGGCGGACCGATCCGCTGCCGCTGTTGACGTGTCACGACGCGTCCACGCGGTCGGGCGTGTCGCCCTCCCACTTTTCCAGCGGGTGATCGCTCACCCGCCACGGTCGTGCTCGCCCGGCCAACCCGGCCCCTGCCGCGGGTAAAATGTACCCACGTTCGGATGCCGCCTTGTCCGGGCAACTTCACCAGTATGCCGCACGGTGGCGCACAGAGCAAAATCGCCCGGGGCGGACCCGGTACAGAGGCGTCCACCGGCGCCGCGGGGCCCCGCCCCCGCACGGGTATCGTCGGAACGACCATCGACCTGACGAGCCTGCCCCGAGGAGCTCCCCCGTGAACACCCGCCGCGAACCACGTGATCCCGCCGCCTACAAGAGGGACCGTCGTCAGGCCGTGCTGCGTCATCACCCGGACAAGGGCGGGAACCCGGACGAGCTGCTGCGCGCGCTCGAAGAGGTCGACCGGCGGCACGGGGTCATCGGCTCGGCACGCGGTGAACACTCCGCCTCGGCCGAGCAGGTCGCCGCGGTGGCGGTGACCGCGCTGGCCGGCGTGGCCGCGATCGGGCTCTCCGTGGCGATGAGCGTGCTCGGACGTCGCCGGTGACCACCTGTCCGTCCGACCTACCGGAAGTCGACAAATAGAGTAAGGGGCGCCCCGCTCAGGCGGGGCGCCCCTTACTCTCTGGTCCGGTTACTTCACCCGGTCCGTGAGGTCAGACGATCACTTGATGATCTTGGTGACCTGTCCGGCGCCGACGGTGCGGCCACCCTCACGGATCGCGAAGCGCAGGCCCTCATCCATGGCGACCGGCTGGATGAGCTCGACGCTCATCTCGGTGTTGTCGCCCGGCATGACCATCTCGGTGCCCTCGGGGAGGGTCACGACGCCGGTCACGTCCGTGGTACGGAAGTAGAACTGCGGACGGTAGTTGTTGAAGAACGGCGTGTGGCGGCCGCCCTCGTCCTTGGACAGGATGTACGCCTGGCCCTCGAACGTGGTGTGCGGGGTGTAGGCGCCCGGCTTGATGACGACCTGGCCGCGCTCGACGTCCTCACGCTTGAGGCCACGGACCAGCAGGCCGACGTTGTCGCCCGCCTCGCCGTAGTCGAGGAGCTTACGGAACATCTCGATGCCCGTGATGGTGGTCTTGGTGGCCTTATCCTTGATGCCGATGAGCTCGACATCCTCGTTCACGTTGATCTGGCCACGCTCGATACGACCGGTGACGACGGTGCCACGACCGGTGATGGTGAAGACGTCCTCGACGGGCATGAGGAACGGCTTGTCCGTCTCGCGCTCGGGATCCGGGATGGAGTCGTCACAGGCCTGCATGAGCTCCAGGACCGAGTCGACCCACTTCTGCTCACCCTCGAGAGCCTTCAGGGCGGAGATGTGGATGACGGGGGCGTCCTCGTCGAAGTCCTGCGAAGCCAGCAGCTCGCGGACCTCCATCTCGACGAGCTCGAGGATCTCCTCGTCGTCCACCATGTCGCACTTGTTGAGCGCGACGAGGATGTAGGGAACGCCGACCTGACGGGCGAGCAGCACGTGCTCACGCGTCTGGGGCATCGGGCCGTCGGTGGCGGCCACGACGAGGATCGCGCCGTCCATCTGGGCGGCACCGGTGATCATGTTCTTGATGTAGTCGGCGTGACCGGGGGCGTCGACGTGCGCGTAGTGACGCTTCTCGGTCTGGTACTCGACGTGGGAGATGTTGATCGTGATACCACGAGCCTTCTCCTCCGGCGCCTTGTCGATCTCGTCGAACGCGAACGAGTCGTTGAGGTCCGGGAACGCGTCCGCGAGTACCTTGGTGATGGCCGCGGTGGTGGTGGTCTTGCCATGGTCGACGTGACCGATGGTGCCGATGTTAACGTGCGGCTTCGTCCGCTCGAACTTCGCCTTCGCCACTTGATGTCCTCCTGGACTGGTCTGTCCCCACTTCGGGTAGTGGGCACTGCTTTGTGTGGATTGATCTTACTCATCGTGCCGTGGGGCACGAACCGGCGGCCACCCGGAGGTTCGACCGTGCGCCGCCGGCATCGGCCCCGTCCCGCCGCGAGGGCGGAACGGGACCATACCGGTTACTCGCCGGTCGCCTTGGCGATGATCTCCTTCGACACACTCGCCGGAACCTCGGCGTAGTGGGAGAAGACCATCGAGTAGTTGGCCCGGCCCTGCGTCTTCGACCGGAGGTCGCCGACGTAGCCGAACATCTCGGACAGCGGCACGTTGGCCTTCACGACGCGGGCACCGGAGCGCTCCTCCATCGCGTTGACCTGGCCGCGGCGGGAGTTGAGGTCGCCGATCACGTCGCCCATGTAGTCCTCCGGCGTGGTGACCTCGACGGCCATGAGCGGCTCGAGGATCACGGGCTGACACTTGCGCGCGGCCTCCTTGAAGGCCATCGAGCCCGCGACCTTGAACGCCATCTCCGACGAGTCGACCTCGTGGTAGGCACCGTCGACGAGGGTCGCCTTGACGTTGACCATCGGGTAGCCGGCCAGGATGCCGTACTGCATGGCGTCCTTGATGCCCGCGTCCACGGAGGGGATGTACTCCTTGGGCACGCGGCCACCGGTGACCTTGTCGTCGAACACGTAGGTCTCGCCCTCTTCGACGGACTCCTGATCCAGGGGTCCGAGCGCGATCTGCACCTTGGCGAACTGACCGGAACCACCGGTCTGCTTCTTGTGGGTGTAGTCGTACTTGTCGACCGAGCCCTTGATGGTCTCGCGGTAGGCGACCTGCGGCTTACCGACGTTCGCCTCGACCTTGAACTCCCGCTTCATGCGGTCGACCAGCACGTCGAGGTGGAGCTCACCCATGCCGCCGATGACGGTCTGACCCGTCTCGTCGTCCAGACGCACGGTGAAGGTCGGATCCTCCTCGGCGAGCTTCTGGATCGCGGTACCCAGCTTCTCCTGGTCGGCCTTGGTCTTGGGCTCGATGGAGACGTCGATGACCGGGTCCGGGAACGTCATCGACTCGAGGACGACCTGGTCGTTCAGGTCACACAGGGTGTCACCGGTGGTGGTGTCCTTGAGCCCGATGAAGGCGTAGATATTGCCGGCCACGGCCTCGTCGACCGGGTTCTCCTTGTTGGCGTGCATCTGGAAGAGCTTGCCGACGCGCTCCTTGCGGCCCTTGGTCGAGTTGGCGACCTGGGTGCCCGGCTCGACACGACCCGAGTAGACGCGCACGAACGTGAGCTTGCCGAAGAACGGGTGCACGGCGATCTTGAACGCCAGCGCCGAGAACGGCTCGTCCTTGGACGGCTTGCGCAGGATCTCGGTCTCCTCGTCGCCGACCTTGTGGCCGTGGACCTCGCCGACGTCCAGCGGGTTCGGGAGGAAGTCGATGACCGCGTTGAGCATCGGCTGGATGCCCTTGTTCTTGTACGCGGAGCCACACAGGACCGGGTAGATCTCCGAGTTGATCACGAGCTTGCGGATCGCAGCCTTGATCTCGTCGATGGTCAGCTCTTCGCCGCCGAAGTACTTCTCCATGAGCTCTTCGTCGGTCTCGGCGACCGTCTCGAGGAGCTTCTCGCGGTACTCCTCGGCCTTCTCCTGCAGGTCGGCCGGGATGTCCTCGATCGAGGCCGCGCTGCCGATCTCGGTCTTGCCACGCCAGAAGTGCGCCTTCATGGTGAGCAGGTCGACGACGCCGTCAAACGCGTCCTCGGCACCGATCGGGAGCTGGAGGATCAGCGGCTTGGCACCGAGACGATCGACGATCGTCTGGACGGTGTAGTAGAAGTCCGCGCCCAGCTTGTCCATCTTGTTGACGAAGCAGATACGGGGGACGTCGTACTTCTCGGCCTGGCGCCAGACCTGCTCCGACTGGGGCTCCACGCCCTCCTTGCCGTCGAAGACCGCGACGGCGCCGTCGAGCACGCGCAGCGACCGCTCGACCTCGACCGTGAAGTCGACGTGGCCCGGGGTGTCGATGATGTTGATCTGGTTGTCGTCCCAGAAGCAGGTGACCGCGGCGGAGGTGATCGTGATGCCACGCTCCTTCTCCTGCTCCATCCAGTCGGTCGTCGACGCGCCGTCGTGCGTCTCGCCGGCCTTACGGTTGACACCCGTGTAGAACAGGATGCGCTCGGTCGTGGTGGTCTTACCGGCGTCGATGTGCGCCATGATGCCGATGTTGCGGACCTTGTTGAGGTCGGTCAGCACGTCCTGTGCCACGGATTCTCCCCGATCGTGAGTCGTCGGTGGCCCGTGCGGTCGGTGTCGACCGTCCGAACCGGGTCATTGTGTTGATTCCGGCTGCGCACTCTCAGCGAGGCGAGACGGGGCTTGGTCAATGATGCCACCAAGTGGGCGGCTGCGGGACCCTGGACGGGGGGTCTTGACGACACCGCCCCGCCAGGGGCCCACCGAATCACCAGCGGTAGTGCGCGAACGCCCGGTTGGCCTCGGCCATCTTGTGGGTGTCCTCGCGGCGCTTGACCGCGGCACCCAGGCCGTTCGAGGCGTCCAGGATCTCGTTGGCGAGACGCTCGATCATGGTGTTCTCACGACGCTGCCGGGAGAAGGTGACCAGCCAGCGCATCGCGAGGGTGGTGGAGCGTCCGGGGCGCACCTCGACGGGCACCTGGTAGGTGGCGCCACCGACGCGACGGGAGCGGACCTCGAGTGCAGGCTTGACGTTGTCCAGGGCCTTCTTGAGGGTGATGACCGGATCGGTGCCGGTCTTTTCGCGGCAGATCTCCATCGCGGAGTAGACGATGCGCTCGGCGGTCGTCTTCTTGCCGTCGAGGAGGATCTTGTTGACGAGCTGCGTGACCAGCGGCGAACCGTAGACCGGATCGCTGATGAGCTGGCGCTTCGGGGCGGGACCCTTACGAGGCATTACTTCTCCTTCTTGGCGCCGTAGCGGGAGCGGGCCTGCTTGCGGTCCTTCACGCCCTGCGTGTCGAGCGAGCCACGGATGATCTTGTAACGGACACCCGGGAGGTCCTTCACACGACCACCGCGCACGAGCACCATCGAGTGCTCCTGGAGGTTGTGGCCCTCACCGGGGATGTAGGCCGAGACCTCGACGCCGGTGGTCAGGCGCACACGGGCGACCTTACGGAGCGCGGAGTTCGGCTTCTTGGGGGTCGTGGTGTACACACGCGTGCACACGCCGCGACGCTGGGGCGAACCCTTGAGGGCAGCCGTCGACGTCGCCGACTTCTTGTCCTGGCGGCCCTTGCGGACCAGCTGGTTGATGGTTGGCATGAACCGACTTTCTCTAGCTGGCGGCCTCCGCTTTCAAGGGCGACCACCGGTCACTGGGACGTTGCTCGTATCCGGACTCTCGAACACCCGTCGCCGCGCACGGGCGACCTCGTCAGCCGCTCTCGCTGGCCTACAGGGCACGATCCTCCAGCTCGCATACTGCGAGCACGATGGTCAAGCCTAACCGCCGTGGGGATACCGGGTCAAAATGAGCCGCGGCCGCCCGCCACCGGGTGCGATTTTCCGGCGTCGTCGAGGACCTCGTCCATCGTCTGCGCCCAGAATCGGATGATCTTGTCACGACGTCCGGAATCGTCGGAGAGCACGTCGGCCAGGCCGAGGCCACGCGCGAGATCGAGGGTCGTCTGCAGCGCCCGGCGGACGCGGGCGTCCGAGGCGTCGCGCTCCAGCGCGGCCGCGGCGATGCCGAGGACCTCGCGCGACATCGCGGTCTCCAGGGGAAGCACCCGGTCCGCGAGAGCGGGATCGCTGGCGGCCGCGGTCCACACCTGCAGTGCGGCCTTGAACAGGTCGGAGGTGTAGTGCTCGACGATCAGGCGCACCACCGCCTCGGTGCGGGCCGGCCCGGGCTCCGGGAGGTCCAGCCCGACAGCGCGCACGCTCTCGACACGCTGCTCGATCATGTGCTCGAGAGCCGCTGTGATCAGGTCCTCGCGGGTCGGGAAGTGGTGCTGGGCGGCACCCCGTGAGACGCCGGCGGCGGCGGCCACCGCGCCCACGGTGGTCGCCGCCCAGCCCTGCGTCGCGAGGAGGTCGATGGAAGCACCGAGCAACCGCTCCCGCGTGATGCGGCTGCGGTCCTGCTTGGGGGCGCGCTGCTCGGGTCCCGCCATGTCTCCTCCTGCTACCAGTCCTGCTCGTCGTAGATGATGACGCCGCGGATGTTCTTTCCGTCCCGCATGTCCTGATAGCCCTGGTTGATGTCCTCGAGCCGGTACGTCGTGGTGATCAGTTCGTCGAGCTTGAGGTTGCCCGCACGGTACTGGTGCAGCAGATGCGGGATCTGCTTGCGCGGGCCGGTGCCGCCGAAGATGGCCCCCTGGAGGGTCTTCTGCTGCATCGCCAGGTCCAGGATGGAGATCTGTGCGTCGACAGCGGTCATGTCGCCCAGCCCCACCACCACGCAGCGCCGCCCCTTGCCGGTGAGCAGGAGGCCGGGCAGCAGATCCTTGCCCTCGACGACGCCCATGGTCAGGATCACCAGATCCGCCATTCTGCCCCAGCTGATCTCCCCCACCAACGCCATGGCCTCGTCCATGGAGGCACAGGTGTGGGTGGCGCCGAACTCGAGCGCCTTCTCACGCTTGAAGTCGATCGGGTCGACGGCCACGATCGCGCGGGCGCCCGCGGCCGCGGCGCCCTGGACCGAGTTGATGCCGATACCTCCGACACCGACGACGACGACGACGTCGCCCTCCTTGGCGCCGCCGATCTCGGTGGCCGATCCCCAGCCCGTGCAGACGCCGCAGCCGAGGAGTGCGGCCTTGTCGAGGGGGATGTCCTTCTCGATCTTGATCACCGAGGACTCGTGCACGGTGACGTGCGGCGCGAAGGTGCCGAGGACGCACATCGTGGCCACGTCCTCGCCGTCGGTGGTATGGACGCGGAAGCCACCGTCACTGATCGCACGGCCGCTGAGCAGGCCGGCACCGTTGTCGCAGAGGTTCTGCAGCCCCTCCGAGCAGGGCGGGCATGTGCCGCAGGCGGGGATGAACGCCAGGACGACGTGATCGCCCTCCTCCAGTCCCCGCACGCCCTCGCCGACCTTGGTGATCACGCCGGCGCCCTCGTGCCCGCCCATGATCGGGTACGACTCGAACTGCAGATCACCGGTGAGCAGGTGCTCATCTGAATGGCATAGGCCGGAGGCGGCGAGCTTGATCTGGACCTCCCCGGCCTTCGGGTCGTCGATGTCCACCTCGACGATCTCCCAGCCGTCCTGCTTGGGCTCGCGGATGATGGCGGCCTTGGTGCGCATGCGTGTACTCCTCGATGAGAGACGACGGTGAAGGCGGTGCTGGTCGTGTGACCAACACCACACTTCACGCTACTCCGCGTCCGCCGCCCAGGCAGGCGATCTGCGTTCGAGGAATGCGGTCATCCCCTCGGCCACCTCCGGGGTGGTGAACAACCGGGCGGTGATCCCGGCCAGCTCCTCCCCCCGGGCGTCGAGCTCGGCCAGCAGCGGCGCCGCGAGCAGCGCCTTGTTCTCGGTCAGCCCCTGCGGCGAGCACGGGCGGAACGAGGCCACCAGCCGGTCCACGGCGGCCGGGACGTCCTCCGGGGCCTCGGTGAGCAGGCCGATGGCCCGGGCGTGCGCGGAGTCGAACTTCTCCCCCGTCAGCAGCGCCCGTGCGAGGTCGCGGGGGTTGACGCGCGCTGCCAGGGGCACCGAGATCATCGCGGCGGCGAGCCCCAGTCGGACCTCGGTCAGCGCGAACGTCGACGAGGGCCCGGAGATCGCGAGGTCGCACGCCGCGACCAGGCCCATGCCGCCGGCCCGCACATGGCCGTCGACGGCGGCGATCACCGGCTTGGGGTGGGCGATGATCGCCCGCAACAGTCCCAGGAAGACCCTGGTCCGTTCCGCCGCCTGCTCCTCGGGCCGGCCGGTGCCTCCCGAGGCCTCGGAGAGGTCGGCGCCGGCGCAGAAGGTCCCGCCGGTGTGCCCGAGCACCACGACGCGGGCGGCGTCGTCACCCGCGGCACCGTCGAGCGCGGCGTGGAGTTGCTCGACGAGTGCGGTCGACAGGGCGTTGCGGTTGTGCGGTGAGTCCAGGTCGATGCGCGCGGCGCCGGCCCGGACCTCGTAGCGGACCACCGTCTGCCCGGCGGGGGCCGGCCCGCCGGCGTGCGTGTCACTCATGGCCGCCACCTTCAGTAGCTCTTCGGCAGCCCGAGCGAGTGCTGGGCCACGTAGTTGAGGATCATCTCCCGGCTGACGGGGGCGATACGGGGCAGTCGGGACGCGGCGAGCATCCCGGCGAGCCCGTACTCCACCGAGAGTCCGTTACCGCCGAGGGTCTGGATGGCCTGGTCGACGGTGCGCGCCGAGACCTCTCCCGAGGCGTACTTCGCCATGTTCGCCGCCTCGCCGGCCGCCTCGTCCATGCCGGCGTCGACCAGGGCCGCCGCCTTGCGCATCATCAGCCGCGCGAGTTCCAGCTCGATCTTGCACTGGGCCAGGGGGTGGGCGACGCCCTGGTGAGCGCCGATGGGCGTCTTCCACACCGACCGCTCGTTCGCATACTTCGTGGCCTTGTCCATCGCGTAGCGCGCGGTGCCGCAGGCCATGCCGGAGGCCATGATGCGCTCCGGGTTGAGGCCGGCGAAGAGCATGAGCAGCGCGGTGTCGCCGTCACCGATGAGCGCGTCGGCGGGGAGGCGGACGTCGTCGAAGAACAGCTGGAACTGCCGCTCGGGCGTACGGACCTCGGTTGGGATGTGGGCCCTCGTCAGGCCCGGGGCGTCGGTGGGGACCATGAACAGCGCCGGTTCGAGGCGGCCGGGGGTGGACCCCTCGAGACGGGCGACGACGAGAATCGCATCCGCCTGGTCGACACCCGAGATATAGGTCTTCTGCCCGCTGAGCAGGAAGTCGGCGCCGTCACGCCGCGCGGTGGTCGTGATGGCGTGGGAGTTGGATCCGGCGTCGGGCTCGGTGATCGCGAAGGAGGTGATGGTCTCCCCCGACGCGATCCCGGGCAGCCACCGCTGCTTCTGTTCCTCGGTGCCGAAGCGCGAGATGATCGTCCCGTTGATGGCCGGCGAGACCACCATCATGAGCAGCCCGGCGCCCGCGGCGGACAGTTCCTCCTCGACGATGGCCAGCTCGGTCATGCCCGCGCCGCCCCCGCCGTATTCTTCGGGCAGGTTGACGCCCAGCAGGCCGAGCTTGCCTGCCTCGGTCCACAGTTCGTCGGTGGTCTCGCCGGCGTCGGACTTCTCGCGCATGTACTCCAGGCCGTAGCGCGAGCCGAGGTCGAAGGCGACCTTCCGGAGCTGGGCCTGCTCGTCGGTGTCGATCACGGGGTTGGGGACGGTCGAGATGTCGGTCATCGCGGTCACTCCTGTTCGGTGTCGGTGCTGGGTTCGACGACGACGGCGAGAATGGTGCCGGATTCGACCTGCGTGCCGACCTCGACGGGCAGCTCGGTGACGATGCCGTCGATGGCCGCGGAGATGGTGTGTTCCATCTTCATGGCCTCCATCCAGAGCAGTGGCTGACCTGCTGTGACCGCGTCCCCGACCGAGACCGCGACGCGGATGACCGAGCCCGGCATCGGGGCGAGCAGCGATCCCGCGGCGACCTCCGCCGACGGGTCGGTGTAGCGGGGCGGTTCGACGAGTGAGACCGGTCCGAGCGGGGAGTCGACCTCCACGCGCGAGTCGGCCCCCGGGGTCTCGTACCGGGCCACGGCGAGAGTGCGGCGAACCCCACGGACCTCCACGACGAGCGAATCGGCGGTGGCGTCTCCGATCGTCACGATGCCGTCGAGGTCCTCGGCGGCGGGGCGGGCACCGGCGCGGTCGCGGAGGTAGGTCACCTCGAGCTCGTCCTCACCGACCCGGTAGGTGCGGGTCTGCAGCGAGCGGCCGACGTTGCGGAACCCGGCCGGGGCGAGCGCGACCGGGCCGCCGGCGTGCTCCGCGGTACCGGAGACGATCGCGGCGGCGAGTGCCGAGATGCGTACGGCCTCGTCGTCGGCGAGCGGGGCGGCGAGTTCTGCGGCGCCGTGGTCGTCGAGGAACGCCGTCGACAGATTGCCGGCGAGGAACTCGGGATGGCGGAGCACGCGCACGAGCTGGGCCCGGTTGGTGGTCAGTCCGTGGACCCTGGCGCGGGCGAGTGCCCCGGCGAGCGAGGTGCAGGCCTCGGTGCGGGTCCGGCCATAGGAGATCACCTTGGCCAACATCGGGTCGTAGTGGACGCCGATGAGCGTGCCGTCCGGCCCCGGCTCCACGCCGCTGTCCAGCCGGATCCCTGGCCGGTGCGGGCCGGAGAAGCGCGAGGTCACACCGGGCACCTCGAGCGCCCACAGGACGCCGGAGCCGGGGCGATAGTCGTCCGCCGGATCCTCGGCGTACAGCCGGGCCTCCAGCGACCAGCCGTGCGTGGCCGGCGGCTCGGCGGCGGGCAGCGGCAGACCCGCGGCCACGTCGAACTGCAGCGCCACCAGATCCAGACCGGTGGTGGCCTCGGTGACCGGGTGCTCCACCTGCAGGCGGGTGTTCATCTCGAGGAAGAAGAACTCACCGCCGTCGGTCGCCAGGAACTCGACCGTCCCGGCGCCGGTGTAGCCGATCGCGGTCGCGGCATCCCGGGCCGCCTCGAACAGCTTCGCCCGCATCCCCGGCGTGCGCTCGACGAGCGGGCTGGGCGCCTCCTCGATGACCTTCTGGTGGCGGCGCTGGATGGAACACTCGCGCTCCCCCACCGCCCAGACGGTGCCGTGGGCGTCGGCCATGATCTGGACCTCGATGTGCCGGCCGCGCTCGAGGTAGCGCTCGCAGAACACCGCGTCGTCGCCGAACGCCGACTTCGCCTCACGCCGGGCGGCCGCGATCTCGTCGTGCAGTGAGTCGAGGGTGCGCACGATGCGCATCCCGCGCCCGCCACCTCCTGCGGAGGCCTTGACCAGGACCGGCAGGAGGTCCTCGGTGACGTCGTCGGGCTCGAGGTCGGTGAGCATGGGCACGCCCGCCGCCGCCATCATCTTCTTGGCCTCGATCTTGGAGCCCATGGCCTCGATGGCCTGCGGTGGCGGCCCGACCCAGGTCAGACCCGCCGCCATCACATCGCGGGCGAATCCCGCGTTCTCCGACAGGAACCCGTATCCGGGGTGGACGGCGTCGGCGCCCGCGGCCAGGGCCGCCTCGATCACCAGGTCACCGCGCAGGTATGTCTCCGCAGGGGTGTTACCGGGCAGTCGCACGGAGGCGTCGGCCTCGCGGGCGTGCGGCGAGTCCGCGTCCGCGTCGGAGAACACGGCGACCGTCGACATGCCCAGTGACCGGGCGGTGCGGTGGACGCGCCGGGCGATCTCGCCGCGATTGGCCACCAGGACGGAGGTGACCGGCGGTGTCGTCGTCGTCGTTGTCGTCGGGTCGTTCGGAGATTTCTGGGCGGGCCGGGCGGGGCTGGTGGAGCTCATGGTCTGGTTCCTCACATCCGGAAGACGCCGAAGCGGCTCGTGCCGGCGACTTCAGCGGAGTGGATCGCGGACAGGCTGAGTCCCAGCACCGTCCTGGTGTCGCGGGGGTCGATGACGCCGTCGTCGTAGAGCATCCCCGACAGGAACGCCGGCAGTGACTCGGCCTCGATCTGGTCGGCGATCGCCGTCTTGAGGCCGTCGATGGTCGCGGGGTCCATCTCCTCGCCCCGGGCCGCGGAGGCCGCGGCGGCGACAGAGGTGACCACGTCGGCGAGCTGTTGACCGCCCATGACGGCGGACTTCGCGCTCGGCCAGGTGTAGAGGAACCGCGGATCGAAGGCGCGGCCGCACATGCCGTAGTGACCCGCGCCGTACGAGGCCGCGGTGATGAGCGACAGGTGCGGGACCTCGGAGTTGGAGACCGCGTTGATCATCATCGCGCCGTGCTTGATGATGCCGCCGCGCTCGTACTCCGAGCCGACCATGTAGCCGGTGGTGTTGTGCATGAACAGCAGCGGGGTGTCGTAGCGGTTGGCCAGCTCGATGAACTGCGTGGCCTTCTGCGCCTCCTCGCTGAAGAGCACGCCGCGGGCGTTGGCGATGATGCCCACCGGGTAGCCGTGGATCTCGGCCCACCCGGTGACGAGGCTCGCGCCGTACAGCGGCTTGAACTCGTCGAAGTCCGAGCCGTCCACGATGCGGGCGATGATCTCCCGCGGGTCGAACGGGATCTTGAGATCCTCGGGCACGATCCCGAGCAGCTCGTCGGCGTGGTGGAGGGGCTCGAGGACCTCGGTGCGCGGGGCCCTCCCGGCCTTGGTCCAATTGAGCCTCCGGACGATGCCCCGGGTGATCCGTGCGGCGTCGGCCTCGTCGGCGGCGAGATGGTCCGCGAGCCCCGAGACCCGCGCATGCATGTCGGCGCCACCGAGCGTCTCCTCGTCGGCGATCTCACCAGTGGCCGCCTTGACCAGCGGCGGGCCGGCCAGGAACACCTTCGAGCGCTCCTCGATCATCACGACGTGGTCGCTCATCCCCGGCACGTACGCGCCGCCGGCGGTGGAGTTGCCGTAGACCACGGCGATGGTGGGGATGCCCGCCTTGGACAGGCGGGTCAGGTCACGGAACAGGCCGCCGCCCGGGACGAACACCTCCTTCTGCGTGGGCAGGTCGGCGCCGCCGGATTCGACGAGGCTGATGACCGGGAGCCGGTTCTTCATGGCGACGTCGTTGAGCCGGAGTATCTTGCGCAGGGTCCACGGGTTGGAGGTGCCGCCCTTGACCGTGGGGTCGTTGGCGACGAGGAGGCACTCGACGCCGGAGACCACGCCGATCCCGGCCACCACGGAGGCGCCGGTCTGGAAGTCCGAGCCCCAGGCGGCGAGCGCGCACAGTTCTAGGAACGGCGACTCGCGGTCCAGGATCATGTCGATCCGTTCGCGCGCGGTGAACTTGCCGCGCTCGCGGTGGCGGGCGACCTTGCGCTCGCCGCCGCCCGCCAGTGCCGGTTCGAGATCGGCGGCGAGCTGGTCGAGCTTGGCCTCCATGGCCTGTCGCGCCGCGCCGAACTCGGCGGTGGTGGTGTCGATCGTGGAACGCAGGATTGTCATGCGGTGTACCCCAAACGTCGTCCGGCGAGGGTGGTGAGGATTTCGGTGGTGCCTCCGCCGATGCCGAGGAGTCGGACATCGCGGTACTGGCGGCTCACCTCGGACTCGGACATGAATCCGAGTCCTCCGAAGAGCTGCACCGCCTGGTTGGCGACCCATTCGGCGCACTCGACGGCGGTGTTCTTGGCGAAGCAGACCTCGGCCACGGCGTCGTGCCCCGAGACCGCGAGGTTCACACAGTGGTGGGTGTAGGTGCGGGCGAGGTCGATGCGGCGGGCCATCTCGGTGACCGTGTTCTGCACGGCCTGCCGGGACAGCAGCGGTCGACCGAAGGTCTCCCGCTCGCGGACCCAGTCCAGGGTCAGATCGAGGCACCGCTGCGCCTGCGAGTATCCCTGGCAGGCCAGGGCGGCGCGCTCACTGACGAAGCCGATCGCTATCTGGGTGAAGCCGTCGTTCTCCGCGCCCACGAGATTGGCCACCGGCACGCGGCAGTCGGTGAACGTGAGCTCGGCGGTGTCCGAGGCGCGCCAGCCGAGCTTGTCGAGCGGCTCCGAGACGTGGAATCCCGGGGTGTCCGTCGGGATCACCAGCAGGCTCACCCCGGCGGCGCCCGCGAGTTCCCCGCCTCCGGTGCGGACGGCGGTGACGACGAAGTCGGCGCGCGTGGCGGAGGTGATGTAGGTCTTGGCGCCGTTGACGACATAGTCGTCACCCTCCCGGCGTGCGGTGGTGGTGAGGTGACCGACGTCGGAGCCGCCGCCGGGCTCGGTGATGGCCAGGGAGCCGATCAGCTCGCCGGCCAGCGTGGGCGTCACCCACCGTTCGATCTGGTCGGGCCGCCCGGACTGGGCCAGGTGCGGCACCGCGATGCCGCAGGTGAACAGGGAGGCGAACACGCCACCGGAGACGCCCGCCTCGTGGAGCGCCTCGCACACCACGAGGGAGTCGATCGCGTCGCCGCCACCACCGCCCACCTCCTCGGGGAAGGAGACCCCGAGCAGGCCCAGCTCGCCGGCCGCGCGGTGCAGCTCCCGCGGGATCGCGCCCGCCGCCTCCCACTCGGCGAGATGGGGCAGGATCTCCCGCTCCGCGAAGCGGGTCGCGGTCTCGCGGAGCGCGAGTCGCTCGTCCGAGTACCAGGGGTCTCCGGGCACATGGGGCGGGACGGCGGGGGCGGTTCTGCGAGGAACGGTCACTGGTTCTCCTTCATGGCGGCCGCCGGGGAGTCGACGGGGGCGGTGACGTAATCGGGCACGTCCACGACGCGGGAGCGCAGCCATTCGCCCAGCCCCTTCGCCTGCGGGTCCCAGCGGTAGCCGTGCGCGACGCCCTTGCCGAGTAGCCCGTCGATTACGAAGTTCACCGCATGCAGGCGCGGCAGCTCGTAGCGCTCGATCGGCAGGTCGGCCGCCTCCGGTAGCAGGCGGCGGACCTCGTCGACGGTGAGCGTGGCGAGCATCCACCGGTAGGACCGCTCGTCGCCGGCCCACAGCCCGATGTTGGCGGTGCCGCCCTTGTCTCCCGACCGCGCGCCGAAGACGTCGCCCAGTGGGCGGGTCGTCGAGGGGCCGGCCGGGTCCTGCGGGGCCAGCGGACGGCCGGCGGAGTCGAGTCCGTCCGAGGCGTGGCCGTCGCCCATCTCCGCCGTCTCGTCGGGCGGGTCAATGTCGACGCTGGTGCCGTCCGGGAGCACGGCGATGTGGGGAACCGCCTTCTGGTCGAGGTAGGCGGGGATGTACACGCCGTAGGGCGCTCCGCGACCGGGCGGGCCGCTCGGGGTGGCCCCCGGGTAGCTCGCCAGGGTCATGGCGACCGCCGCGTCGGTGAATGCCCGGCCCACGACGTCCTTGTCGGGGTCCCAGCCGACGATGGTGAGCATAGCGGTGGCCGCGGCCTGTGTGTCGGCATCCGGGTGGTCGGTCCGGTGCAGGCGGAACTGCAGGTCCGCGGGCTCGCGCTGGAGTCCAGCGCGGAACTGGCGCTCCACCAGTGCGGCCTTGTCCTCGATGTCCAGGCCGGTGAGCAGGAAGGTGATCTCGTTGCGGTGGCCGCCGAGGCAGGTCACCGACACCTTGGTGTCCGGCGGCGCGGTCTCGCCGCGGACCCCGGAGATCCGGACGCGGTCCGGCCCCTCCTGCTCGAGGCGGGCGGTATCGAGTCGGGTCACGACGTCGGGGCCGCCGTAGCGGGCGCCGGTGACCTCGTACAGCAGCTGGGAGGTGACGGTGCCGACGGTGACGGCGCCGCCGGTCCCGGCGTGCTTGGTGATGACGGAGCTACCGTCGGCCGCGATCTCGGCGATCGGGAATCCCGGGGAGACGGGGTCGGCGATCTCACCGCGGTTGAAGAAGGCGTAGTTGCCGCCGGTGGCCTGGGTACCGCACTCGATCACGTGGCCGGCGGCGGTGGCACCGGCCAGCGCGTCGAGATCCTGCCTGGTCCACCCGAAGTGGCTGATCGCGGGGCCGACGATGACGGAGGCGTCGGTGACGCGCCCGGTGACGACGACGTCGGCGCCGGCATCCAGGCACCGGGCGATGCCGAACGCCCCAAGGTAGGCGTTGGCGGTCACCGGGAAGCCGGCGTCGGCCGGGAGGTCGAGCTCGCCGACGCGGTCGATGAGGTCGTCGCCGTGGACGTACGCGACCTCCGGCTGCAGGCCGAGACGCTCGCCGAGCTCGCGGATCGCCGCTGCCAGCCCCGCCGGGTTGAGACCGCCGGCGTTGGCGACGATCTTGACCTTCTTCTCCAGAGCGAGCGCGAGGCAGTCCTCGAGCTGGCGGAGGAAGGTCCTGGCGTAGCCCAGCTCGGCGCTCTTCATCCGGTCGCGGCCGAGGATGAGCATGGTCAACTCGGCGAGGTAGTCGCCGGTGAGGACGTCGAGCTGGCCGCCTTCGAGCATCTCGCGCATGGCCGAGATGCGGTCGCCGTAGAAGCCGGACATGTTGCCGACGCGGAGCGGAGGCACCGTGGGTTCAGTGCCGACTCGCTGCGCGGGGGTGGGGTCGACGCTCATGCCCGCGCCCCCTTCTCGCGGCCCCCGCCGGGCAGGCCGGCGAAGGCCTGGGCGATCCGCAGCCAGCCCTCGGCATCCTCCCCCACGGCCTCCAGGGCCGTGTCCTCGCGGTGGACGCGCTGGGTGACGAGGAGGCAGAAGTCGAGCAGGGGCCCGCTCACGCGCTGATCGGCATCGGCAGGGCCGAACTCGACCACCGTGCCGTCCGCCTGCGTGAGGGCGACGTGGATCTCGCTCGCGGGCGCCTCGAGGCCGTTCATCGCATAGGAAAAGCCGCGGGTCCTGAAGCCGAGCCGGGCCACGTGGGGCATCGCCGCGAGGAAAGCGGGGTCGTCGGTGACCGGGACCGCGATCGCGTCGGCGACGTCGACGCCATGCGCCCATGTCTCCATGATCCGGGCCGTGGTCATGGATTTCGGCCGCATCGGCGGCCCGAACCAGGGGACCTTCTCGCCGGGATCGGCGGCCTTGAGCTCGTCCGCCAGTTCCCCGCGGGCCAGGCGCCACCGTGCCAGGACCTCGTCGCGACCGGTCGACGCGATCTCCTCGGCTCCGGCGTCGACGAACCCTGCCGGGTCGGCCATGGCCTTGTCCACGATCGTCTGGAATGCGTCGGCGTCACGGATAGCGGATACCGAGACCTCGTCCGTCCAGGCCAGGTGAGCGATCTGCATGGCGACGTCCCAGCCCTCGGCCGGGGTCGCGGCGTTCCAGTGGTCGGTGCCGGCGGCCTCGACGATCTCGTCCAACCTGGCGTTGAGCGCGGCGAGGGCCGCGTGTGGGTCCTCGGTCTCCGGGGTCTGGGGGGTGGTCATGGGCATCACGATCCCAAACCGCCGCAAATAAAGCAAGCATGATTGCTTGCTAATTTTCGACCATCCTGACACTGTGGACACAGTGACCCCGGTCACACGACTGCCGTCCGCCGTCGGCCCTGCCTTCACCCTCGCCCCATCCCCGCTCAGAACACCGGAGACCCCCCGTGCGACTAGACCCCACCGGCATCGACCCCCATGACCACGCCCTGGCGCGCCGCTGCTCGGTCGGCGACATCCCGACCCGAGCCGCGGCCACCTTCGCCGACCGGACCGCCGTCACGGACGACACCGGATCGTGGACCTTCGCCGAACTCGAATCGGTGTCCAATCGCGTGGCTCACGGGCTCGCCGGCCTGGGCCTCGAACCCGAGGAGCCGGTGGCTCTGCTGTCCACGAACTGCCGCGAGTTCGTGGCCACCTACTTCGGCAGCGCCAAGGCGGGGATGGTCGCGTTGCCGGTCAACCTGCTCTCCGGCCTCGAGAACATCGCGCACGCCCTGACCGACTCCGGCACGCGCATCCTGGTCGTCCACGGCGCGCTCGCGGAGCTCGCACTCGGTGCGGTCGGGGCGATCCCGGCGATCCGCTTCGTCGTCGTCATCGGGGGCCTGCCCGACGGCCTCACGCCCGCACCGGACGGACCCACGGTGCTGTCCTTCGACGACCTTCTCGCCGGCGACGACACCAATCCCGACACCGTGATCGCCGACCGCCAGATCGTCCAGTGCCTCTACTCCTCCGGGACCACCTCCCGCCCCAAGGGCGTGCTCACCTCCCACCTGGCCGTCACCGTCGCCGCGCTCGGTAACAGCGCGATCTTCGGCATGGCCTGGGGCGCCCGGGGATCGGTCACGGTGTGCCCACTCCCCCTCTTCCACACCGCCGGTCTCAACGGGGTACTCATCCCGTCGGTCACCATGGGTGCGACGATCCACCTCCTTCCGGGCTTCGACCCGGTCGGCTACGCCGACACCGTCGCCCGGGTCCGTGCCACCCACCTCGTCGGGCTGCCGCTCATGCTCGAGGCTCTGGCCGACGGGACGGACCGCGGGCTCGACCTGAGCTCCATCCAGATGCTCCTCTACGCGATGGCGCCGATGTCGGAGGCGATGCGCACGAGGCTCTCCGCGGCGCTGCCCGACGCGACGATCGTGCTCGGATCCGGCATGAGCGAATGCACGCCCGCGACCGTGATGCAGTGGCCCGAACTCAACGCCGACAAGGCCGACTCGTGGGGCTACCCCACCCCGTTCGCCGAGAACCGCATCTCCGAACCCGGCGGAGCCGAGCTCATGCCGACCGGGCAGGACGGCGAAATCGTCTACCGCGGCCCGACCGTCATGGAGGGCTACTGGAACAACCCGGACGCCAACGCCGAGGCCTTCGCGGGCGGACGCATGCACTCCGGCGACCTCGGCCGCATCGACGCCGAGGGCGTGGTGTGGTTCTCCGACAGGGTCAAGGACATCGTCAAGTCCGGCGGCGAGAACGTGAGTTCCCTGCACGTCGAACGAGTTCTCCTCGACCACCCGCACGTCGCCGAGGTCGCCTGCATCGGCCGGCCCGACCCCACGTGGGGCGAGCAGGTGGTCGTGGTGGTGGTCCCCGCCGTCGACGCGCCGCCGGAAGCCGACCTAATCGACTCGATCCTGCGGTTCGGCGCCGAACATCTCACCAGCTCGCAGCGGCCCCGCGGCGTCGTGGTGACCGACGCGATCCCCCGCACCGCGACCGGCAAGATCCGCAAGGTCGAGCTGCGGTCGATGAGCTGACCTGCCCGGGCCGCTCTAACCTGCAGCCGCCGCTGGCCCCGGCCCGGGCTACGGACCGTACTCGAGCAGTTCGCCCGGAACCTCGATCCGGGCGGCGGCGAGATCCGCGCCGAGTCCCGGGGTCAGCACCTCGCCACGTGGCGGGCGCGCGACCAGGTTGACCGCGCGCAGGTTGGGCAGCGGGTAGCGCCGCACGTCCATCCCCTCCAGGCCGGGGACCAGCTCGCGCAGCCGCTCGACCGTGAACTCGTCGGCGAGCCACGCGAATGCCGAGTCGTCCCACGTCCACACCGCGATGTTGACCCCACGCCCCACGACCCCGCGCCGCACGCTGGCGACCGACCCGAGAACCGTCGACACCTGCTCCCCGCCCGGCACCGCGCTCGGAGTCCACGGAGTCGGCAGTTCGCCGGGCCCGATCGGCGCCGTCTCCATCGGCACCGGGACGGGCACGCGACGCCCGTCCGCCAACACCACGACGTGCCCCGACTCCTCCTGCGGGAGCGGGCGGGCGACGCGCGTGGGCCGCTGCCCGCCCCGGGTCATGGCAACCAGGGCGACGACCGGCGGCGCGGGCTCGCCGCGCGCGCCGCTGAGCCGCACCCGATCCGTGCCCTCCTGCGCCAGGCGCACCGAGTCGAGCCGCAGCACCACGTCCGGCGCGGCGTAGCGGGCGCCGGCGACGCCGTCGAGGAGCTGGTCGGTGACCGTGCCGACGGTGACCGAGCCGAACGCGGACGGATGTCGGGTGATGACCGCCGATCCGTCATCGGCGATCTCCGCGATCGGGTAACCGCCGGTCACGGGGTCGGTGGTCCGGGTGACGTCCGTGGAGGAGTCCACGACGCCGGTCGCGCCCGGCCCGCCGGACAGGACGTGGCCCACCGCGACCGACCCGGCCAGCGCGTCCAGGGCCGACGAGGTCCACCCGTGGTGCGCCGCGGCGGCGCCGGTGACGAGCGCCTCGCGACTGACGCGGCCGGTGACGACGACGACGGCACCCTCGGCCAGAGCCTGGGCGATCCCGAACGCACCGTGCCGCACGGTCGCCACGTCGACCACACCGAGACCGAGTTCGGGCGCCCGGTCGGTGACGTCGCCGGAATCAACGGAGGCCACCGGGAGGTCCACCCCGGCCTCCCGGGCCAGCGCCCGCAGCTCGTGGGCGAGCCCCTCCGGGTCGAGAGCTCCGGCGTTGGTGACGACCCTTACGCCCGACGCCTTGTCGTCGTCACCCGCCCCGTCGCCACGTCCGCCCGCACCACCGACGCCGAGCAGATCGAGGCATTCGCGCAGCTGCACCACCGCGGCGCGCTCATACCCGGACCCGCCCGCGGCGCGCTGTGCGGCGAGATCCAGCATCGCCTCGTCGGACAGCATGTCCAGCGCCACGACATCCAACCTCGAGGCCGCGAGGAACTCGGCGGTCGCGGTGTCCCGGTCGGTCCGCGCGGCGGAGACGTTGCCGATCCGCAGGGGGCGCGTGCTGGTCGTCATCGATCCTCCGGGTCACTCGGGTGGTGTTATTCGACCTACTCCAGCATGCTTCCCGTCGCGGCGAGGCGGGTGTGGAATGACAGGGCCTCTTCGAGGATATGCGGGGTGTTGCCCGCGCCCGGCCGCGCGGTCGCCCGATCCAGGTAATCGTGCAGCATCGGACGGAACGCCGGATCGGCGCAGCGGTCCACGATCAGCGGCGCGCGCTTGCGGGGGCTCAGGCCGCGCAGGTCCGCCAGGCCGTGCTCGGTGACGATGACCTGCACGTCGTGCTCGGTGTGGTCGACGTGCGGCACCATCGGCACGATCGCCGAGACCGTGCCGTTCTTGGCGGTCGACGGCGACAGGAACATGGATACGTAACCGTTCCGGGTGAAGTCGCCCGAGCCGCCGATCCCGTTCATGATGCGGGTGCCACCGACATGGGTGGAGTTGACGTTGCCGTAGATGTCGGCCTCGAGCATGCCGTTCATGCCGATGATCCCGAGACGGCGCACGATCTCCGGGTGGTTACTGATCTCCTGCGGGCGCAGCGTGACGTGCTCGCGGTACAGATCGATGTTGTCCACCAGCTCGGCCAGGCCGGCCCGGGACAGTGCCAGCGACGTGGCCGAGGCGTGCGCGACCGTGCCCTGGCGGATCAGGTCCAGCATCGAGTCCTGGATGACCTCCGAGTAGCAGGTCAGGCCCGTGAAGGGGCCCTCCGCGAGGCCGCCGAGCACCGCGTTGGCGACGTTGCCGATCCCGGCCTGCAGGGGCAGCAGGCCGGCGGCGGGCAGGCGGCCGCGTTCCACCTCGTGACGGAAGAACTCCACCACGTGCCCGGCGATGGCCTGGCTGATGGCGTCGGGCGCGGCGACGGTGGTCTCCGAGTCCTGCTCATCGGTGGGCACCACGGCGACGACCTTGGCCGGGTCGACCTCGAGGTACTGCTGGCCGATGCGGTCGGCCGGCCGGGTCAACATGATCGGCTTGCGCGCCGGAGGAAGCGCCGTGCCGTAGTAGACGTCGTGCATGCCCTCCACGTCGAGCGGGACCCACGAGTTCACCTCGAGGATCACCTTGTCCGCGACCTCGAGCCAGGTCTTGTTGTTACCCACCGACATCGACGGGACCAGTTTGCCGTCCTCGGTGATGGCGGCGACCTCCACCACAGCGACATCCACGTCCCCGTAGTAGCCCTCCCACACCTGCTGGGCCACGTGCGACAGATGGATGTCCACGTAGTCCATCCGACCGTCGTTGATCTTGCCGCGGGCGGTGGGCTCGCTCTGGTACGGCATCCGCAGGGCCACGCCGTCCACCTCGGCGAGGGTCGCCTCGGCCTCGCCGGCCACGGATGCGCCCGTGAGAAGATTGACGCTCAGCTGCCCGCCCCCGGCGCGCACCCGACGGATCCGCTCGGCCAGCGCCGGCGCGAACGCCTTGGGCGTACCCGCACTGGCGAATCCACTGATCGCGACCGTGTCCCCGTCCTGGATCCGGGCCACCGCCGTGGCGGCGTCGGTCACCAGCCCCTGGAAATGCGGGTGTCGGACACGGGTGGTGATGGTGGCGGCACCCTGCTGGACGGTGTTGGTCATGCGCGGAGCCTATCGCCGGGCGGTGCCCTGCTCCTCATGGTGAGACAGGCGACCTCCCCCCGAACCGGTGTGTCAGGCGCGCTCGTCATGTCTGACGGTGCCGGTGGCACGGGACCGATAGAATCGACGGAATCCGCCGACCGTCGTGGCCCCAGGAGTGAGCCTTGTCCCCCAGGACCGCACCGATCCCCGATCGCATCGACCAGGCCCGCGCCAACTGGGAGCGCGAGGGCTGGCTCGACGCCGCGCAGGGGATGACCGTGGTGACATCGGTGATGCGGGCGCACCAGATCCTCCTGGCCCGGGTCGAGGAGACCCTGCGGCCCTGGAACCTGTCGTTTCCCCGCTATGAGCTGCTGCGACTGCTCGCGTTCTCCCGCTCGGGCGCCCTGCCCATCACCAAGGCCTCGGAACGTCTGCAGGTCCACGTCACCAGCGTCACCAGCGCGATGAAGCGGCTCCTCGACGCCGGCCTGGTCGAACGCCGACCGCACCCCACCGACGGCCGTACGACGCTTGTCGAGATCACCGATGCGGGCCGCGAGGTCGTGGCCCAGGCGACGGCCGCCCTCAACGCCGGGGTGTTCGCCGATCCCGGCATGGACGAGGCCGATCAGATCGCGCTCATCGAGGCGATCGGCTCGCTGCGCCGCACCGCCGGCGACTTCTGACGACTCGCGCCGTCCTCACCGGGCACGAACGACACCGCGCCCGGCCCCCTCTCGGGTGGGGCCGGGCGCGGCTGCTGGTGGGGTGCGGCCCGTCGGGGCCGTCAGGTCACCGGGTCAGGGGACCTCGGTGGCGAGCACCGCGTCGTTCTCGGCGAGCTCACCGGTCACCTTGTTCTTGCTCGACTCGGTCATGGCGAGCACGCACATCATCGACATGGCCGACAACAGCGAGAGCATGATGCCGACTCCGAGGGTGTTGCCCGCGGCGACCATCGCGGCGGCGGCCAGCGGCGGCAGTGCGCCACCGAGGATTCCGGCGAGGTTGTAGCCGAGGCCGGCACCGGTGTAGCGGTAGCGGGCCTGGAACAGCTCGGGCAGCAGCGCGCCGGCCGGGCCGTAGGCGATACCGAAGATGATCAGGGTGACGAGCAGGCCCACGGCGAAGGCGCCGGTCGATCCGGTGTCGAGGATGGGGAACACGACGAGCGACCAGACGATGGCCAGCCCGACGGAGGTGCCGATGACCTTCTTGCGGCCGATCCGGTCGGAGTACATCGCGGACAGGGCGATGGCGAGACCGAAGACCAGGGCGGCGACCATGCCCATGCCGAGGACGAACGGGCGGGAGTGGCCGAGCGTGGCCGTGGCGTAGTTCGTGAGGAACGAGGTCCCCATGTAGAACAGCGAGAACAGCGAGGTCAGCGCGCCGCCGGCGATGAGGATCTCCTTCCACTGGAAGCGGATCGCGTCGGCGAAGGGCAGGGTCGCGGGTGCGGTGTCCTTGGAGGCGAGCTCGCGGTCCTGCTTGAAGACGGGGGTCTCCTCGACCGAGACGCGGATCCAGAGGCCGATGAGGACGAGGACCGCGGACAGCAGGAACGGGATGCGCCAGCCGTACTGCATGAACGCACTGTCCGGACCCGCGTTGTTTCCGGCGACGAGCGCGAAGATGAGGAAGGTGCCCGACGACAGGAAGAACGCGAAGGCCACACCGAGCTGTGGCCACATGGCCATCAGTCCGCGCTTGCCCTCCGGTGCATACTCGGCCGTGAGCAGGGTGGCGCCCGCCCATTCGCCACCGACGGCGAAGCCCTGGAAGAAGCGGCACAGCACGAGCAGCGTGGGCGCCACGATGCCGATGCCGTTCTCGAAGGCGCCGAACGCGCCGGTCTCGTAGCCGGGGAGCAGACCGATGAACACGGTCGCCACGCCCATGATCATGAGCGTCCACACCAGCGTGCGCTTACGGCCGATGCGGTCGCCGAAGTGGCCGAAGACCGCAGCGCCGACGGGGCGCGCGAAGAAGGCCACGGCGAAGGTGGCGAACGACGACAGCGTGGCCGAGGCCGCACTCTGATCGGGGAAGAACAACGTGGGAAAGACCAGCGCGGCGGCCGTGCCGTAGATGAAGAAGTCGTACCACTCGATCGTCGTACCGATCGAGGAGGCCGCGGCGACGCGTGCGAGCGAGGTCTTCTTAACCGGGACGCCGGCCGCCGCCTGTGGCGTCGCGCCCCCCGTGGGCGAATTCGTGGCTGTCAAGACAACTCCAGTCTTCTCAGTGTCGCCGGGCTGTGAACCTGCGGCGCTGACAGATTTCTCCGACGTGTTCACGTCGACTGAGAAGAAACTATGTGAGGCGAGCCACACCCGGTACACCCGAAAGTGGATGTCGGGTGATCTGGGCCACATCGTCTGCAGCGGGGTGGCCGGATGTGTGCCCGCGGCGCCGTCTGGCGCCCGCGACGACCGGAAGCGCCCCGGTCCCGACACTCCTAGGGTGACGGACGTCCCCAGTTCCGATGTGTGGAGGTCCGAATGATGTCGAACCGGCCCGGTGCCCGTCTCCTCGACCAGACCGCCGAATTCCTGAGATCCGGGTACCTCTTCGCCTCCCGGGTGCGCCGCGCCGCCGGACTCGAACCCGGCTCCGACTCCCCGGTCCCCATCCGCCTGCTCGGCCGATCATCACTGCTCGTGCGCGGTGAGGAGGGCGTCCGGTTCTTCTACGACACCGACCTGTTCCGGCGTGACGGCGCGATGCCCGCGTTCGTTCGCGGGCCGCTGTTCGGCGCCGGCGCGGTCCACGGTCTCGACGGCGACGCGCACCGCGCGCGGAAGAACGCGCTCGCGGACCTCGCGTACGACGACTCCCGGGTCGCGGCGTTCGCCACCTGCGTCTCGGAGGAACTGGAGGAGATGCTCACGACGCTCTCCCGGCAGCGGTCGGGATCGGTGTACGACGCGACCACCGTCGCCTTCGGCCGCGCCGCGTTCCGGTGGGCGGGTGTGCCGGTGTCCACCGCGGAAGCCGACCGCAGGGCGCATCAGATGAGCAGGCTCCTCGACACGTTCGGCCGCCCGGCCACCAATCCCCTGGCGTGGGTCGAACGGGCGAGGCTGGACCGTTGGGCCACCGGCCTGATCCGCGGCGCCCGCGACGGTGCCCGCGACGGCCACGCACGCGTCGCGGCGGACTCGGTGCTGACGGCGATCGCGGACCTGCGCGATGAGAACGGTGCTCTCGTGTCGGACCACACCGCGGCCGTCGAACTCCAGAATCTCACCCGGCCCACCGTGGCCGTCGCACGCTTCGCGGCCTTCGCCGCCGTGGCGTTGGTCGACCACCCCGACTGGGCGCGGCGGATCCGCGAGGCGACGACCGCCGCCGGGCGCCTCACCGACATCCCGGAGGCGGTCGCGTTCGCCCAGGAGGTCCGGCGGGTGTACCCGTTCGTCCCGATGCTGCCCGCCCTCGCCGCGGTCGACACCGAGATCGGCGGCTGTCCCGTCCACCGCGGCCAACGCGTGTTCCTGGATATTCTCGGCACCAACACGGACCCGAATCACTGGGACGACGCCGGGACGTTCGATCCGGAGCGCTTCCTCGACGTGGCCGACGCCGAGGAACTCGCGGCGTTCATCCCCCAGGGGGGCGCCGGGGTGCGCAGCGGGCACCGCTGTCCCGGCGAGAAGATCGCCGTCACCGCCCTGTCCGCGACCGTCGCCGCGCTGTGCCGCCCCGGCGTCGAGATCAGCGACGACGCCGACGACCTGACGTTCCCGTGGACCCGGATGTTGACCCGCCCCGCCACCGGTGTTCGGCTGCGCTACCGCGCGACCGCCACCACCTGACCAACGGATCCGGCCGGCTGCCTCCGGACGCGGTTGCGGGTACGTACCGGCCCACCGGGTCCCGGCGGCACAGACCGGGACAGGTCAGCGCAGGCAGGGGCAGATCAGGGCAGAACGCCGAGCAACCGCGCGCGGGCGACGGACTCCATCCGTGACCGCGTGCCCAGCTTGGTGCCGATGTTGCGCAGGTACGCCTTGATCGTCTCGGGAGACAGCGACAGCCGCGCGCCCACCTCGGCATTGGAGCATCCCAATGCGACCTGGGCGAGCACGTCGATCTCCCGCGGCGAGAGAACCGGCTTGTCCTGGACCGGGGTATCCGCCGCGTCCGGGGCCCTGCCGACCCCCGCGAGCGCGGAACCGGCCGCGAGCAGCCGATTCCGCAGCGCGGCGTCGCCCAGTTCCGCGGCGATCGCCCGGAGTTCGCCGTGCAGCATCCTGATCTGCTCGCGGTCGGTCGCCTCCAATCCGGCGCCCTGCTCGGCGGCGGCCAGATCGGCCATCCGGAGCCGACGGTCCACCTCGTCACGGATCTGGAACTCGGACGACAGCTCCGCGGCCACCGAGGTGAACGTCCGCGCGACCTGATCCCCCAGCTGGGTTGCCACTCGCGCCGAGCCGTACAGGATCGTCCGCGCCACCCCGGAGACCATGACCGGCACCGAGATGATCGCCCGGAGCCCCTCGAGCTCCACCGCGGCCGCGTAGTCGCGGGTGATACTGGAGCAGTCCTCGTAGTCCCGCACGGTCGCGGGACGACCGGAGGCCATGACGTGACCGCCGAGCCCACGCCCCTTGGCCACGGCCAGGCCCTGCATCGAACTGGTGCGGGCGCCGATGAACCGGGTCAGCTGCGCGGTCTCGCCGTCGGCCTCGCCAGCGAACACCATCGGCAACCCGGATTCCTGCCGGACTCTCCGAAGGGCGCCGAGCACGGCGTCCGAGTCCTTGGGGCGGTGGGTGGACATGGTCTGCTCTCCCGAGAGTTACAGGTGGTCAGCTCCCCGCGGACTCGCGGATGCTGGTGATGATGGCACTGAAGTCCTTGCTGCCGTTGTCCTGCGCGAACTCGTCGTACAGGGCTGCCGCCGCCGCGCCGAGCGGAGCGACCGTTCCCGTGCTCTCCAGGGCCGCGAGAGCGAGCCCCAGGTCCTTGTTCATCAGGGCCGTGGCGAACCCGGGTGTGAAGTCGTTGTTGGCCGGAGAGGTGGGCACCGGTCCGGGAACCGGGCAGTTGGTGTGCAGCGCCCAGCTGTTGCCGGTGGCCCCGGTGACGACGTCGAACAGCGCCTGGTGCTCCAGCCCGAGCCGCTCGGCGAGGACGAACGCCTCACCGATCGCGATCTGGTGGACCGCCAGAACCATATTGTTACAGACCTTCGCCGCCTGACCGGCACCGGCGGCACCGCAGTGGATGACCTTTCCGGCCATGGGCTCGAGAACCGGCTGCGCCGCGGCGAAGGCCTCGTCCTCGCCCCCGACCATGAAGGCCAGGGTCCCCGCGGTGGCACCCTTGACACCGCCGGAGACCGGGGCGTCCACCTGCAGCATGCCGGCGGCGACGGCCGTGGAATGCACCGCACGAGCGTCGTCGACCGAGATCGTCGAGGAGTCGATGAACAACGTCCCCTTCCCGGCCTTGGGCAGTACCTCCTCGTAGGTCGAGGTGACCAACGCACCGTTGGGCAGCATCGTGATGACCACCGACGCCCCCTCGACGGCCTCGGCCGGCGAGGCGCACACGGTCACACCCGCGTCCCGCGCGGCGTTCTGGGCGGCCTCGACCGGGTCGAAGCCGCGGACCTCGTGGCCCGCCCCGACAAGATTGGCCGCCATGGGCCCACCCATGTTGCCGAGGCCGAGGAACGCCACAGTCTGCGAACCGTTGTTCATGTCCTACGCTCCCAGTCCGCGTGCGGCGACGGCCCGGCCGACGACGACACGCATGATCTCATTCGTCCCCTCCAGGATGCGGTGCACCCGGAGATCTCGCACGATCTTCTCGATTCCGTACTCGGCCAGGTACCCGTAGCCGCCGAACAGCTGCAGCGCCCGGTCGGCGATCTCGAAGCACCGATCGGTCACGAACAGCTTGGCCATCGCGCACAGTTCGACGTGGTCCGGCTCCTTGGCGTCCAGGGCCGCGGCGGCGCGCCACAACATGAGGCGACTGGCCTCCAGCTCGGTGGCCATCTCGGCCAGGGTGAACCGGATGGTCGGCTCGTCGATGAGCGCACCACCGAACGCCTCGCGATCGCGCAGATGGGCGACCGCCTGCGCGTACGCCTGCTGGGCGCCGCCCAGCGAACACGCCGCGATGTTGATGCGGCCGCCGTTGAGTCCCCGCATGGCGATGGTGAAGCCGAGGCCCTCGCCACCGGTGTCCGCGCCGCCGATGAGGTTGGCGGCCGGCACGCGGACGCCCTCCATGATCACCTGAGCGGTGGGCTGCGCGTTCCAGCCCATCTTCTGCTCGTCCGGGCCGAAGCTCAGCCCCTCGGAATCGGCCGGGACGATGAACGTCGAGATGCCCTTGGCACCCGGGTCACCGGTGCGGGCCATCACGACGTACACGTCCGACTGGCCACCGCCGGAGATGAACTGCTTTGTGCCGGTGAGCACGTACTCGGCGTCCGGGCCGTCGCCCTCCCGGACCGCCCTGGTCCGCAGCGCCGCCGCATCCGAACCCGCGCCCGGCTCCGTGAGGCAGTAGCTCGCGAAGAACTCCATCGAGGCCAGCTTCGGGATCCACTGCCGCCGCTGCTCGTCGGTGCCGAACTCGTCGATCATCCACGCGCACATGTTGTGGATCGACAGGTAGGCCGCCACCGACGGGCAGCCGCGGGCGAGCTGCTCGAAGATGCGCACGCCGTCCAGACGACGCATCCCGCTGCCCCCGACGTCCTCGGAGACATAGATCGCGCCCATGCCCATCCCGGCCGCCTCGCGGAGGACGTCCTTGGGGAAATGGTGGGTCGCATCCCACTCCTGTGCCCGGGGCGCGATCCGCTTCTCGGAGAAGTCACGGGCCGCGTCGACGATGACCTTGTCGTCGTCATCAAGGGTGAACATCAGTGTTCCTCTCCTACGGTGACCGACGTCAGTCCATCGTCGGGATGACGAACTCGGCACCGTCCTTGATGCCCGAGGGCCAGCGCTGCGTGACCGTCTTGACCTTGGAGTAGAACTTGATCGACTCCGGGCCGTGCTGGTTGAGGTCGCCGAATCCGGACTTCTTCCAGCCGCCGAACGTGTGGTAGGCGATCGGGACCGGGATCGGCACGTTGACGCCGACCATGCCGACCTCGACGCGGGAGACGAACTCGCGGGCGGCATCGCCGTCGCGGGTGAAGATGGCCACGCCGTTCCCGTACTCGTGCTCGTTCGGCAGACGCAGGGCGTCCTCGAAGCTCTCGGCGTGGACGATCGTGAGGACGGGCCCGAAGATCTCGTCGGTGTAGACGCTCATGTCGGTGGTGACGTTGTCCATCAGCGTGGGGCCGACGTAGTAACCACCCGAGATGTCCTCACCGTTGAACTCGCCGGTGTACGCACCGACGCCGCGGCCGTCGACGAGGATCTTCGCCCCGGCCTTCTCCCCCTGGTCGATGTAGTCGAGCACCCGGGCCTTGGACTCGGGCGTGACCAGCGGGCCGTAGTCCGACTGCGGGTCGTGGCTGTGGCCGACCTTGAGCTCCTTGACCTTGGGCAGCAGCTTCTCGAGCAGCTTCTCAGCGGTGCCCTCGCCGACCGGGACGGCAACCGAGATGGCCATGCAGCGCTCACCGGCCGAGCCGAAACCGGCACCGACCAGGGCGTCCGCGACCTGGTCGAAGTCCGCGTCCGGCATGATGATCGCGTGGTTCTTGGCGCCACCGAAGCACTGCGCGCGCTTGCCGGTGCGGGCCGCGTTCTCGTAGATGTACTGCGCGATCGGGGTGGAGCCGACGAAGCCGACGGCCTTGATCGTGTCGTTGTTCAGAATGGCGTCGACGGCCTCCTTGTCACCGTGCACGACCTGGAACACGCCGTCCGGCAGACCGGCTTCGGTGAACAGCTCGGCCAGGCGCACCGGCACGGACGGGTCGCGCTCGGAGGGCTTGAGCACGAACGCGTTACCGCACGCCAGCGCCGGGCCGGCCTTCCACAGCGGGATCATGGCGGGGAAGTTGAACGGGGTGATGCCGGCGACCACGCCGAGCGGCTGGCGCATCGAGTAGACGTCGACGCCCGTGCCGGCGTTCTCGGTGTACTCGCCCTTGAGCAGGTGCGGGATGCCGATGGAGAACTCGATGACCTCGAGGCCGCGCTGGACGTCGCCACGGGCGTCCGGGGTGGTCTTGCCGTGCTCGATCGCGAGCAGTTCGGCGAGCTCGTCCATGTTCTCGTTGACCAGCGCCACGAAACGCATGAGCACGCGGGCGCGCTTCTGCGGGTTCATGGCCGCCCACTCCTTCTGGGCGACCGCGGCCTTGGCGATCACGTCGTCGACCTCGGCGGTGGTCGCCAGCGGCACGACCGCCTGTGCCTCACCGGTGCTCGGGTTGAGCACCTCCTGGCTGCGACCGCCGGTCGAGGCGACGCGCTTTCCGTTGATGTAGTGCTCGACCTGCCTGAGATCCGACATGGACGTCCTTCCTGACGTGTGGGTGGCGACCTCTGGTGGCCGCGCCCGTTCCCGTGATGACCATCACCATATACTTGCACCTCCTAGTAATCCAGGGTCGGGGCCCGGATTGCCCGCACCCCTCCCCTTTCGGGTGTACCGCGGACCCACCCCCCGCCTTACTGTGAGCTGACTCACTTTACGATTCATCGACAGGAGCATCCATGCCGCCGCTCTCCACCGAGGCCACCGAACAGTTCCGCGCCGCCCGCGACTTCCTCCAGGCGAACGCCGAGAACTACGACGCCGCCCGGGCGGGATTCGTCTGGCCGGAGCTCGACGAGTGGAACTGGGCGCTGAACTGGTTCGATGTCCAGGCCGAAGGGAACGACGACCCGGCGCTGTGGATCGTCGAGGAGCACGACGGCGGCGCACCGACCGAGGCCAAGTACTCGTTCGACGAGATGCGGATCCGGTCCGACCGCACCGCCAACTGGCTCCGCGACCGCGGCGTCGAGCCGGGCGACCGGATCCTGCTCATGCTCGCCAACCAGGTGGAGCTGTGGGACGTGATGCTCGCCGTGATCAAGCTCGGCGCGGTCGTCATCCCGGCCACGACGCTCCTCGCGGAGGGCGACCTGCGGGACCGCATTGCGCGTGGCGGCATCAAGCACGTCATCGCCCGCGCCGAACTCGCCGAGCGATTCGCGTCGATCTCCGGCGACTACCAGTGCATCTCCGTCGGCGGAGCCGTTGAAGGCTGGACCGACATCGCGGCCGCGCTGGACGCCTCCCCGGACTTCCAGCCGAGTCACACCACCCGCGCGGACGACACGCTGCTGCTCTACTTCACCTCGGGCACCACCAGTAAGCCCAAGCTTGTCGAGCACACGCACGCCTCGTACCCGGCCGGCCACCTGTCGACCATGTACTGGATCGGTCTGCAGCCGGGAGATGTCCACCTCAACGTCTCCTCGCCCGGCTGGGCCAAGCACGCCTGGTCCAACGTGTTCGCTCCGTGGATCGCGGGCTCGTGCGTCTTCCTCTACAACTACTCCCGCTTCGACGCCACGGCGATGATGCGCGAGATGGACCGCTGCGGGGTGACCAGCCTGTGCTGCCCGCCCACCGTGTGGCGCATGCTCATCCAGGCCGACCTGGCGCAGCTGCAGAACCCGCCGCGCCTGGCCGTCGGAGCCGGCGAGCCCCTCAACCCGGAGGTGATCGGCCGGGTCCGCGACGCGTGGGGCGTGACGATCCGCGACGGCTTCGGTCAGACCGAGACGACCGTGCAGATCGCCAACACCCCGGGCCAGCCGATCAAGGACGGCTCGATGGGCCGCCCCTGCCCGGGTTTCGACGTGGCGCTCGTCGATCCCGCGACCGGCCGGGAGGTCACCGAGGACGGTGCCGAGGGCGAGATCTGCCTGCGTATGGATCCCCGCCCACTGGGCTTGATGGTCGGCTACCACGGCGACCCCGAGCGCACCGAGGCCGCGTACGCCGACGGTTTCTACCACACCGGTGACGTGGGCTCGCGGGACTCGGACGGGTACATCACCTATGTCGGCCGCACCGACGACGTGTTCAAGTCGTCGGATTACCGGATCTCCCCGTTCGAGCTGGAATCGGTACTGCTCGAGCACCCGGCGGTCGCGGAGGCGGCGGTGGTCCCCTCTCCAGATCCGGTCCGGCTGAGCGTGCCCAAGGCGTTCGTCGTCCTCGCCGGAGACTGGGCGCCGGACGAGAACACGGCCCGCGAGATCTTCGAGTACTCGCGTACCCATCTGGCGGGCTACAAGCGGATCCGCCGCCTGCAGTTCACGGATCTGCCCAAGACCATCTCGGGCAAGATCCGGCGCGTGGAGCTGCGCAGGGGCGAGGTCGACAACGGCCCGTCCGTCGACTTCCCAGGCGAGTTCCGCGAGGACGCCCTCCGCTGACACCCTCCCCGTCACTCCGGTACGTTCTCCCGGGTATCCACCTGGGGAAACGCTGACCGGGGTGACGGCTGGCTGGGTTGCGTGGGGCCGCGCCCGTCGTGGGATGCGGAGGACGGGCCCCGCGCGGTCATCCGCGCGCGCGGATGCCGGGGCGGCGGGCACGAGAGGCGGGCACGGGAGCGGGTGCTCGTCAGCGGCGGAGGTGGACGTCGATCTCCTCGGGAGTCCAGGGCGGGCTGTCGTGGAAGTCCCGATAGGCCAGGATCTGTGCCTCGGGCGTGGGAAACCTGCCGAGGAAGCCGCCCGAGCCGGCGAACACCCCTCCGGTGATCCCAGCGGACAATCCCGAGGCCAGATAGGTGTAGAGGGGCGCCACGTACCGGGGCCCGGCGGGGTCGAGTGCACCGGCGACGCTGAGCTCGTCGAGCATCCCCCTACGCCCCAGCTCGCGGATCTTCCCCTCGTAGTCGTCACCCTCGGACAGCCTGGTCCGCGCGCCGGGGCACACCACGTTGGCCCGGACGCCGTGCTCCGCCAACTCCGCGGCGATCGCCATGGTCAACGACGTCACCGCGCCCTTGCCGGCCGGATACCCCGTCCCCCCGTAGTCGCCCTTCCATGCGAACGAGGACGTGGTGACGATCGTCCCTGCCCCCGCCTCGACGAAGTGTGGGGCGAACTCGCGACAGGTCGCGAAGACCGTCCCCAGGTGGGCGTCCATGAGATCGGCGAATTCGCTGTGCCCCACGGTGAGGATCGAGGACCCCGGCGGTTCGGCCACCCCGGCGCAGGCGATCAGTCCCGCCACCACCGAGTCGCCCTCGCGGGCCCGCTCGAGGAGTTCACGCGCCACCTCGGGCAGATGGGCGGATCCCGCGACACCCGTGATCCGCCCGTCCGAGCGGGCCGCCAACTCCGTGACCTGCCGCTCCAGCGCGGCGTTGTCGCGGCCGTTGAGGACGACGTCCGCACCGCGGGACGCGAGATCTTCGGCCACTGCGGCGCCGATGCCGCGGGACGAGCCGGTGATCGCGAAGACCTGCCCGTCGAGGCGCAGCCGCGAATCGTCGGCGGATGGGGTCATGCGGACGCGCCCTCGACATCGGTCCGGCGGTCCTGATCGGTTCGGCGATTCTGATCCGTGCCGCGCCCCCGACCGGTACGTCGATCGTGGTCGGGCGCGCGATCGGCGACGAGCGTGCGCGCCCAGCCGTAGTCCGTCTTGCTACTCGGATGCCGCTCGACCTTCTCGACGACCCACAGAGCCGCCGGGACCTTGAAGCCGGCCAGGCTTCCGCGCAGTGACGCCTCGACCTCGTCGAACCGACCGTCGTGCCCGACGGCCCACTCGATCACCGCGCCGACACGATGTCCGAAGCGCTCGTCGGGAATGCCCAGCACCACAGCGTCCACGATCCCGTCCACCGCCTTCAGCGCCGCCTCGACCTCCTCGGCGAAGATCTTCTCGCCGCCGGAGTTGATGACCTGGCTGCCCCGTCCGAGCATGATGATCGTGGCCGGGCCGTCATAGCGGCCACGGTCCCCGGTGAACACCCGCATGGTGCCGGCGACCTCGCGAAACGTCTCGGCCGACTTGGCCGGATCTTTGTAATAGCCGGTGGGTTGGTAGCCGGACTTGACGATCCAGCCGATCTCGGTCGAATCGTCGGGAAGCGGCTCGTCGAAATCGTCGACCAGTTGCAGAGTGGTGCCCCGCGGGATGCGCGGGCCGTGGTCGGTGAACAGGGAGCCGTCGTCGAGATCGGCCTTGGTGACGACCCCCAGGCCGCCGAAACCGCTCTCGGACGAGCCGAACGCATCCATGATCATCAGGTCCGGACGCAATCCGAGCAGGTCGGCCTTGACCGACGGGGAGAACAACGCGGCCCCCGAGGAGATCATGAACATGCTCGAGGTGTCGGCCCCGCTCTCCCTGAGGCGTTCGACGATCGGGCGGACCATCGCATCCCCGGCCACGACGGCTACCTGGATCTTCTCGGACTCGATCTCCTCGAGCGCCTCGTCGGCACGGAAGTGCGGAATGTAGTGCATGGTCCCGCCGGCGAACAGCCCGGTGAAGCTCGGCATGAGGCCCGAGGTGTGGATCAGCGGCAGCAGGATGAGATAGCGCATCGGATCGCCCGCGAGTCCCGACCGCGACTGGTGGAACTCGTCCGGAACCGGTTCACCGGTGTGATAGTCAGCGCCACCGCCGAGGCTGCGCCACAGGTCCTCCTGCCGCCACATCACGCCCTTGGGCTTGCCCGTGGTGCCCCCGGTGAACACCAGGAAGAGGTCGTCGGCGCTGCGCTCGACGTCGGGCCGCTCTCGTGAGGCGGCGGCGAGGAGCGCGCGGGCGTCCAGAGCCCCGGCCGGGAGGGGCTCCACGCCGGATCCGTCGTCCACGACGATCGTGTGGCGGACGGAGTCCAGCCCCTCGGCCGCGCCGGCGACCGCGGCCCCGAACTCGCGGTGGAACACCAGCACGCAGGCATCGGAGTAGTCGTAGAGGTAGCGCAACTCGGCGCCCGAGTAACGGTAGTTGACGCTGATCGGCACCGCACGGAGCTTGAGGATGCCGAGGATCAGTGCCAGGCAGTCCACGCCGTTGCGGAGGTGGACGGCGACGTGATCACCCGCCTTCACCCCGAGGTCGGCCAGGACGGAGCACCACCTGTTGGCCTCCTCGTCCAGCCCGGTGTACGTCAGCCGCCGGTCGTTTTCGACCACGGCCAGCCGATCGTCGCCGTACGCATCGGCGGCATGCTCGAAAAGGTCAGCCAGATTGTGTGCCATGACGGGGCCTCCGGGATCAGGCGGTTCGGGTGGGATGCGGGGTCAGACGGGAGTGATGGGCAGGGACGTGCGTGCGGGACCGAAGTCGAAGGCCGCGCCCGTGCTGATGCGGGTCACGGCGACCTCCTCCGATTCCTTCGCGGGAGTCTCGCCGAGACGCAGAACCGCCTCGAGTCGTGAGCCGTCGCCGGGCACGGCCGCGACGGTCCAGTGCGGGTCGACCGCGTGTACGGCGGCTTCGAGCGGGCGCAGGTCGCCGGCGGCCATCAGCGGCAGCCAGGTGTCGTCGGCGAATGCGTCCGCGGAGGTGTCCCAGGAGACGGTGAGCTCGCGCCCGTCGTCGGACACCCGCGACGAGTAGCCGGTGTAGGCGGTCGGCCCGGCCAGGGGATGGCTATCGAGGACCGCGGCGAGCCCCCGGGCGTCGGGGTCCGCGCCGAGGGCGTCCCGGATGCGACCCGCGGCGACCCCCGCGATGCCCGTGGCCTGGTACGCGAGCAGCCGGTCGGCGGTCTCGCGATCCGAGCGGCGCCGGACCGACTGGTGGAACCCCACCGCCAGCAGGTGCATCTGCAGATACACCTCGCGGACGACACGGATGAGGGCCGCCGAGGTGAATTCACCGAACACGAGGTCCGTCAACAGCGGGCCCGCGTAGTCGTCGCGCTCGCCCTCGCCGGCGGTGTCCTGCGGGGCGGGCGGGTCGAACCGGAAGTCGATGAGCCGGCTGGACGCCGACTCGACCGCGGGTCCGGGCATCGGCGCCGGTGGGGCGTCCGGGTCGATCCGTACCACCCAGTGACAGTGCGGTGTCCGTCCCTCGGGGCTTCGCGGGGGTCGGTGGATCGGCTCGACGACCGCGCGGGGGTTGGTGGCCAGCGCGGTGGCCGGGAAGGTGGGGTCCTCGATGTCGTGACACATCGTCGTCACGAGCCTGTCGCCCATCGGCTCGACATCCATCAGCGCCCCACAGTGGTCGAGCCAGAACTCGCCGTTGTCGTGGTCGGTGATCCCGTACCGGAAGTCCATGAACTCGGGCGGCGCCCCCACGTCGAGCTGGAAGCCCTTGAAGATCTCGGCGACGCCGTCACCGGTGATCGACAGCGCCTCCTTCATCCGGCGCGTGTAGTGCGGGCTGGCGGCCTGCCACTCCTCGATGGCCACGTCCCGCATGCCGTCCACGCCGAACTCGCCGAGCAGCGCGGGCATCCCCGCCCTGTCGATGAGCTGCCCGATCAGCAGGAGATCGGGCAGCAACCGGGCGAGGGAGGCGTGGTCCAGGGTCTCGAGCGGATCCGGGCGCGACAGCGGGGCCATGGGGCTCAGACCTCGTCCGGGCTCGACACCGGCCAGAGCGGGGCCGGGCTGTCCTCGATGCGGTACCAGCCGGCGGGCTTCCCGCCGGCGCCCTCGAAGCGGGCCTTCATGGAATCGGTGAGCGCATCGGCCTCGTACATGCGCATGAACAGGTCCACGACGTTGCCGAAGTCGAAGAAGTCGCGGTGCCAGGCCCACTGCTGGTTCCCGTTGTAGAGGAACCACGATCCGCCCAGGCCGTGCACCTCGTACGGCTGGCCGGTCTTCGGGTCGACGGTGTCGCGCGCGATCTGCTTCCACAAACAGAGCACGTCACCGGTCTCGGGGTCGATGATCGTCCGGATGTACGGGTACTCCCAGCCGTCGAGTCCTGCCATCTCCTGGCCGAGCGCGATGTCCCGGATCTCGTCACGGCCGACGGCCATGAAGTCGTCCTTGGTGCCGTAGTTCCAGCCGTAGGTGGCGTCCTCGGCGTAGAACGACTCCAGCGGTCGCCAGTCCTTGTTCCGCTCGCACTCGGCGTTCGCGTCCACCCATTTCTGGACGAAAGCGGCGATCTCTGCACGGTCGTATCGGGTCACGTCACTCGTCTCCTGGTGGGGTGTCGTCCGGGATCGTCTGATTCCCGGGGTGACTGTGTTCGGTTCGGGGTGTCAGTTCTCGACCAGGCGGAGTGCCTGTGTCGGGCAGTACCTGACGGCGTCCTTGACGGCCGCCAGCTGGTCGTCGGGGATCTCGCCACGCTTTGCCCGGACCTTGGCCTCGGAGCCCTTGCCGACCGTGAACCAGTCGGGGGCCTCCGCCTGGCACTCGGCGTGCCCCTGGCACAGGTCGAAATCGACCTCGACTCTCATCGCGTCCTCCTGTTCCCTCAGCGCTGCCGCCGGCGGTAGCGGACCACGCACGGTTGGGCCAGCTGGACGACCATTTTGGAGTGGTCGTTGTGGTAGCTCTCGGCGGGCTGGGCGAGTTCGAACTCGTACTCACGCAGTAGTACGGAGAAGATCGCTTTGATCTGCAGTTGGGCGAACGCCGCGCCGACGCACCGGTGCCGCCCGGCGCCGAACGGGATCCAGGTCCACCTGTTGACGATGTCCTCCTGCCGCGGCTCGGCATAGCGGTCCGGGTCGAAGGCGTCGGCGTCCGGGAAGTCCTCGGGCAGTCGGTTGGACACCGCCGGCGAGGCGGCCACCGTCTGTCCGGCACGCACCGCGTAGTCGCCGATCCGCACGTCCTCCTGGGCGACCCGCATGAGGATGATGAGCGGAGGGTGCAGGCGGAGCGTCTCCTTGAGAGCGTTCTCCACCTTGGGCATCTGGCGGAGCGCACCGAACGAGTACTCGGCGCCATCGGAGTAGATCTCGTCGAGCTCGGCCACGACCTCAGTCAGGTAGCCCGGGTTCCGGAGAAGCTCGATGAGCATCCATGCACTGGTGCCGGAGGTGGTGTGGTGACCGGCGAACATCATCGAGATGAAGATGCCGGTGACCTCGTCCGGGGAGAACCGGAGCGTCCCGTCCTCGTTCTTGACCGAGACCAACACGTCCAGCAGATCCCGGTCGTCCTTGTCCGCCGGCGGGTCGGCGATCCGCTCGTCCATGATCGCCGAGACCAGCTCCACCAGGCCCTCGCGGGCGGCGTCGCGCCTGCGGAACGAGGGGATGTCGGCGTACGGGTCGATGTACGCGTGGGGGTCCGTGCCCTGCTCGAGGTCGTGGTAGAGGTGGGCGAACCGGGCGTCGAGCTGCTCGCGGAACTTCGGTCCGATCAGGCACGCGGACGAGGTGTAGATGGTCAGCTCGGAGAACCACTCGAGCAGGTCGATCTCGCCCTCGTCGCCCCACTCGGCCACCATCCGTTCGACCTCGCGTGGGATGGTCACGGCGTGCTGTCGCATGTGCTCGCCGCGCAGCGCGGTGTTGTGGAGCATCTCCGAGCGCCGTTCGGGGCTCGCGTCGAAGACGACGCCCTCGCCGAACACCGGCGTCATGAACGGGTAGGCGGCCGCCTGGTCCAGGGATTCGTCCGGGGCTCGGAAGAACGCCTCGTTGGCGGCGGCGCCGGAGGCCAGGCAGATGTCGCGGTCGGCGATCCTGAAGATCCCGAGATCCCCGCATTCCTCGCGCACCCGCCAGAACAGACTGATCGGATCGGCGCGCAGCTCGTCCATGTGCCCGAGCCCGCCTTCGCCGCCGGAGACTCGTCCTGGCTCGGCGAGCGTGGAGAAGTCCGGGAACTCTACGGGGTTGCCGGTGCTGGTCACGAGTAGTCCTCCTCGATGGGGGCCTCCGGCTGGATCTCCAGCTCGGTGATCTGTGCGCCTCGGGGCATCGACACCATCGCGGCGACGCCCCGGGCGAGGTCGGCGGGTTTGCACATGCGTGGATGACGCCCGAAGCCGTGGCGTACCCAGTCGTTGATGACGGATTCGGCGGTCTCCGGGTCGAACTCGGTGCCCATCTCGGTCATCACCGGGCCGGGGCGGACCACGCCGAGCCGGACCCCGGTGCCCTCGAGCTCCTTGCGGGCCTGGATGGCCATGTTCTCCAGCCCGGCCTTGGCGGCGACGTAGGCGCCGGAGCGGGGGCGGGCAGTGTAGGCCACGTCGGATCCGATGACGACGACGTCGCCGCGGCGGCGGTCGACCATTCCGGGCACGATCGCGTGGAGCAGCCGGTGCACGGACAGCAGGTGGATGTCGAGCTGGGCTGCGAACTCCCCGGGGTCCATCTCCCAGACCCTCGCCATCTTGAGCGTTCCCGCGCTGGAGACCAGCACCTCGGGATCGCCGTAGGCCTCGGTCGCGGCGGCGACGAAGGCCGCCACCGATCGGGCGTCGGTGACGTCGACCGCGCATGCCGTGGCCTCGCCGCCCGCCTCACGGATCGTGGCGACGAGCTCGTCGAGGCGGGCGGCACGGCGGGCGCCCACGACGACGGGGTGGCCCAGTGCCGCGAGCGCTTCGGCGCTGGCGCGGCCGATGCCCGACGAGGCCCCGGTGATCAGGGCCGGCCGGACCGCGTTGTCCAGCTGGGGCGGGAAACGCAGACTCATCGGTGCCGCACCTCGACCCGCATCGGCAGGTGTGCGAACCCGCGCACGTTGGAGGAGTGCACGCGCTCCGCGCCGGGCAGCAGTTCGTACCCGGTGATGGAGCTGGCGATCATGTCCAGGGCGACGCGGCCCTCGAGCCGGGCGAGATGGGCGCCCAGGCAGAAGTGGGGGCCCTGGCCGAAGCTCAGGCTGGCCGAGGTGTCGCGGGTCAGGTCGAAGACGTCCCCGTCGGAGAACACGTCCTCGTCCCGGTTCGCCGATCCGATGAGCATCAGGACCTTCTGGTCCGAGGGGATCGTCACCCCGCGGATCGTGGTCTCGGTCGTGGTGGTGCGCAGGATCATCTGGCTCGAGGTGTCGAAACGCAGGGTCTCCTCCACCCACTGCGGGACCATCTCCGGGTCGGTGAGGACGAGCCGAGACTGCGCGGGGTACTCGTGGCCCCAGAACAGGGCGTTCGCCAGGAGCTTGGTGGTGGTCTCGTTGCCGGCCACGACCATGAGGAACAGGAAGGACAGGATCTCGTCCTCGTCCAGCTTCTCGCCGTCGATCTCCGCGTCGATCAGCGCCGACGTGAGGTCCTCGGTGCGTGACCTTCGCCGCTCGGCGACCATGCCCTGGTAGTAGGTGATGAGATCCAGCGCCGCGACCATCGACTCCTGGGGGACGTCCTGGACGCCCTCCTCTCGGTGCATCACCAGGTCCGCCAGCCGTCGCAGTTCGGCGCGGTCCGCCTCGGGCACGCCCATGAGGTCGGAGATGACGTCCATCGGGAGCTTGCCCGCGTAGTCGTCGACGAAATCGAACGATTCGCCGTCGCGGGAGCGCTCGAGGCACTCGTCCCAGTACTCGCGGGAGATCTTCTCGATCCCCTCGCGCAGCGCGTCCACCCGCCGGGAGGTGAAGCCCTTGCTGACCAGCCGGCGCAGGCGGGCGTGGCGGGGATCGTCCATGGCGAGGAACGACATGGTCTTGTAGGCGTGCGGTCCGTACGCGGCAGGGTCGAGCGAGACCCCCCTGCCGCTGGAGAAGACCTCGGGATCGCGGAACGCCTCGCGCACATCGGAGTACTTGCTCAGCGCCCAGAAATCGAGCTCCGCGTTGCGGTAGACGGGCGCCTCGTTCCGGAGACGGGCGTAGAAGGGATACGGATCCTCGTGTACCGCGTAGTCATACGGACTGAACACGAGCGGAGCGGGGGTTGCGGTGGTCATATCCGATGTCACCTCAGGATCAGTCGTGCGGCGGATTCGATCGCGTCCGCCATGTCCGCGTAGGAGCCGTAGCCCATGCCTGCTCTGACGAGCGCCCCGGCATAGACCATCTCCAGCGCGGACACCACGTCGTCGTCGTTCTGATCGCCCAGGGCCGCCACCAGGCGGCGACGAATGTCGGCGCCGATCCGCACGCGCAGGTGGGACACCTCCGGATCGTCGCCCAGGAGCGCGCCGGTGACCGCCGAGGACAACTCGGGCTCGTCGGCGATCAACAGGGCGACATCGCGCAGCACCGCGACCACCCGGTCGACCGTGGAGCCACCCTCGATCGGTGCGGTCGCGTGGTCATCGAGGCGACGCCAGAACACCTCGGCGATGAGGTGTCCCTTGGAGGAGAAGTAGGTGTAGGCGGTCGCGGGGGCGACGCCCGCCCTGGCCGCCACGGCCCGGACCGCGAGGCCTCCGGCACCCTTCTCCCGAAGCACTTCGACAGCAGCACTGGTCAGGCGGTCGACGGTCTCGGCCTGCTGGCCGTTGAGCCGCCGCCGTGTGGATTCGAAACGGGCTGCAGTGGACATGTGTCTGGACAGTACACCAACCCCGGACTATCGTCTAGACAGCTGTCCACCCAACCGATGCCCACCCAGCCCGACGGAAGGCCCCCCGTGACGACGAGCATCACCGACACCGCACCGCTGCTCATCGGCGGCGAACTCCGGCAGTCCACTTCGGGCGCCACGTTCGACGTGCTCAACCCGGCCACAGAGGAGGTCCTCGGCTCCGCCGCCGACGCCACCTCCGAGGACATGGACGCCGCGATCGCGGCAGCCCGCACCGCTTTCGACACCACCGACTGGTCCACCGACCACGCATTCCGCGCGTCGTGCCTGCGCCAGCTCCGCGACGCGCTGCAGTCACACACGGAGGAGCTGCGCGCGCTGACCATCGCCGAGGTCGGGGCGCCTCACATGTTCACGACCGGACCCCAGCTCGAGGGGCCCGTCGCGGACCTGGGCTGGCTCGCCGATCTCGTCGAGGCCTACCAGTGGACCGAGGACCTGGGCGAGTCCGAGATCATGGGCGTGCGCTCGCACCGCACCACCCGGCGCGAGGCGATCGGCGTCGTCGGCGCGATCACGCCGTGGAACTTCCCGAACCAGATCAACCTGGCCAAGATCGGCCCGGCACTGGCCGCCGGCTGCACCGTGGTGCTCAAGCCCGCGCCCGACACCCCGCTCATCGCCGCGGCCGTGGCCCGGATCGCCGCCGAGGAGACGGACCTGCCCGCGGGAGTGCTCAACGTGATCTCCTCCTCCGACCACGGGATCGGCGCGCAGCTGACCACCGACCCCCGGGTCGACCTGGTCTCCTTCACCGGCTCCACCTCGACCGGCAAGAAGATCATGGTGGCGGCAGCCGAATCGCTGAAGAAGGTGTTCCTGGAGCTGGGCGGCAAGTCCGCGTCGGTCGTGCTCGACGACGCCGACCTCGGCACCGCCTGCTTCATGACCGCCCTCAACACCTGCACCCACGCCGGGCAGGGCTGCGCACTGACCACCCGGCTCGTGGTGCCCCGCGAGAAGTACGCCGAGGCGATCGAGGCCGCCAAGGGCGCCATGGCCTCGTTCGCCCCCACCGACCCCACCGATCCCGGCGCGTTCTGCGGCCCGGTGATCTCTGCCGTCCAGCGCGAGCGCATCGAGGGCTACATCGAGCTCGCCCGCGCCGAGGGCGGCACGATCGAGATCGGTGGCGCCCGCCCGACCGGCGAGGGCTTCGGCCGCGGCTTCTGGGTCGAGCCCACTCTCATCTCCGGGCTCGACAACTCCGCGCGCGTCGCCCGGGAGGAGATCTTCGGCCCCGTGCTGGTGATCATCCCGCACGACGGCGACTCCGATGCGATCCGGATCGCCAACGATTCGCCCTACGGCCTGTCCGGCGCGGTGTGGGGTACCGACCCCGAGCGGATCGAGAAGGTCGTGGCCGGGATCCGCACCGGCACGCTCGGCGTCAACGGCGGCCAGTGGTACGGCGCCGACGTGCCGTTCGGCGGCTACAAGCAGTCCGGCATCGGCCGGGAGATGGGCCGCGAGGGCTTCGAGGAATACCTCGAGATCAAGTCCGTCGCGACGCCGGCCTGACCCGCGCCGGCCGCACGCCGATGACCGGCCCCTCACCACAGCATCCATCAACAGAAGGCAGTCAGACCATGGGACGTTTCGACGGTAAGACAGTGATCGTGACCGGCGCGGCCGGCGGCATCGGCGAGGAGTACGCCAAGGCGCTCGCCGCCGAGGGTGCCAAGGTGGTGGTGGCCGACGTCTCCACCGAGCAGGGCGAGCGCGTGGCCACCGAGATCATCGAGGCCGGCGGCCACGCCTTCTTCCAGCACACCGACGTCTCCGACGAGTTCTCGGCGAACGCGTGCGCCGAGGCCGCGGTGGAGCGATTCGGCGGGCTCGACATGCTGGTCAACAACGCCGCGATCTTCGGCGGCATGAAGCTGGACTTCCTCATCACCGTGCCGTGGGACTACTACGAGAAGTTCATGTCGGTGAATCTCAATGGCCAGCTGCTCATGGTGCGGGCCTGCTGGGAGAAGATGGCGGCCGCCGGCGGCGGCGCGATCGTCAACCAGTCCTCCACCGCGGCGTGGCTGTACTCGGGCTTCTACGGCCTGGCCAAGGTGGGTGTCAACGGCCTGACCCAGCAGCTGGCCACCGAGCTGGGCGGCTCGAACATCCGCATCAATGCGATCGCCCCCGGCCCGATCGCCACCGAGGCCAACCTCACCACCACCCCGCAATCGATCGTCAGCGAGATGGTGGACAAGCTGCCGATTAAGCGGATGGGCCAGCCGGAGGACCTCGTGGGGATGCTGTTGTTCCTGCTGTCGGACGAGGCCAGCTGGATCACCGGCCAGATCTTCAACGTCGACGGCGGACAGGTCATCAGATCGTGAGCGAGCATCCGCCCATGAGTGGCGCAGACGACCTGGACCCCACCGATCCGGCCGACGCGCCGATCGGGCCGGGACTTCCCGACGACTCCCCCGCCCCGGTCGGCTTCATCGGACTGGGCAACATGGGCGCGCCCATCGCCAGGCGACTGCTCGCCTGGCCCGGCGGGCTCGTGGTGTGCGATGTGCGCGCCGAGGCCACCGAGCCGTTCGTCGCCGAGGGCGCGACCGTCGCGGATCGCGCGGAGGATGTGGCCCGGACGGCGAAGCTGATCTCGGTGACGGTGCTCGACGACGCCCAGGTCCGCGACGTGGTCGACGGCCCGCACGGCATCCTGCGCACCGCCTCCCCCGGAACGGTGATCGCCGTCCACTCGACCATCTCCGACTCGACGGCCGTAGAGTTGGCCGAGGTGTGTTCTGCGGCCGGCGTACATCTGATCGACGCCCCCGTCTCGGGCGGCGCGCAGGGTGCGGAGGCCGGCGAACTCGCGGTGATGGTCGGCGGCCCGCGCGAGGTCTACGACGCCTGCAGGCCGGCGTTCAGGCTCTGGGCGGGCATGCCTGTCCACGCCGGCGAGGTGGGCGCGGGCACGCGGATGAAGCTGGCGCGGAACCTGCTGCACTTCATCTCCTTCACCGCGACGGCCGAGGCCTCGCGTCTGGCCGAGGCCGCAGGCATTGACATCGCGGGGCTAGGCCGCGTGGTGCGGCACACCGACGCGATCACGGGCGGCGCCGGCGCGGTGATGCTCCGCGACACCACCGCGCCGATCGACCCCGAGGACTTCTGGCACGGCGTGTTCACCCATGTCCGCGGCCTGGGAGAGAAGGACCTGTCGCTCGCCCTGGGCCTGGCCGATCGCCTGGGCGTGGACCTGCCGCTCGGTGCGATCGCCCTGCGCGATCTGGGCGCCGGTTTCGGTGTGGGGCCGGGCGAGATCGCCCTGGCCGCCGATGCGGGCACCGGGGCCGGCGCCGGAGCGCGTGTCGGCGCGGGTGCCGACGAGACCAACGACAACAACGACGACAACGACGAGGTACACGGATGAGCAACGAGGCGGACGCCGGGTTGAGCCCGGAACGCGCACACGGACTGGCCATGATGACCGAGGCGTACGGATTCGAGATGTCGGACGGGCCGGGTGACTACTTCGCCGAGACCGCCGACCATCTCTTCGGTCGGATCTGGTCCCGTCCCGGACTGACCCACCGCGACCGCCGGCTGTTGCTGCTCGGCGCCCTCACCGCCCAGGGGAACTCGGACATCGCCGATATCCAGGTGGGCGCGGCGCTGGGCAACGGCGAACTGACGGCGGACGAGCTCGAGGAGATCGTGCTGTTCCTCTGCTACTACGCGGGCTGGCCCAACGGGACCAAGCTCGGCAACGTCGTGGGGCCGCACGTGGCCCGGGCCCGCAAGGCCGCCCGCCGCGCCGAGAGCTGAGGGGTGCCTACTAGGTTGGTGCCCATGACCGCACCCGAGATCGAACCGTCGCTGCTGGCCGTCGCGCTCGCCGCCCCCGGCTTCATGCCCCTCGAAGAGGGCACCACCCTGTACGAGATCGCCTGCGAGTACCTGGGCGACGGTGTGGGCGTGGAGATCGGCACCTACTGCGGCCGTTCGACGGTGTTCCTCGGCGCAGCGGCCCGGGTGACCGGCGGCAGCATCGTCACCGTCGACCACCACCGGGGTTCCGAAGAGCACCAGCCGGGCTGGGAGTACCACGACGCCGACCTCGTCGACCCGCACACCGGTCGGCTCGAGACGCTCGGCCGGTTCCGGCACACCGTGTGGGACGCCGGCCTCGACGACGTGGTGACCGCGGCCGTCGGCAGCTCCCGTCAGGTCGCCCGCGTGTGGGGCAAACCCGCCTCGTTCGTGTTCATCGACGGTGGGCACTCCTCCGAGGCCGCGCAGGCCGACTACGAGGGGTGGGCCCCGTGGGTCGAGATCGGCGGAGCACTGCTCATCCACGACGTCTTCCCGAACCCCGAGGACGGCGGGCGCCCCCCGTACGAGATCTACTGCCGTGCGATCGAGTCCGGCCAGTTCACCGAGGTCCGCGCCGTGGACTCGCTGCGCGTGCTGCGCCGCGACGCCGGCGAGGTCGGCGCCCCGATGCCCTGAGCCGGGCCGCCGGCCACACCCTCCGGGACGCCGGATCAGACGGCCCAGCGGCCGCCGGCACTCCAAGGGTCGCCGGCACCGGGCCCACCGCGCCGGGCGTGCAGGAATCGGCCGACCACCGCGGCGCCGAGGTCGTCGACCTCCGGCGCGACCACCGTGCCGTCCACCCGCCGGGCCAGCGCGTCGAGAAACCGCGACAGTCCGGGGTCGTCCCCCAGCCGGAAGAACGTCGTCCGGGCCCCGAACCGCGCCACCCGGTCCAACTCGTCGACGGTCGTGCGGATCGTCTCGGGATCCGGCGGATAGGCGAACCACGGCTCCCCACCGGCGAGCAGGTGCGAGGTGGGTTCGCCGTCGGTGACGATGAGCAGCACCGGCTGCATCGTGGGGTGCTCGCGGAAGAAGCGTCCCGCCAACAGCAGCGCATGGTGCAGGTTCGTCCCCGGCTCGTATCGGGCGTCCAGGGAGAGAAGGCTCTCGATGGTCCTCGTCTGCGCGAGACTGCCGAACGAGATGAGTTGCATGCGGTCCTGCCGGAACCGCGTGGTGATCAGGTGGTGCAGGGCCAGCGCCGTGCGTTTCATCGGGACCCAGCGGCCCTCCATCGCCATGGAGAACGAGGTGTCCACCAGCAGCGCGACCGCCGCCCGGGTGCGGGCCTCGCTCTCACGGACCTCGATGTCCTCGGGCAGCAGCCGGATCCGCTGCCCGGTCGGGCGGCCCTCCGCCGCCGACCTGGTGATCGCGTTGGTGACCGTCCTCGGCACATCCCAGGACGCCACGTCACCGAACTGCCACTGGCGACTCGCCCCGGTCTGCTCCCCGGCGGCTCCCGAGGCCCGGGTCTCCCGCGCGCCCGACCTCCCGGACAACCGGCGGGCCGCGTCCCGCAGGAGCGAACGGCCCAGCTTCCGCAGTGCGGCCGGGGACAGCCTGAGGTCACCGTCCGGACGGCGACTGAGGTAGCCGGACTCCCGCATCTCCCGCTCGATCCGGGCGAGGGTCTGTACGGAGACCGCCGCACTGTGACCGAGGTGCCGGGCCACGGCCTCGAGGTCCAGCTCGGACAATGGCGATCCGTCGGAGTGCGCGAGCTGCTCGGCCAGCCGATCCAGATCACCGAGCTCGGCCATCACCGCCGCCCCCTCGGACATACCGAGTCCGTCAGAGCCCTCGAAGTCGCTGGAACCACCCCAGTCCTCGCCGGGTCGCAGGGTCTGGAGCAGCCCGTCGAGCCGACCGAGCTGATCGGAGAGCTCGGGCGAACCGAATGCCTGCTGCGACAGGGCCATCAGCTCCTCCCGTTGCTCGGGGATCATCGAGTTCATCATCCGCTGCGCCGCGGCCGATCGGGCCGCCAGCGTGTCGATGAGTTCCTCGACATCGCGCGGCTGCTCCGGGAACGAGTCCCCGTGCGTGTCCATGAAGCGCTCGAAGTCCTCGCGCGTATCCTCCCCGCGCGAGTGCTTGTCCAGCAGGTCGGTCAGGTCGGACAACATCTCCGAGACGGCGGCCCGGTCGGCGTCGGTGGCGTTCTCGAGCGCCTGCCTCATCCCGGAGAACCGGGCGTCCAGCGCCTCCCTGCCGAGAAGATCCTGGATCTGCCGGAACGACTCGCGGGCGTCGGTGGATGCCCAGTCATATTCCGCCAGCTCCCCCACCGCCGCGGCCGGGGAGCCCGGGAGATTCTCGAGGGTCATCTCCCGCATGGTGCGGTCCATCGCGTCCATCCGGGTGTCCCGGGCGAGCTGCCCCCGCTCGGCCAGCACGGCCTGCTCGAGCAATCGAGCGACCTCGTCCAGCGTGCCCCCGAGGTGGTGCTTCTCCAACAGTTCGCGCCGCCGACAGTTCAGGTCGCCGGCGAGTTCGTCCAGCCCGGTCAGGTCCCGACCACCGCTGCGCAGGAACTCCCGCATCGACTGCTGCGGCGAGTAGCCGGCCATCACGCCCTCCGACACCGCCTCGAGCGCCTCCGACAGGTCCAGCGGTGGGGCGAGCGGGTCCGGCCCGCCGACATACCGTCCATAGCGGGCATTGCGTTCGGCTCGCGCCATCGTGCACCTCTCTCCTCCGCGCCGGCGTGCAGCGCTGGTCCGGCGTTCGCGGCCGTGCCGGGTCAGCCGTATACCGCGGCGCCGTCCCCGGTCTCCTTGGACAACCGGCGCGACAGGTACAGCCCCTCCAACGCCAACTCGATCGCGCCGGCCCGCTGACCCGCGGTCCGCGCGCCGGCCCGCTCGGCGATCTCGTCGTACAACCCGGGCTCGGACAGCTCGGGCAGCGCCTCCAGGAACTCCGCCGCCGTCACGTCGGCGCCGGTGGTCAGCGTCAGATCGCCGTCGAAGGCCTCGACGAGGGGCGCCATGTCGACCCCTCGGAACAGGTCCCGGACGACATCGATCGTGGCGCTCCGCAGCAGGTATCGGAGGATCTCCGACTCCCGCCCCTCCTCCCCGGGCTCGAACTCGATCTTGCCGCGCAGAACGTCCACCGCGGCGTCGACATCGACCAGGCGGGCCACGGCTTCGCCGTCGTCGTCATCCAGACCTCGCACCGCCACCCGACGCCGCGCGGCCGCGGCGACGGTCTCGGCGCCGGCGATCGCGACACGCGCCGACACCCCGGACGCCTGGTTGACCGCGTCGGAGGCGCGCAGTTCGCGGGTGAACCGCGCCAACAGCTCCATGAGCGGCTGCGGAACGTCTGCGGTCAGGTCGGACTCCTGCCGCACGACCTCGATCTCGTCGACGAGCTCGAGCGGGTAGTGGGTGCGGATCTCGGCGCCGAACCGGTCCTTGAGCGGGGTGATGATCCGGCCGCGGTTGGTGTAGTCCTCCGGGTTGGCCGAGGCCAGCACCAACACATCCAGCGGCAGGCGCAGCACATACCCGCGGATCTGGATGTCCCGCTCCTCCATGACGTTGAGCAGCGCCACCTGGATCCGCTCTGCCAGATCCGGGAGCTCGTTGAGCGCCACGATCCCGCGGTTGGCGCGGGGCACCAGGCCGTAGTGGATGGTCTCGGGATCCCCCATCCGGCGGCCCTCCGCGACCCGCATCGGGTCCACGTCGCCGATCATGTCCGCCACCGAGGTGTCCGGCGTGGAGAGCTTCTCGACGTACCGCTCGCTGCGGTGGCGCCACTCGATCGGCAGGGCGTCACCCTCGCGGGCGATCCGCTCCCGGGTGGGGCCGGTGATCGGGGCGAGCGGGTCCTCCCACAGCTCGGTGTCGGCCACCACCGGCGACCACTCGTCCAGCAGTCCGACCAGGGTGCGCAGTAGGCGTGTCTTGCCCTGCCCGCGCTCGCCGAGCAGCACGATGTCGTGGCCGGCGATGATCGCCCGTTCGAGTTGCGGGATGACGGTCGTGGCGAAGCCGTGCATGCCCGGCCACGGATCCCGGCCAGCGGCGAGTGCCCCGAGCAGGTTGTGCCGCAACTCCTCTCGGAGAGTGCGGCTGGTGTACCCGGCGGCGCGCAACTCGCCGAGGGTCCTGATGTCCGGTTTGTTGCTCACGCTGCCCACCGTAGCCCCGCCGGCGCACCGCCGCTTCCGGCCTAGACTCGGGTGTCATGCGCGAAGTGCTGACTCTGGTCCTCAACATCATCTGGCTCGTGACCGCCGGGTTCTGGCTGTTCCTCGGCTACCTCGCGGCCGGGATCCTGGCCGTCATCTTCATCGTCACCATCCCGTTCGCCGTGGCGAGCTTCCGGATCGGGCTCTACGTGCTGTGGCCGTTCGGCCGGGAGGTCGTCGACACCGGCCGGTCGGGGGGTGCGAGCACCGTCGCCAACGTCGTCTGGTTCCTCATCGCCGGCCTGTGGCTCGCGATCGGCCACATCGGCACCGCCATCGCCCAGGCCATCACCATCATCGGGCTGCCGCTGGCGTGGGCCAACCTCAAGCTCATCCCCGTGACGTGCTTCCCGTTCGGCAAGGAGATCGTCCCGTCGGACCGGGCGCGCATGATCCCGGTGACCGGCCGCTGACGCGAGGCCCCGGTCGTCGGGCGATCCGGGGGCCCGGTGGCCGGCCACCGGGCCCCGTCGGCGCCCGTCCTCAGTCCTCGAGACGTGGCTGGTGGTGGCTCGCGATCGACACGCGGTTGAACGAGTTGATCAGCACGATCGCCCACTCCAGTGCGGCGAGCTGCTCGTCGTCGAAATGTTCCGACGCGGCCGTGATGGCGGCGGCCCGCTCATCCACATCGTCCAGCCGTGTGAGGGTCTCGGCCAGCCGCAGCGCGGCCCGCTCCCGCTCCCCGAACGCGTCGAGCTCACGCCACGCGGGCAACAGGTCGAGTCGCCGTTGGGATACCCCGGCATCGCGTGCGGCCGGCACGTGGGTGGCCAGACAGGCCGCGCACCCGTTGATCTGCGAGACCCGCACGTTGACCAGCTCGAGCAGCCCCTCGTCGAGCCCGGCCTCGGTCGATGCCTCTCGCGAGGCGACCGCCGAGCGGACGAGCTGCTTGTAGACCTCCCGGTGGACCCGGTCGAGCTGTGGGATCGCCACGTCAGTCCTCCTGTTCGCGCAGCCATGCCATGTCGTCGGGTGTCGGGAGTCGATACGAGTCCGCGAACTCCTCGGCGTTCTTCTCCAGGAATCCCTTGACCATCGGGCACACGGCCACGATCGGCACGTTCTCGGCGATCGTGGCCTCGACTGCGCCGCGGACGAGCGCGGTCCCGATCCCGCGGCCGCCGAATCGCTCGTCGACGACCGTGTGGTGGAAGATCCGATCGTCGCCGCGAGTGCGGAAGTGGGCGTGACCGGCCACCTCGTCGTCGGCCGTTCTGATCTCGAAGGCCTCCTGCTGCGGGTCGCGCCGCACGGTGACGGTCTCTCCGGTCTTGTCGGTGTACTGGCGATCTGTCATCGTCGTCGTCCTTTCCTTCGGGTTCGGCGGCGCCACGGTGCGGGGCCGCAGCGGGTCAGTCGGTCCCGGGCCGGTCGGTCCGGGCTCGCCCCGCCGGGTTGACGCGCGGTGTGAGGGTCGTGGTGGGCAGGGTGGGCGCGGGCAGGCGGGTCAGCCCCTCCAGGTCGTGGCCGACGTAGCCGTGGACGCGTCCGAAGCGCTCCGAGTGCTCCTCCCATTCCTGCCGGTAGCGGGCGATCTCATCATGGGTGCGGCCGATGAAGTTCCACCACATGATGATCTCCTCCTCGAACGGCGTGCCACCGATCAGGACGGCGCGGCCCGGGGAATCGCCGACGTTACGGACGGTCAGCGTGGTCTCACCGACGCCCGTGTAGGCCAGCTGGGCCGGCTCGACGCTCACGCCCTCGAGCGTGAGGTCCCCGGCGTCGACGAGGAGCCCGTGTTCGAAGTCCCGGTCGACGTCGATGGTCAGCTCCGCACCGGGGTCCAGGCGGATCTCCGCCCCGAGCAGCGGGGAGAACGTGGAGACCGGCGACGACGACCCCAGCAACGAGCCCATGAACACCAGGGCCGAACCGCCGTCGAATGCCACCGGCTCGGGCACGTGGTGATCGAAGCGGCGGCCGCTGGTCTCGCGGTGCTCGTCGGGGAGCACGGTCCACAGCTGCACCCCGTGCAACACCGTCGTGTCCTGGGTCGACACCTCGGTGTGGCAGATGCCGGCGCCGGAGGTCATGAGATTGACCTCTCCGGGCCGGACCACCGCGTGGTTGTCCCCGGAGTCGTGGTGCGTGACGTTGCCCTCGAACAGCCAGCTCACGGTCTGCAGCCCGGTGTGCGGGTGGGAGGGCACGTCCATTCCGCCGCTCGCCGAGACATCGTCGGGCCCGTAGTGGTCGACGAAGCACCACGCCCCGATGAGGGAACGCTGCCGCTGCGGCAGGGTCCGCTTGACGGTCATCGCGCGTGGGCCGCCGAGCGGGACGTCGCGGGAGGTGATGATCTCCACGCGGGCGCCGCCGGGCTCACGGCCGTTGGCCGCCCCGCCGGCCTCGCACTCGATCTCGTCCGGTCGCGGGTCGAGGTTGGTCATGGGTCGCGCTCCTGATCGTCACGTCGGTACAACTGGTCGGGTCGGTCATGGCAGGGTGCGTCAGTCGGCCACCTCGCTCATCGCCCGCCGGTCGTCGGCGGCCTCGCGCCGGAGCTCGAGCTTGCGGGCGTTGATTTTTCCGGCGAGCGCGAGGGTGAGCGCCTTGTCGACGACCGGCACGGGCAGGAGGTCGAGCAGGCGACGTCCGAGGTCCCACTTCACCGCGTAGCGGTGTCGAGGACGGCGGGCGGTCCCGGCAGCCCATACCGTCTCCGCCAGCACCGACGGGTCCCCGGCGACCTCGTCCTGCCCGGCGGCCATCTCCCCCATCACCGATGCCATGGCGGCGAACGGCGAGCCCGGCCGGGTCGACTCCTGGAAGTTGCGCAGGATGGCGGCGGTCATCCCGGTCCGGAACGGGCCGGGCTGCACCAGCACGACGTCCATCCCGAGGAACATCAGCTCGCGGCGGAGCGCGTCGCCGTAGGCCTCCACGGCGTGCTTGCTCATGGCGTAGGGGCCGTTCATCGGCATGGCGTGCTGCGGGCCGGTCTCGGAGCTGATGAGCACCACGCGCCCGCCGCTCTCGCGCAGCAGATCCCACAGCGCGTGAACGGTGCGGACGGTGCCCATGACGTTGACGTCCAGCACGCGCTGGGTCTTCTCGGGGTCGGACTCGGTGAGCGGCCCGATCCCGAGGACTCCCGCGAAGGTGATCAGCACGTCGATGCGGCCGTGCTCGGCGCGCACGCGGTCGGCGACCGTCTCCAACGAGGCCGAATCGGTGACGTCGGCGGCCAGCCCGGTGATGCCTGCGCCGCCGGCGGGCGCCCTGAGGTCGACGGCCACGACCTGCCAGCCGCGCTCGGCGTAGAGCGCGGCCGTGGCGGCCCCGAGGCCGCCCCCGGCACCTGTGACGACGACGACGGGGTTACCGGATTCCGCGGTGTCCATGACCCGACGTTACCGTCGGGCGCCCGTCCCCGGGTGACGCCTCACGCGGCCCGGGTGCGGGCGCAGGGCGTCACCGTAACGGACTGGGCGCCGGGCCGGGCGTCTGTCTCCGAAGCCGGGCTCAAGCGTCGGGCTCAGACGCCGGCGCCGATTCCCAGCTTCCCGGCGAGGCGGTCGATGTAGCCGAGCACCTCGTCTTCGGAGCGGTCCGGCGTGCCGTAGACGAGTTCGTGGACGCCGAGCTCGCGATACATCTCGATCTTCCCGGGCTCCGGTTTCCCGTCCAGGACGACGATGTACGGCTCACCCTCACGACCCGCCTCGGCCCACAGTTCCCGCAGCAGTCGGACGCTTCCGGAGATGTCCTGCGAGATCGGCGTGGTCATCCACCCGTCGGCGCTGCGACAGATCCACTTGAAGTTCTTCTCGTTGCCCGCCGCCCCCACCAGGGTGAGCGGCCCCGGCTTGCGCGCGGTCTTGGGCCAGGCCCAGCTGGGCCCGAAGTCCACGAACTCGCCGTGGTACTCGGCCTCGTCGTGGGTCCACAGCTCGCGCATCGCCTCGAGGTACTCGCGGAGCATGGTGCGGCGGCGCCCGGGTGGCACGTTGTGGTCGGCCATCTCGTCCAGGTTCCAGCCGTAGCCCACGCCGAGGACGATGCGGCCGTCTGAGAGGTTGTCGACGGTGGCGATGGACTTGGCCAGCGTGATGGGATCGCTCTCGACCGGGATCGACACGGCGGTGCCCAGCCGGATCGTCCGGGTGACGGCCGCGACCGCCCCCAGTGCGACCCACGGGTCCAGGGTCCGGCAGTAGCGCTCATCGGGCAGCTCGGCACCGCCGGTGCCGGGGTGGGCCGCGTCGCGGCGGACCGGGATATGTGTGTGTTCGGGCACGTAGAACGCGGAGAAACCGGCCCGCTCGGCCGCGACGGCCGCGGTGGTCGGCCGAATCCCCCGGTCACTGGTGAACAGGGTCAGTCCGAACTCCATGCGTACTCCCTCGTCCGCGGCCCCCGCCTTGCAAGACACCCGACCAGACAGGTGTCCATCGACGGCTACCGAAAGACTATCGCACGGAGTACTCGGACGGGCGGGCTTCGCCGACCGCGCCCTCGGCCGCCTCGCGCGATGCCCCGTTGCGCGATGCCCCGTTGACGGGCCTCCCGTTCGGCCCTGCGCCCGACGCGCAGTCGGCCGCGGTGTCGCCCTCGCAGGTGGCCGGGTCGCCCGGCCGCGACCGCAGCCGCTGCATCGTGTGATCGGCAACGTAGCGGAAGATCTCGTTGCCCGGCGTGGTGCGCGAGAGCGCATCCGCGGCCAGCAGCACCACCGCGCCGGTCCACGTGCTCAGCTCGACCGGCCAGCGCTTGCCGTCCGCGAAGACCAGGCCGGTCCAGTAGGAACCGTCCGCCTCGCGCAGGTGCTGCATGTTCGTGAACTGTTCCAGCGCCTGCTCGTGACGACCGGCGGCCTCGAGCGCGAGCACGAACTCACACGTCTCGGCGCCGGTCACCCACGGGCGGTGGTCGACGCACCGGATCCCCAGGCCGTCCACCACGAAATCGCCCCACCGGGCGTCGATCCGTTGCTGTGCCTGCTCGCCCACCATCACGCCGGTCAGCACCGGGTAGAACCAGTCCATCGAGAACTCGGGTTTGGGCGTGAACAGCTCCGGGTGCGCGCGCAGCGCGTGCCCCAGCCGGTCGGCGGCCAGGTCCCATTCCGGGGCGCTCTCACCGAGCTCCTCGGCGATCGCGACTCCGCACCTCAGGGCGTGGTGGATGCTCGAGGATCCGGTGATCAGCGCCTCGTCGCAGAAGCCACGCGGGCTGGAGCCCCACCACATCTGTCCCTGGGGGCCCTGATGGGTCAGCACGAGATCGAGGGCGCGACGCACGGTCGGCCACATCGACTCCAGGAAGTCACGTGCTCCGGTGACCAGGTGGTGATGCCACAGTCCCACCGCGATGTAGGCGCAGAAGTTGGTGTCCGTGTCGGCATCGGCGACCTCGCCGTCCTGCCACTTGATCGGCCAGGAACCGTCGGTGCGCTGGGTGTCCCGGAGGAATCCGAACGCGCGCCGGGCGGCCTCCCACTGTCCGGCGACCGTCAGTCCCATCGCGGACTCGACATGGTCCCAGGGGTCGGTGTGCCCACCGGTGAACCACGGGATCTCCCCGCTCGGCTTCTGGACGGAGGCGATCCACTCCCCGGTGGCGCGGACCGCGTCCTCGTCCAGAACGCCCGGGACGCCGGGCACGAGCCGCGAACCGGCGGGGGCGTCACCGCCTACCGGGGCGCCCTGCGTCGCGCCGTTACGGGAACCGATGTTCTGGGGCTGCACGGACGATCAGGCCTCCACGGGCTTACGAAGGTAGAACACGATGGACTTGCCCATCACCGGGTTGAGCAGCTTCTCGGCGGTCCGCGTGACCCACGGCCCCTTCATCAGGTCCCACACGAGCAGCTTGTGGTACGCCTTCGGCAGCGGATGGTCGTCCTTCTCCGTACCCACCGCGCACTTGAGCCACCAGTACGGGGCGTGCAGCGCGTGGGCGAATCCGGTCCCGGTGACCTCGAGGCCCGCGGCACGGAGCTTGTAGCCGAGCTCCTCAGCCGTGTAGATGCGGCAGTGGCCACCCGGGTTGGAGTGGTAGTCGTCCGAGAGCTTCCAGCACAGCTTCTCCGGCCACTCACGCGGGACGGTCACCGCGGCGACGCCGCCCGGCTTGAGGATGCGGACCAGTTCGGCGATCGCCTTGGTGTCCTCCGGCACGTGCTCGAGCACCTCGGAGATGAGGACCAGATCGAAGGTCGCGTCGTCGTACGGCATCGCGAGCGCGTCGCCGGTGATGGCCTCACCCTTGGATTCCGGGAGCCCGTGCCCTTCCGCCTCCATGGCCGCGAGCATGTCGGCGACCTGCTGCATCTCGTCCGCGTTCTGATCGAACGCGGTCACGTCGGCTCCACGCCGGTAGAGCTCGAAGGTGTGCCGGCCCAGGCCGGCCCCCACGTCGATGGCTCGCATGCCCGGGGTGACCCCCAGACGGTCGAAGTCAGCGGTCAGCATGCGGCGTCCTCCTGCTCACGGATGTCGTACGTGCCGGTGTCCGGCAGTACCTCGGGCACGTCAGCGGTGACGTGCTCGTCGATCTCGGCCTGATCCGGTCCGATGACCGGCCCGGCGGTGAAGTCCGGCGGCGTCTCGCCGCGGACCCGCGCGATGGCCGCCTGGTAGACCTCGACGGTCCGGCGCGCCACAGCCGCCCAACTGTAACGCTCCATGACCCGTTCGCGGCCACCCTCCGAGAGGCGCCTGCGCTCGGCGGGGTCCGCCAGCAGAGCGCTGATCTGCTGCGCCAACTCGTCCACGTTGCCGGGCTCGACCAGCCGGGCCGCGCAGTCGTCGGTACCCACGACCTCCGGTAGCGCCCCGGCCCGGGTCGCGACGAGTGCACAACCACTGGACATGGCCTCCACCGCGGGCAACGAGAAGCCCTCGTACATGCTCGGGACGACAGCGATCTCGGCCGTACCCACGAGCTCGGCGAGCTCGTCGTCGTCGACCCCGGAGACCAGGTCCACCGCATCGCGCAACCCGAGTGAATCGAGGAGCTTGGCTGCCTCGCCCTTGCGCTTGAGCTTGGAGATCAGCGTCAGGCGCACTCCCGGGTGTTCCTCGCGGACCTTCGCCAGGGCGCGCAGGAGGATCGGCACGCCTTTGAGCGGCTGATCGGCGCTGGCCACACAGACCAGGCGACCCGGTTCCCGGTCGCGGCGGTCGTGGAAACGGTCCGTGTCCACGCCGAGCGGAATGGTGACTATCCGCTGCGGGTCCACACCGAAGTCCGAGGCGATGTCGTCTGCCGAGTTGGACGACACCGTGATGATCTCGTGCAGCCGGCGGGAGACCTTGATCTGCATGCCCAGGAATCCGAACCACCGCCACGTGGTGAGCTTCTTACGCAGCGGCGCCTCTTTCATGGCCAACGCGCGGTCCCGTGTGATCGGGTGATGCACCGTGGCCACCACCGGGAATCCGGCCTCCTCCATCTCGAGGAGGCCGGTGCCGAGGCACTGGTTGTCGTGCACCACGTCGAAATCCGCGAGCCTGTTCTTGAGGGTGCGGGCGGCGCGGAGGCTGAAGGTCCGCGGCTCCGGGAAGCCGGCGGTCCACATGGTGACGACCTCGAGCACGTCGATCCAGTCGCGGATCTCCCGCGGGTGCGGGGTACGGAACGGGTTGGCGTCGTTGTAGAGATCCAGGCTCGGGATCTTCGACAGCGACGGCCCCGGGTCCAGCTCGGGGTACGGCTGACCGGAGAACACCTCGACGGTGTGCCCGAGTGCTGCCAGCTCACGACTGAGGTGACGGACGTAGACGCCCTGCCCTCCGCCGTGTGGCTTACTCCTGTACGAAAGCAGTGCGATCCGCACGGTCGATCGTCTCCCTCCGGTCATCGGACGCCGCGGGCCACTCGCCACAGGCGAGGCGGCCCAGGGCACGTCGGTCAAGTCTAGAACACGTTCGCCCCTGGCCAGAACGCGGCCGGGCTGACGCACCGGACCCCCGGGCACAGTGTGTGCTCGGGGGTCCGGTGATGGCGATATCGCTGGTGAACGGCTTACGCGCGCCCACCGACGGTGTCAGTAGCCCAGGTCGTCCAGGCGGACCGACGCGCCGGTGGCGTCGCCGAAACCGTCCTCGGGACCGTAGAAGCCGTCGCCGTAATCCGGGATGGAGTACGCCGCTGCGCGGGCTTCCTCGGTGGGCTCGACCGTCGAATTCCGGTAGCGGTTGATACCGGTACCCGCCGGGATGAGCTTACCGATGATGACGTTCTCCTTGAGGCCCACGAGCTTGTCCGACCGCTTGTTGATGGCGGCGTCGGTGAGCACGCGGGTGGTCTCCTGGAAGGAGGCCGCCGAGAGCCACGAGTCGGTGGCGAGCGAGGCCTTGGTGATACCCATGAGCACCGGGCGCGCCGAGGCGGGCGAGCCGCCCTCGGTGAGCACGCGACGGTTCTCCGCCGTGAGCTCCGCACGCTCGACCAGGGCACCGGGCAGGAACTCGGTGCTGTTCGACTCGCTGATGGCCACGCGGCGCATCATCTGGCGGACGATGACCTCGATGTGCTTGTCGTGGATCGACACACCCTGCGAGCGGTAGACCTTCTGCACCTCGTCGACGAGGTGCTTCTGGACGCCGTTCGTACCGAGGATCGCCAGCACCTCGTGCGGGTCGGCGGGGCCCTCGAGGAGCGGCTGACCGCGGTCGAGGTGGTCGCCGTCGGCGATCGGCCGCGACGAGCCGTCGTCGAGGTCGATGTGCGCGAGGCCCTGACGCTTGGAGAGCTTCTCGTAGACGATCTCGTCCGCCCCGTTGTCCGGGACGATCGTGATCGTGTAGAAACGCTCCTCCTCGTCGAGGCGGATCCGGCCGGCTTCCTCGGCGATCGGGGCCTTGCCCTTGGGGACACGGGCCTCGAAGAGCTCCTGGACTCGCGGCAGACCACCGGTGATGTCGTCACCGACGCCACCCTGGTGGAACGTACGCATGGTCAGCTGCGTACCGGGCTCACCGATCGACTGCGCGGCGACGATGCCGACGGCCTCGCCGATGTCCACCAGCTGGCCGGTGGCCATCGAGCGGCCGTAGCAGGTCGCACACACGCCGGTTCCTGTGGTGCAGGTCAGGACCGAACGGACCTTGACGTTCTGCACGCCGGCGGCGATGAGCGCCTCGATGGTCGGGTCACCCAGGTCGGTGCCCGCGGCGACGATGACGTTGCCCGAGGCGTCCGTGGCGTCCTCTGCGAGCGTCCGGGCGAACGTCGAGGTCTCGACGTGCTCGTCCCGCTCGAGGTCACCGGTCGGGTTGCCCTGGACGTCCATGACCGGACGGGCGATGACCGTCTCGACACCCTTGTTGGTGCCACAGTCGGTCTCGCGGACGATGACGTCCTGCGACACGTCGACCAGACGCCGGGTGAGGTAGCCCGAGTCGGCGGTACGCAGGGCGGTATCGGCCAGACCCTTACGGGCACCGTGCGTGTTCATGAAGTACTCGAGCACCGTCAGGCCCTCGCGGAACGAGGACTTGATGGGCTGCGGGATGAACTCGCCGTTCGGACGCGTCACCAGACCCTTCATGCCCGCGAGCGCTCGGATCTGGGTCATGTTGCCCGCCGCGCCCGACTTGACGATCGTCGGGATCGGGTTGGTGTCCGGGTAGTTCGCCTCCATGGCCTGGCCGATCTCGTCGGTGGCCTCCTGCCAGAGCTTGACGAGGTCGCTCTTGCGCTCCTCGTCGGTGATCTTGCCCAGGTCGAACTGCGACTCGAGGCGCGCGGCCTTGGCGTCGTAGGAGGCGAGGATCTCCTTCTTGGCCGGCGGCACGAGCACGTCGGACATGGCGATGGTGACACCCGAGCGGGTGGCCCAGTAGAAGCCGGTGTCCTTGAGCTTGTCCACCGTCTGCGCCACGACGATCATCGGGTAGCGCTCGGCCAGGTCGTTGATGATGACGGCCTGACGCTTCTTCGGCATCTGCTCGTTGACGAACGGGTAGTCCGTCGGGAGCAGCTCGTTGAACAGGACGCGGCCGAGCGTGGTCTCGGTGATCCACTCCTGGCCGGGGGCCCAGCCCTCGGGGAACTTCTCGGCCTCGATCTCGGCGGACGGACGCTGATGCGTCAGACGCATCTGGACCGGCGCGTGGATGTCGAGCACACCGAGGTCGACGGCCATGATGGCCTCGGCCGGGGTCGAGTACACACCCTGGGCCGGCTCGTTCTCGGTGGCCGGCACGTGGGAGCCGGTCGCCCCCTCGTCGAGACGGGTCAGGTAGTACAGGCCCGTGACCATGTCCAGTCGCGGCATGGCGAGCGGACGGCCGGACGCCGGCGACAGGATGTTGTTCGAGGCGAGCATGAGGATGCGGGCCTCGGCCTGGGCCTCCGCGGACAGCGGGAGGTGGACGGCCATCTGGTCACCGTCGAAGTCGGCGTTGAAGGCCTCACACACCAGCGGGTGCAGCTGGATCGCCTTACCCTCGACGAGCTGCGGCTCGAACGCCTGGATGCCGAGACGGTGCAGCGTGGGCGCACGGTTGAGCATCACCGGGTGCTCGGCGATGACCTCTTCGAGCACGTCCCACACCTGGTCGCGCTGACGCTCGACCATCCGCTTGGCGGACTTGATGTTCTGCGCGTGGTTGAGGTCCACCAGACGCTTCATGACGAACGGCTTGAACAGCTCGAGTGCCATGAGCTTGGGCAGACCACACTGGTGCAGCTGCAACTGCGGGCCCACGACGATCACGGAACGACCCGAGTAGTCGACGCGCTTACCGAGCAGGTTCTGACGGAAGCGGCCCTGCTTGCCCTTGAGCAGGTCGGACAGCGACTTGAGCGGACGGTTGCCCGGGCCCGTGACGGGGCGGCCGCGACGACCGTTGTCGAACAGTGCGTCGACGGACTCCTGCAGCATCCGCTTCTCGTTGTTGACGATGATCTCGGGCGCGCCGAGGTCCATCAGTCGCTTGAGGCGGTTGTTGCGGTTGATCACACGGCGGTACAGGTCGTTGAGGTCCGACGTGGCGAAGCGGCCACCGTCGAGCTGGACCATCGGGCGCAGCTCCGGCGGGATCACCGGGACGGCACCGAGCACCATCGCGGCCGGGTGGTTGCCCGACTGCAGGAACGCCGAGACGACCTTGAGGCGCTTGAGCGCCCGGATCTTCTTCTGCCCCTTGCCGTTGCGGATGACGTCGCGGAGCGACTCGGCCTCGGCCTCGAGGTCGAAGTTCTCCAGCAGCGACTGGATCGCCTCGGCGCCCATGCCGCCCTCGAAGTACTCGCCGAAGCGGTCGTCGAGCTCGCGGTAGATGCCCTCGTCGACGATGATCTGGTTGACGTCGAGCTTGGTGAAGGTGGTCCAGATCTCCTCGAGACGGTCCAGCTCACGCTGGGCCGCTTCGCGGATCTTCTTCATCTCCTTCTCGCCGCCGTCCTTCACCTTGCGGCGCTGGTCGGCCTTGGCGCCCTCGGCCTCGAGCTCGGCCAGGTCGGCCTCGAGCTTCTTGGCGCGCGCCTCGATGTCGGAGTCACGCTCGTCCTCGATGATCTTGCGCTCCTCGACGACCTGGGCCTCGAGGGTGCTGAGCTCGTTGTGGCGCAGCTCGGTGTCGACATCGGTGATGACGTACGCGGCGAAGTAGATGATCTTGTCGAGATCCTTGGGCGCCAGGTCGAGCAGGTAGCCCAGGCGCGACGGAACGCCCTTGAAGTACCAGATGTGCGTGACCGGCGCGGCCAGCTCGATGTGGCCCATCCGCTCACGACGCACCTTGGCGCGGGTCACCTCGACGCCACAGCGCTCACAGATGATGCCCTTGAAGCGGACGCGCTTGTACTTACCGCAGTAGCACTCCCAGTCCCGGGTGGGGCCGAAGATCTTCTCGCAGAACAGGCCCTCCTTCTCCGGCTTGAGGGTGCGGTAGTTGATGGTCTCCGGCTTCTTGACCTCGCCGTAGGACCAGTTACGGATGTCCTCGGCGGTGGCGAGGCTGATGACCAGCTCGTCGAAGTAGTTGACGTCCTGCACGTAGGCGTCCTTTCCCGGGTGGGATGATGGCGGGCCCCGCTCGGGGTGGGGCCGCTTGCGGGGCCCGCCGTGGTGGAACTGAATTCTTCGGGTGCGGTGCGGTGCGACCTCTCGGCGGCACCGCCCGCCTACTTACTGCGCCAGCTCGTCGGCCGCGGAGGACTCGTCGCGCGAGAGGTTGATCCCCAGGTTCGCGGCGGTGCGGTCGAGGTCGTCGTCGTCCCCCTCGCCGAGGGAGACGGCCTGCCCGTCACTGGAGAGCACCTCGACGTTGAGGCACAGCGACTGCAGCTCCTTCAGAAGAACCTTGAAGGACTCCGGGATGCCGGGCTCCGGGATGTTCTCGCCCTTGACGATCGCCTCGTAGACCTTCACGCGGCCCACGACGTCATCGGACTTGATGGTCAGCAGCTCCTGCAGCGTGTACGCCGCGCCGTAGGCCTGCATGGCCCAGCACTCCATCTCACCGAAGCGCTGGCCACCGAACTGGGCCTTACCGCCGAGCGGCTGCTGGGTGATCATCGAGTACGGACCGGTCGACCGGGCGTGGATCTTGTCGTCCACCAGATGGTGCAGCTTCAGGATGTACATGTAGCCGACGGACACCGGGTACGGGAACGGCTCACCCGAACGACCATCGATGAGGGTCGCCTTGCCGTCGCCCTGGACCATCCGCTCGCCGTCACGGTTCGGGAGGGTGTGACCGAGCAGGCCGGTGATCTCCGTGTCCGCGGCACCGTCGAACACCGGGGTGGCGGTGTTCGTGTCGGGCTCGACGCGGTGGATCTGCTCCGGCAGCTTGGCCGCCCACTCGGGCAGGGAACCGTCCGCCTCACGCGGCACCTCCCAGCCGGCCTTGGCCAGCCAGCCCAGGTGGGTCTCCATGATCTGACCGATGTTCATACGACGCGGGACACCGTGGGTGTTGAGGATGATGTCCACCGGCGTGCCGTCGGGCATGAACGGCATGTCCTCCGCGGGGAGGATCTTGCCGATGACGCCCTTGTTGCCGTGGCGGCCGGCGAGCTTGTCGCCGTCCTGGATCTTGCGCTTCTGCGCCACGTACACGCGGACGAGCTCGTTGACACCGGGGGGAAGATCGTCCTCGTCGTCACGCGAGAAGACGCGGACGCCGATGACCTTGCCGGACTCGCCGTGCGGCACCTTGAGTGAGGTGTCGCGAACCTCGCGGGCCTTCTCGCCGAAGATGGCGCGCAGCAGGCGCTCCTCGGGGGTGAGCTCGGTCTCGCCCTTCGGCGTGACCTTGCCGACCAGGACGTCGCCGTCGCGGACCTCGGCGCCGATGCGCACGATGCCACGGTCGTCCAGGTCCGCGAGGACCTCGTCGGAGACGTTCGGGATGTCGCGGGTGATCTCCTCGGCGCCCAGCTTCGTGTCGCGGGCGTCGATCTCGTGCTCCTCGATGTGGATGGACGTCAGGACGTCCTCCTCCACCAGGCGCTGCGAGAGGATGATCGCGTCCTCGTAGTTGTGGCCCTCCCACGGCATGATCGCCACGAGCAGGTTCTTGCCCAGGGCCATCTCACCGTCCTCGGTGCAGGGTCCGTCGGCGAGAACCTGGCCGGCCTCGACGCGGTCACCCTCGTCGACGATCGGCTTTTGGTTGGAACACGTGCCCTGGTTGGAGCGCGCGAACTTCGACAGGCGGTAGGTCTGGCGACCCCCGTCGTCGTCCATCACGGTGATGAAGTCGGCGGAGACCTCCTCGACCATGCCCGGGGTGGTGTTGACGATCACGTCACCGGCGTCGACGGCGGCACGCAGCTCCATGCCGGTACCGACGAGCGGCGCCTCGGAACGCACCAGCGGCACGGCCTGACGCTGCATGTTCGCGCCCATGAGGGCACGGTTGGCGTCGTCATGCTCGAGGAACGGGATCATCGCGGTGGCCACGGAGACCATCTGACGCGGCGAGACGTCCATGTAGTCGACATCCGCGGCCTCGACGACCTCGACGTCGCCGTGCTTCTTGCGCACCAGTACCCGGTCGCTGACGAAGGTCATCTCCGGCGAGAGCTCGGAGTTGGCCTGCGCCACGACGTAGCGGTCCTCCTCGTCGGCCGTCAGGTAGTCCACCTGGTCGGTGACGACGCCGTCGACGACACGGCGGTACGGGGTCTCGATGAAGCCGAACGGGTTGACCCGCGCGTACACCGAGAGAGATCCGATGAGGCCGATGTTCGGCCCCTCGGGGGTCTCGATGGGGCACATGCGCCCGTAGTGCGAGGCGTGGACGTCTCGCACCTCGAGGCCGGCACGCTCACGCGACAGACCGCCGGGGCCGAGCGCGGAGAGACGACGCTTGTGGGTCAGGCCCGACAGCGGGTTGTTCTGGTCCATGAACTGCGACATCTGGGAGGTTCCGAAGAACTCCTTGAGCGCAGCGGTGATGGGCCGGATGTTGATCAGCGACTGCGGGGTGATCGCCTCGGAGTCCTGCGTGGTCATGCGCTCGCGGACGACGCGCTCCATGCGGGACAGTCCGACGCGGACCTGGTTCTGGATCAGCTCACCGACCGTGCGGAGACGACGGTTACCGAAGTGGTCGATGTCGTCCACCTCGACCGGCACCTCGCGGCCGCCCTCGACCTGCATCGACGCGTCGCCGGCGTGCAGGCGCACCAGGTACTCGATGGTGGCCGCGATGTCCTCGCGGGTGAGCGTCGTGGTGGCGTCGCCCTCCGGGTCCGGCAGACCGAGCTTGCGGTTGACCTTGTAGCGGCCGACGCGGGCCAGGTCGTAGCGCTTCTCCTTGAAGAACAGGTTCTCCAGCAGCGCCTCGGCCGACTCGCGGGTCGGGGGCTCGCCCGGACGCAGCTTGCGGTAGATCTCGAGCAGCGCCTGGTCGGTGTCCTCGACGGTGTCCTTCTCGAGGGTCGACATCATGATCTCGGAGAAGCCGTAGCGCTCCTTGATCTCGGTGGTGGTCCAGCCGAGCGCCTTCAGCAGCACGGTGACGGACTGGCGACGCTTGCGGTCGATGCGGACACCGACCGTGTCGCGCTTGTCCACGTCGAACTCGAGCCACGCACCGCGCGACGGGATGACCTTGACCGCGTGGACGTCACGCTCGGTCGACTTGTCGCGCGACCGGTCGAAGTAGACGCCCGGCGAACGGACGAGCTGCGAGACGACGACCCGCTCGGTGCCGTTGATGATGAAGGTGCCCTTGTCGGTCATCATGGGGAAATCACCCATGAAGACGGTCTGGGACTTGATCTCACCGGTTTCGGTGTTCTCGAACTCGGCGGTGACGAAGAGCGGCGCCTCGTAGGTGCGGTCCTTCTCACGGCAGTCCTCGAGGGACGCCTTGACCTCTTCGAAATACGGCTCCGAGAACGAGAGCGACATGGAGCCGGAGAAGTCCTCGATCGGGGAGATCTCCTTGAGGATGGACTCCAGGCCTCCCTCGAGGTTCGTGGTGCCGCGCGAGGCGGCCCTCTCTTGCCACTCCTCCGAACCGATGAACCACTCGAACGACTCCGTCTGGAGGTCGAGCAGCCCCGGGACCGGCAACGGCTCGGTGAGCTTCGCGAACGAGACTCTCCGGGGCGCACCGGGAACGGTGGAGACTGACGTGGTCTGGCGGGAGACTGCCAAGATGGGTCCTTCCAGCACCTCACGTGATCACCACGGGCGGTGACCACAGATGTATCTGCGAGCGGTCCGCCGACGGGTATCCACCCGTGCGCCGTCACTGAACTTCAAGGCCCGGAAATACCCGGTCAGACCGGGAACGGGCCGTCGATGACGGAACAAGAGGCAAATAGCAGCCAGCGCAACGACCTAATCTAGCCTATAGCGGCGCTGAAGTCCAGCCCTCGACGGGAAGAGCCCCGGAGGCTGTGGCACGCGTGGCGCGACGACCGTCCCTGCGCTGGTTGCCCTCGTGGCTCTCGCCTCATCGGCCCCCGGTCGGGACGTCGCACCCGAGCGGAGTCCTCTACGCCCGATGCCCCTAAAGAGTGACGGGTCGAAGCCCGTTCGTCAAGGATCTGACGCCGCTTGTCCCCGATCCCCGGCCGGAGAATGTCCGATCCGCGGCCGGCCGAGGCGTGTCAGGACGGCAGATCCGGGATCTTCGACAGCTTCCAGACGCCGTCGACCCTGTCCAGACCGACGAGGTAGGTGCCGCTGGTGCTGCCCGCGGCGGCGCCGTCGCGCTCCATCGAGACGTCCTGGACCAGCAGGACCTCCGCGCGGTCGCCCTCGAGGTAGGACAGGCCGGCCTCGCGGACCTGCGCGTCGACGGTGGTCGCGGACTGCTCGTAGCTGTCACGAAGCGCCGGCCAGTTCGCGTCGAGTTCCTCGACGAGGTTCGGCGTGAGGAACTCGCCCAGCGAGTCGTGGTACTCGTCGAGGCTCTCGTGATCGATCGACACCAGCCGCTGCACGTTGGTCGACGCCGCGGTGAGGACCTCGTCGGTCTCCGCCCTGTCCACGAACGCCTGATTGGGCACCGAGATGCCCGGCTCGGTGGCGAGATAGGCGCCCGCCGCCCCGGCCACCACGCCCACGGCGAGAGCGGCATAGGCGACGGCCCGCCCGGAGGGACGACGACGAGACGCCGCCTCCCCCGCATCCGTCCGCGGGTCGGTGGCCGTGGAGCGGGTGGCGGCCTTGTCGTCGTCGACCTTGTTCACACCCCGGGGCGTGGTCACCGGTCCGGTACCTGCCTCGGGCGACCCGGTCGATCCCTGGCGGGGGCCGGAGTGGCCGGCGAGTCGACGCGTGGCGGGGGCCTGGGCCGGCTTCTGGTTCCTCTTGATGGGTGGCATCTAGCTCTCCTCGCCCTTCCTCATCGTCCGGCGGTGGTGGTGGGAGCTGGCGCGGAGGCCGACCCCTCCCCCGCGGTGCCGGAGGAGCTGTCCTCGTCCTCGACGTCCTCGGGGTCCGGGAGTTCGAGGTCCTGCACGGACTGGCTGGACTGGCCGACCGGCACCGTCACGCCCACCTGGTTGACCGCGTCGGCCTTCCACTGGCCGTCGACCCGGGTCAGGTCCACCCGCATCGCCTGACGGCCCGTGATGTCCTCCTGGCCCTCGCGCTCAGAGTGGGCGGTGAACACGACCAGCACGGCGGCGTCACCCTCGTCGACGTTCAACTCCTCGACCGCGGCGTTCGAGACGGTGGCCGTGGTGACGGCCTTCTGCTCGATGACCCGGTTGCGGACGTCCTCCGACCACTGCTCCTGCTCGGTGAGGAAGTCCCCGGTCGACATGGAGGAGAGCTGCTCGAGCGACTCGTCCACCTTCTGATGATCGAAGCTGAACGCGTTGATGATCACCTGCGAGGCGACGTCCGTGACCTCGTCCCGCTGCGTGGCCGCGGTCTGCGCCGAACGTGCCTCGGCGTAGCGCCAGCCGAATACGCCCAGGATCGACAGCCCCACCACCAGCACCACCAGGGACACGGCCGTCAGCCACCGCGGCACCCCGGCGGCAGCGGCAGTGGTGTCCGTGCTCTCGCTCGTCTCCTGCGAACTCATGGCGGCGACGGTACCGGACGGGCGGCGCGCCGGATCACCGGGCGGTCGCCGCGTCACCGCGGGATCAGTCCCTGCAGCACCGCGAGCTGCTCGGCGGCCACCGAGAGGTTGAGCTTGTCCGGATCGATCTTGGGCTTGTTGTCCCACGGCTGCACGACACCCGGGTACGCGTACTCGACCCGCTCCGCGCCACGCACGTTGGTCGGGCTGCCGAACGGCACCGAGCAGTGCGCGTCGTAGTTGGGCGGGAAGTTCTGCTCCTGCGGGTCGAACGAGGGATCCTGTGCCTTCATCTCGTCGATGATCTGCTGCGTCCCCTCGTAGCCCATGGTGCAGGGGGTCGGGTTGTCCATCTCGAGAACGAGACCGAAGTGGATCGTCCCGTCGCCCGGGGCCACTGACAGACCGCCGGCGGCCAGGGCGGGCAACAGTTGCAGCAGCACCTTGAACGACGGCGCCAGCGGGTCGACCGTCTTCATGGTGTTCGACAGATTGGTCACCGAACGCGTCAGGGGCTCGCCCGAGTTCTCCACCAGGCGGCGGGTCTCGTCGGCGAACTCCGGCGCGGTGGAGATCAGCCGCTCGAGATCCGAGTCCGAGTCACGCAGTGCCTCGGTGACAGTCCGCAGGTCGCTGGAGAAGCTGATGATCTCACCCGACTGGTCCGCCTGCGTGTCCAGGACCGTGGCGCCGTCGCGGATGAGCGCCTGAAGCTGGGGCATGGTCCGGATTCCGGAGTCCGAGATCGTGATCAACGAATCGGACAGCCGCTGGAGCTGGGGACCCCGCCCCTCGAAGGCCTTCCCTAGTTCGTCGACCGTCACCTCGAGCTCGTCGAGCGGAACCGACCGCGACAGCTCGTCGACCGACAGCAGCAGGTCCTCCACGCGGACGGGCAGCGCCTCGTCGCCCGCCGAGATCACATCGCCCTCCTCCAGATAGGGCTCGGAGAGACTGTTAGGTCGCAGGTCGACGAACTGCTCACCGATCGCCGACCGGTTGGCCACCACGGCGACCGTGTCGGCCGGGATGTCGGGCGCGCTGGAGTCCAGATCCAGTTCCACCCTGACGCCGTCCTCGGTGAGCGAGAGGTCCCCGATGCGGCCGACCGGGGTGCCCCGGTAGCTGACGGCCGCGTTGGTGAACACGCCGCCGGTGTCGGGCAGGTCGAGATAGACCTTGTACTGGCCGATGCCGAACAGCGACGGCAGGCGCACGTAGTTGGCGCCGACATACGTGATCCCCACTGCGGCGATCACGCAGAAGACGATGAGCTGCGTTCTCAGGGTCTTGTTCACTGGTATCCGGGCTCCCCTGGTTCGGGCAGGTAGTTCTCGGAGAACTCCGAGGTACCGGGCGCGGGCGGGGGGTTCACTGCCCGGTCCATGATCGGCGGGACGGGAAGCAACGGCAGCACGATGGTCGTGCGCCTGTCGGGTCCGTTGTCCCCGATCCAGGGGTTGCCCGGATCGACGTTGTACGGACCGCTGGTCGTGGTGGGCCAGAGCGGAACAGGGTTGCCCTGGTTGGCGCCGAGGTTACGGAGGGTCTCGGAGATCGTGGCGTCGATCGACAGGAACACGTTGGCCGAACCACCGATCGTCGACTGGATCGAGGCGTCCGGGAACGGGAACGTCGGGACGAACCCGGTCAGCTCGATGAGTTCCGGCGTGGATTCACCGAGGTACTGCAGTACCGGCCGCAGCGCCCGCAGATCCGCGATGAGGTCCTCACGGCTGGTCAGCAGGATGTCGGAACCGACCTGCCCCAGGGCGTCCACCCGACGCAGCATCTCCACGAACTGCGGCCGCTGCTCCTCGAGCACCGCCACACCCGCGGGCAACTCGTCCAGGGCCGCCTGGATCTGCGCGCGCTGGTCGTTCGCCCGGGCGGACATCAGGTTGACCCCCTCGAGCGCAGCGGTGATGCTGTCGCGCTGCCGGTTGAGACCCGAGATGAGTTCGTCGGCCGACCGCAGGGTTTCGGTGAGCCCCTCCTCCCGGCCGTCGGTGACCTTGCGCATCTCCGCCACGATCGGCTGCAGTTGGTCCACGCCGCCGCCGTTCAGCAACAGCGACAGGGCGCCGAGCACCTGCTCGATATCGGTGGCCGTGCGCGTGTTGGAGGTGCGGATGACGTCACCGGACTCGAGCTGGCCGACGGGCTCGGCGTCCTCCGGCGGGGTGAGCTGGACGAACTTCTCACCGAGGAGGTTTGTCTGCTGGATCGACGCCTCGACGTTCTCCGGGAGGTCCACGTCGTCGTTGATCAGCACCTCGACCTGGGCGGTCCACCCGTCCTCGGCGAGCGAGATCCCGGTGACCCGGCCGGCGTCGAGACCGTTGATCTTGACCGAGGACTGCAGGACCAGGTCCAGGACGTCGTCGAACTGGATCGCCACGTTCAGGGGGTTCTCCCCCACGTCGGCACCACCGGGCAGGGTGTAGTCCTCGAGATTCATTGAACACCCGGCCGCGAGCGCCGAGACGAGCGCCGTGGCGCCCAGAACCCGTCCGGCGCGGCCGATCCCGGGCAACCCGAGACCCGATCGGGCGCGACCGGCTGCAGTCGGCCCGGTCGCGGCGTCGTGACTGTCGTGTCTCATCACTGCCCCCCTTCGGATGCGGGGGTCATCGGCCAGCCGCGGATCCCCGGAACGGTGCCGGGCACCGGAATGGACTGCTTCATCTCGCCCTCGAGGATGCCCAGCGGCAGGTTCGGGTTGGACGCACGGAGTTCCTGGTTGCGCTCCGGAGCGAGCGCCTCGCACGCCTGGATGTCGGCGCGCCGCAGGTTGTCGAGCTCCTGGAACATCTCATTGCCCGGATTGAGCCGGCCCAGCTTCATGAGCGTGCAGAGAACGCCGGCGGGGTTCTGTTTCTCCGGGATGTTCGCGCGCATCGACAGGGTCCCGGACTCCGCGTCGTAGGCGTTGATGAGGTTGGCCAGCGCCAGCGGGGCGGTCTTGAGGATCTCCTCGATGTCGCCGCGCTGGTCCGCCGTGATCTGGCTGAGGGAGGCCAGCCGGTCGGCGTTGCTACGGATCACGTCCTGGTTGTCCCGGACGAGACGGGCCACGTCGGCCAGCGCATAGCTCAGCTCGGCCAGCGCGCCCTGCAGGTCCTCCCGCTGCCCGGCGACCGTCGAGTTGAAGGTCGCCATCTGCGTGTTGAAGTTGCGGACCTGTGCGTCGTTCTCCGCCAGCATGGTGACGAAGGACTGCAGGTTGACCACGGTGTCGCTGATGTCCTGGCTGGAGTCGGCGAGCGTCGTGGCCGCCGTGGACAGCTCGTCTATCGACCGTCCGAGGGCGGCGCCGTTGCCGCCGAGCGTGTCCGCGGACGTGGCCAGGAAGCGGTCGAGCGAGCCGTCCTTGTTGGCCCCGTCGGGGCCGAGCGCCTCGGTGAGCTCCTGGACCGAGGCGTAGAGCTTGTCCACCTCGACCGGTGTCGCGGTCCGGTCCAGCGGGATGTGCGCGCCTGACTCCATGGTCGGGCCACCCGCGTAGGCCGGGACCAACTGGATGTTGCGGTCCGGGATGACCGACGGGGTCACCTGGACGGCCTTGGCGTCGGCCGGGACCTCGACACCCCGCCGGACGTGGAGCTCCACCTCGACCGTCTCGCCCATCGGGACCACCTTGTCCACCGAGCCCACGGTGATGCCGAGGATCCTCACGTCGGTGCCCTGGGAGATACCGACCGCCGACGGGAACGTCGCGGTGATGGTGGTCCGCCCCATGCGGGACACGGCCAGGTAGGTGACGGCGACGATCGCGACGACGACGACGAGGATCAGCGCGAGCAGCCAGTACGGCAGTTTCTTGGTCATCAGTTGATCCCACTCAGTCGTGCGGGGCCACGGGCGCCCGGGTAGAACGGCGGCTCAGGCGCGCCCGGCGGTATCAGGTTGGTGACCACCGAATCGAACCACCGTCCGGTGCCCAGCATGTTGGCGTACAACCGGTAGAACGGGGCGAGGTTGTGGATCGACTTCTTCAGCTCCTCCTCGTGGTCGGTCAGGACCCCGAGCGCGGAATCCAGACTCTCCAGGGTGGGAGCGAACTCCGCCTCGTTCTCGGCCACGAAGAGCCGGAGTTCGGCGGACAGTCCGCGGGTCGACGCCAGGACCAACTTGAGGCTCTCCGACCGTGCGTTCAGCTCTCCGAGGAGCTGCCCGGTGCCGATGATGAGCCGCCGGAAGTCGTCGTTACGCTCGGCCAGGATCTCCGAGCTCGTCTTGGTGGCCTCGAGGAGTGCACGGAGTTCGTCGTCGCGGCTGGAGATGGTCTGGGACAGGCGGGCCACGCCGTCGACGGCGCCGCGGAACTCCTCGGGAGAGGCCTGCATCGCGTCGGTTAGGGTGTCGAGGCTTGTCGCCAGCTTGGTGTCGTCGATCTTGTCGAGGGTCTCGGCGGCCGACGAGAACGCGGTCACGACGTCGTACGGCGCCACCGTCCGCTCGAGCGGGATGGGCTCGGACCGGTCCAGCTCACTGTTGCCCGCGGGAGTGAGGGCGAGGTACTTCTGCCCCAGCACCGTCTTGATCTGGATGCTCGCGCGGGTGTCGTCGCCGAGCCAGGCATCCTTCGCCCGGAACCCCACGGCGACCTTGTCGCCCTCGAGTTCGACGTCGGTGACGACCCCGACCTTGACGCCGGCGACCCGCACCTCGTTGCCGTCGGTGAGGCCGGCGGCCTCCGAGAAATAGGCCTTGTACTTCGGCCCGGCACCCACAAACGGCAGAGCGTCCAGCATGAACGATCCCGCCGTGAGCACGAGGATCACCAGCACGCCCACGGCGCCGACCATCGCGTTGGAGAACCGGGGCTCCCCCGGCTTGCGCTTGCTCACGGGATCCCCCCTTCGTGGCACCGAGGTGCGGAGTTGGTGTACAGCACGTGGTTGAGTGTCGGACCGCCGGAGGGCAGGAGGTTGGGCACGTTGTTGCCCGGCCCCGACACGATGTCCGCGCCACACAGATAGAACTGGAACCAGGACCCGAACGATCCCATCCGGATGAGGTTGTCGGTCTTGAGCGGCATGTTGTGCAGCACCTCGCTGACCTTGTCCTCATTCGCGACCACGTCGTCCGTGACCTTCTTGAGATGGTCGAGCGACTCGGTGACGCTGGGCCTGGTCGCGGTGACGATGTTCTCCGCGGACGAGGTCAGGTCAGCCATCGAATCGAGCGAGCTACCGATCGCGTCACGCTCCTGGGCCAGGCCCTCGACGAGCTGGCGGGTGGTCACCACGAGCTGCTGGAACTGCACATCACGATCGTTGATGGTCTGCAGCACCTGGGTGAGGTTGTCGATGACCTCGCCGATCACCTGGTCGCGATCGGCCAGATGGTTGGTCAGCTGACCTGTCTGCTGGACCAGGTTGGCGACGGTCCCGCCCTCACCCTGGAGGACCTTGACCAGCGAGTCCGCCAACGCGTTGACGTCGTCGGGCTGCAGCGTGGTGAACAAGGGTTGGAACCCGTTGAACAGCGCGGTGAGGTCAACGGCCGGCGAGGTCTTGTCCAGCGGGATCGTCGTCCCCGCCGGCATCGCCGGCTGGGCGGGGCCCGGCACCCGGGCGATGTTCATGTACCGCTGACCGATCATGTTGCGGAAACGCAGCGTCAGGTGGACGTTCTCCGGAAGGGTGCGGTCGCCGACCATGGTGAAGTAGACCTTCGCCTTGTCCCGGTCGTAGACCTCGAAGTCGGTCACGTGCCCCACCACGACACCGGCGATACGGACGTCGTCCCCCTCCTCGACCATGGTCGCGTCGGAGAAGATCGCCGAGTACTTGGTCCCGTCCTCACGGGTGCCACCGCGGATCGTGGTGGCGAGAACCGCACTGAGCAGGACCGTCACCACCACGAAGACGGTGAGCTTGACGAACGATCCCAGCAGGCCGCCGCGGAACAATGCCCTGAGTTTCGCGTTCACTTGAAGGCCACCTCCGTTCCGCGCAGCGCGGGAGCGCCGACGGCGCCTATCCACCCCGGGACCTCGTCGGCATTACGCGAGGTGGCGACTCCGTACACGGTTCGGACGGTGTCGGCCTCCAGTGGAGATCCGGCGTAGGCCATGGCCATCACGTCTGCTCCCTGTCCCGCGGTGACGGTCGACGGGAACGGCATGTTCGGCTGCTCCGCGACGGCGCGGCCGGGGGCCGCGGGAACTGAACCCCGAGTGCGCATGGGGGGCACGGGACCGTCTTCCAACAGGGGATTCGGCAGGGTGGGCATGAACTCCGGCCCGGGGTTACGTGACGGCGGCTGATAGGAGCCGTCCGCGATCGCACCGCCGGGTGCCATCGGGAAGTTCTGCGGTGCCTGGGCGGGCTCGTAGCAGCGCGGTCCGCGCGTGTCGAAGAACCGGGGCTCGTCCTGGTTGGGGACGTACCGGCCCTTGGGGTTGACGACCTCGATGGTCACCCGGATGCCGGGGGTCGAGGTCCCCACGCCGAGAATGTCGTCAGAACGCTCGAGAGCGGTCATGAACAGTTCGGCCGTGCAGGGAAGCGCCGGCGTGTACTCGGCGAGCGCCTCCAGCGAACGTCGCGAGTTGATGGTCAGCGCGATGAGGTCGTCGCGGTTGTCGGCGAGGAAGCCGGTGGCCGCCTCGGTGCCCGAGCTGATCCGCTCCAACCCGTCCGCGATGTCGGTGCGCCGCTGGATCACCGTGTCGCCGGTGGTCCGGAGCGCGTCGAGAGCGTGGATGAGGTCGGGCAGCGCCTCGGAATAGGTCTGTGAGAAGGTCGCCAGGTCCTCGAGCCCGGCCTCCAGGGCGGGCATCTCCTGGGTGATGCCGTCGAAGACCTGTCCGATGTCGACCAGGCCCGCGCCGATCTCGTCTCCCCTGCCGGCCAGCGCCTGGTTGATGGCACCGAGCGTGCCGGCGAGCTTCTCCGGCGGGACGGCCTCCAGCACCGGGAGCAGTCCGTCGAGGACGCGACCGAGCTCGGTCGCGTTACCGCGGGAATCCTGCTCGATGGTCGCACCCGCCTCGATCGTGCCGACCGGCTGCTCGGGGAACGCCAGTGAGACGTAGCGCTCGCCGAACAGCGTCTTGGGCAGCAACCGGCCGCTGATGTTCGCGGGCAGCTGATCCATATAGGCCGGGTCGAACTCCATGTCGACGCGCACCCGGTCGCCCTCCAGCTCAACGCCTGCGACGCGACCGACCAGTACACCCCGGGCCTTGACGTCCGCGTCGTTCGGCAGGGCGAAGGCCATGTCGTCGGTGTACATGGTGACGCTGTCCGACGATGTGAACGCCCGGTTGTAGATGGCGACGGTGACAGCGACGAAGGCCATGACGATGACGATGAACAGGGCTGCGAGCAGTCGCTTCCTCGTCGAGGACATCTCGTTCATCCGGCCACCCGCACAGTCGTGGTCGTGCCCCACAGGGCGAGTCCGACGAAGAAGTTGAGGATTGCCACCACGACGATCGTCGTCCGGACGGCGCGCCCCACGGCCACGCCGACACCGGCCGGGCCGCCGGTGGCGGTGAACCCGTAGAAGCAGTGGATCATCACGAGGACGAACGCGAAGATGATGACCTTGATGAAGGAATATATGACGTCTTCTGGTGGCAGGAAGAGGTGGAAATAGTGGTCGAATGAGCCTGTGGACTGGCCTTGGATCAGGGTGTTGACCCCCCGTGTGGCCAGATACGACGCCAGCAGACCGACCACGTAGAGCGGGATCACCGCGATGAAGCCGGCGATGATCCGGGTGGTGACCAGGTACGGGACACTCGGGATAGCCATGACCTCGAGGGCGTCGATCTCCTCGGAGATCCGCATGGCACCGAGCTGGGCGGTGAACCCGCAGCCCACCGTGGCCGAGAGCGCGAGCGCCGCCACGACCGGCGCCACCTCGCGGGTGTTGACATAGGCCGACAGGAAGCCGGTGAGGACGGAGCTGCCGATCTGGTCGAGCGCCGCGTAGCCCTGCAGGCCGACCACCACGCCGGTGAAACCGCTCATCATGACGATGACGCCGATGGTGCCGCCGAGGACCGCCAGCACGCCCACTCCGAACGTGACCTCGGCGATGAGGCGCAGCACCTCGTGTCGGTAGTGCACGATCGTCTGCGGGATCCAGCGGATGGCCCGGAGGTGGAACGCCAGCTGGTCGCCCAGCGAGTCGAATGACGCAATGGGGCCACGGATCATGGCCCGCAGTCGTGCCCGCGTGGGCCCGACGTCGGTATGGATCGCCATCTACGAGCCCTTCGGGGGAACGATCTGCAGGTACATCGCCGTGAGGATGAGATTGGCGAAGAACAGCAGGAGGAAGGTCAGGACCACGCCCAGGTTCACGGCATCGCCGACACCCTTGGGCCCACCCTTGGGGTTCATGCCGCAGTACGAGGCCACGACTCCGGCGATGAGCCCGAAGACCAGGGCCTTGAACGAGGACATGATGAAGTCCGGCAACTGCGCGAGCGCACCGAACGACATGAGGTAGGCACCGGGGGTACCGCCCTGCAGCAGGATGTTGAACACGTAGCCACCGGAGATCCCGACGATCGAGACCAAGCCGTTGAGCAGGACCGCCACCAGCATCATCCCCAGCACGCGGGGGACGACGAGGCGCTGCACAGGGTCGATTCCCAGTACCCGCATCGCGTCGAGTTCCTCGCGGATACTGCGGGCCCCCAGGTCGGCGGCGACCGCGGATCCCGCGGCGCCGGCGATGAGCAGAGAGGTCACCAGGGGCGCGCCCTGCTGGACGACGGCGAGGACACCGGTCGCACCGGTGTAGGCCTCCGCACCCAGCTGCTGGACCAGCGATCCGGTCTGCATCGCCACGACCGCACCGAACGGGATCGCGACCAATGCCGACGGCAGGATGGTCACCGAGGCGATGAACCAGGACTGCTCGATGAACTCACGGAACTGGAACGGCCTTCTGAAGATTCCCCGAAGCACCTCGAGGAAGAGTCGGAACACCGAACCAGCCGCGCCGACCGCGTCCCGGATCCCACCGCCGACCTCGGCGGCCGAGACCCCGGCCTTCTCGCCTGGCTGCTGGGTTGCTCCCTCCGCCATCTACCCTCCCCCCGGACTCGTCGCCGATTCAGTTCTCAGCAGAACCATAATGGTCGTCCAGGCCGCTTCCGGAGGCGGAGTCACCTCCGGAAGCCGGCGCGACGGCACCCGCCGGGACGGCCCCGGCGGTGTTGCCGTTGCCGTGGCCTCGCGCGGCCCACTCCTCGCGGATGGCGTTCTGGGCGCCCGCGGGCAGGGTGTCGAGCATCTCCGACACGCGCTTCTCACGACGCAGCTCGCCCTGTCGCACCGGGCTACCCGGCGTCGGCTGCATCTGCGACGGCACGCCTCGGAGCTCGTCCTCGCCCGGGGAGCCGTCGTTGTGCCCGGCCTCGGCCTGCTCCATCTCCGCACGCATCTGCGCGTCGTCCTTCTCCTCGGACATCCCGATGGGGCCGAGTTTGGATCCGCGCAGGAACTGACGCACGGACGGCTCCTCACTTGTGAGGAGCACCTCGCGCGGGCCGAACATGACGAGGTTCTTGCGGTACAGCATCCCGAGGTTGTCGGGAACCGTACGGGCGAGGTTGATGTTGTGCGTCACGATGAGGATCGTGGCGTCGATCTGCGCGTTGATGTCGATGAGCAGCTGTGCGAGGTAGGTCGTACGCACCGGGTCGAGTCCCGAGTCGGGCTCGTCGACGAGGATGATCTCCGGGTCCAACACGAGGGCGCGGGCCAGGCCGGCGCGTTTGCGCATACCGCCGGAGATCTCCCCGGGAAGCTTGCCCTCGGCGCCGGTGAGACCGGTGAGCTCCAGCTTCTCCATGACGATGTTCCGGATCTCTGATTCCGACTTGCGCGTGTGCTCCCGCAACGGGAACGCCACATTGTCGTAGAGGTCCATCGAGCCGAACAGCGCACCGTCCTGGAAGAGGACGCCGAACAATTTGCGGACCTCGTAGAGCTCCTTGGCGGTGCACTGGAGGATGTCCGTGCCGTCGATGATGATCTTGCCGCGCTCAGGCCGCAGGAGACCGATCAGCGACTTGAGGAACACGGACTTACCGGTGCCCGACGGGCCCAGTAGCGCGCTGACCTCTCCCTCGGGGAGGGTGAACGTCACGTCCTCCCAGATCTTCTGCGAACCGAACGACTTGGTCAGCCCTTCGACGGAAACCTCGACACCCACGTCAGCACTCCTCACTTCAGCCCACGTTTGTGGCCACGGTCACTGTAAACTACCGCTCGGAGGAACTGCTTTGTTACATGCCCACCGATTCCGTTACGGGATCAGATCGAACCGGTAGTGCGAGACCGGTGGACGGCCGCCAAGGCACGCCGCCCGGGTGGCTTGCCGGACGCTGTGGAGCGCCTGATCGGGCCCGGTCGATCCCCTGCCGCCCGTCGCCCGGAAATGCCGCAGGGGCGGCCCGGCACGAATGCCGGACCGCCCCCGGACGAGCGGTGGTGCGTCAGCTCACTTGAGCGAGACGGAGGCACCGGCCTCCTCGAGCTTGGTCTTGGCGGCCTCGGCGGCCTCCTTGTCGACCTTCTCCAGCAGCGCCTTGGGAGCGGACTCGACGAGGTCCTTGGCCTCCTTGAGGCCCAGGCCCGAGACGATCTCGCGAACGACCTTGATCACGCCGATCTTCTTGTCGCCGGCCGACTCGAGGACGACGTCGAACTCGTCCTGCTCGGCGGCAGCCTCGCCACCGGCAGCCGGGGCGCCGGCGGCCGCGACGGCGACCGGAGCGGCGGCGGTGACCTCGAAGGTGTCCTCGAACAGCTTCACGAACTCCGAGAGCTCGAGAAGGGTCATCTCCTTGAAGGCATCAAGGAGCTCGTCGTTGCTGAGCTTCGCCATGGTGGCGTCCTTTCGTTGTGTCCCGGCGCCGTCATGCGGCCCGGAAGCATGTGGGGTAGGTCAGTTCTTCTTGTCCTGGAGGGCGCCGAACAGACGCGCCAGCTGCGAGGCGGGCGCGTTGAACAGGCCGGCGGCCTTCGTCTGGTTGCCCTTGAGCGCACCAGCGAGCTTCGCGAGCAGGACCTCGCGGGACTCGAGCTCGGCGATCTTCTCGAAGTCGGTGGCGGACAGCGGCTGGCCGTCCATGACACCGCCCTTGATGACGAGCGCCTTGTTGTCCTTGGCGAAGTTCTTGAGCGCCTTGGCGGCGTCCACGACCTCACCGGTGACGAACGCGATGGCGGTGGGGCCGGACAGGAGGTCGTCGAGACCCTCGACGCCGGCTTCCTGCGCCGCGCGCTTCACCAGGGTGTTCTTGGCCACGGTGTACGTGGAACCTTCACCCAGCGCCTTACGCAGCTCGGTGACCTGCGGAACGGAGAGTCCGCGGTACTCGGTGACCACAGCGGTCGTGGAGTTCTGGAAATGCTCCGTGATCTCCGCGACGGCCTGGACCTTGGCGGGCTTTGCCATGTTTCGCCTCCTTTCTGCTTCGTCTCGCCCGAGAGAAACACGAACGCCCCGTGCGCAGGGGGCACGGGGCGTGGAGGAATGGCCGCGAACCCGGGGGTTCGCTAACACGTCCAACGCTGACCGGTGTTCTCCTGCGCGGGCCGTCCGGGCGCTCCCGGACCCTTCGACCACCCCCGGCGGGAGTGGCGACCTGCGGTCTTCGGTGAAACTTGATCAGTTGCCCGGCCGCACGAGGCGACCAGGCGTTCAAACTTCTGCTCCAGAGTATAGGCACTCATAGGAACAGACCAAATCTCCTGGCCGGCGGAATGGCGGGCCGGTCGGGATTCTGACAGATTGGTGCCGTGGCCCCATCCCCGTCCCGTGTCGCCGTCGTCTATAACCCGATCAAAGTCAGTGGCGACGAGATCCGTCGACGCACCGAGATCCGGGCAGCGCGCCACGGGTGGACCGATCCCCTGTTCCACGAGACCACGGAAGCCGATCCGGGAACCGGGCAGGCCGCCGCGGCTGTGGCGGAGGGCGTCGGCCTGGTGATCGCCTGCGGTGGTGACGGAACGGTGCGTTCCGTCGCCAGGGGGCTCATCGGCAGTTCCGTACCGATGGGCGTGGTCCCCCTCGGTACCGGCAACCTGTTGGCCCGCAATCTCGACGTCCCTCGCGACGCCGTCGACCGCGCGCTGCATGTGGCCATGGGCGGGCGGACGCGCCCGATCGATCTGGGCGAGGTCCGGTACACCGACGGCGACGGCACCTCGCACGACGATGTCTTTCTCGTCATGCTCGGCGCCGGCATGGACGCCGACATGATCGCCGGCACCGACGACGATCTCAAGGCCCGCGTGGGGTGGCTCGCCTACGTCGGGGCGTTCGCCAACACCCTGGTGCGCGGCCACCGGATCAAGGTCGAGTATTCACTGGACGACGGTCCACTCGTGCAGACGAGGGCGCGGACGCTCCTCGTCGCGAACTGCGGGATGCTGCAGGGTGGGATGGTGCTCCTGCCCGCCGCCGTGATCGATGACGGCCAACTGGACGTGATGGCGCTTCGCGCCAAGGGCGTGCTCGAGTGGGCCGAGGCCGGTGCCGTTCTCGCCCAACACACCGTCCGACACCGGGTCCGGTCGCTCCCGGGGACGAGGGCGCCGGCGGACGAGCGAGAACAGCGCCGGACGCCCCCGGTGGACTTCCGGCAGGGCGTGCGAGTACACACCCGGATCCTCGAGAAGCCGGCGTCGTTCCAGATCGACGGGGAGGACTGCGGTACGGTTTCGGGCTTCTCGGCACGGATCAAGCACCGGGGGTTGATGGTCCGCGTCCCGAACTGACCCCTCAGGTCAGTCGTCGCGCACGAGAAGCGCCAACACATCGTGGATCTCCTCCACGCCGAGGGCGAGACCGTCCACCTAGGGTTCTGAGTAGAGATGTAGGAGCCACGAGCCGGGCGGCGCGCGGCGGGGAGGGAGCAGGACGTGGAGTCGACGACGCAGGACCGGACCGGACCGCTGGCGGGGATACTCGTGCTGGAGCTCGGCACCCTCATAGCCGGCCCCTTCGCCGGCCGCCTGCTCGGCGACATGGGCGCCCGCGTGATCAAGATCGAGGACCCCGGCCGCCCCGACCCCTTGCGCACCTGGGGGCAGGGCGAGCGGGACGGGCGCCGACACTTCTGGACGGTGCACGCCCGCAACAAGGAATCCGTCACGCTCGATCTGCGCTCGGACGACGGCGCGGCGATCTTCCGCGACCTGGTGTCCCGCGCGGACGTGGTGGTGGAGAACTTCCGCCCCGGCACCCTCGAGAAGTGGGGTCTGGGACCTGATGAGCTGCACGAGATCAACCCGGGCCTGGTGATCGGCCGTGTCTCGGGGTATGGCCAGACCGGTCCGCAGGCGAAGCGCGCCGGATACGCCTCCGTCGCCGAGGGCGTGTCGGGCCTGCGTCACCTCAACGGCTTCCCCGACCAACCGCCGCCGCGCATGGCGTTGTCGATCGGCGACACCCTGGGCGGAATGTTCGCCGTGCAGGGCATCCTCGCGGCGCTGCTCGCCCGCGCCACCAGCGGCCGCGGCCAGGTGGTGGACGTCGCGCTCACCGAGTCCTGCCTGGCGGTCCAGGAGTCGGTGATCCCCGACTACGACGCGGCCGGGGTGGTCCGCGGACCGTCCGGCACCCGGCTCGAGGGGATCGCCCCGTCCAACCTGTACCGGGCCTCGGACGGCCTCTGGGTGATCATCGCCGCCAACCAGGACACCGTGTTCCGCCGCCTGTGCTCGGCGATGGAACGCCCCGGGCTCGCCGATGATCCCCGGTTCGTGGACCATCAGGCGCGCGGCATCCACCAGGACGAGATCGACGAGATCATCGCCGACTGGGCCGCCGGCCGCACCGCCGAGCAGATCCGCGAGACGCTCGACCGTGCGGGCGTCGTGGCCGGTCCGGTCAACACAGTGGCCGACGTGGTGCGCGACGAGCAGTTCCGGGCCCGCGGGATGCTGGTGCCGCACGCGGTACCCGGCGTGGACGACACCGTCCTCGGCCCCGGCGTCGTGCCGGTCCTGACCGACACCCCTGGACAGGTCGGCCGCGGCGGCGCGCCGGAGCCCGGGTTCGACAATGATGCGGTCTACCGCGACCTGCTCGGGATGGACGACACACGCATGTCCGATCTGGCCGCGCGTGGCGTCATCTGACGACCGGGGCCCGCGGTCCCTGCGGCAGGGTCCAGGCGAACTCGCGGCCGTTGCCGTGCGCTCCCGCCGAGGCCCGCGACCGCGAGGCCTCCCCCAACTCGGCGAGCATGCGGTCACCGGCGGCGATCAACTCGTGGAAACGCTGCGGATCCAGCCAGTCGGGTCGCAGCGCGAACAGCACGTCCTCGGTGGCCGTGTTCCCCGAGGCACCCGGGGCGAAAGGGCAGCCGCCGAGTCCGCCGAGGGCCGCATCCACCATGGTGGCGCCCGCGCTGACGGCGGCCAGCGTGTTGGCCACGCCCATCCCCCAGGTGTCGTGTCCGTGGAAGACGATCCGGCGGTCGCCAGCGGCCTCCTGTGCGGCCGCGACCAGCTCGGACACCTGACGCGGGTGCGCCTGGCCGAGGGTGTCGGCCAGGACCACGTCGACCGTCCCCGCCCCGCGCGGGTCGCCGACGAGCCCCAGGACCCGGTCCGGGTCGACCTGCCCGGTGATCGGGCACGTGAAGGTGGTGGCCAGGCACAGCTGGACCGTGCCATCCACCTCCGCGGCGGCCTCGAGCGCCTCGGGCAGTCCGGCCATGGACGTCTCAGTGTCGCGGCCGATGTTCGCGGTGTTGTGCTCGTCGGTCACGGACAGGCAGTACTGGAAGCGGCGCACGCCGGCGTCCGCGGCCCGACGGACGTGCCCCGGGGTGGCCACCCAGACCCAGCAGCGGTCGCGTTCGGCCTCGTCCAGCGCGCCGATCACCTCGAGGGTGTCGGCCAGCGCCGGTACGAGATCGGGGCGGGCCATCGACCCCACCTCCAGCTCCGGCACTCCGAGCCGGAGGAGGGTGCGGACCAGCTCAATTTTCGAGTCGGTGCTCAGACGCCCCTCGGTGAGCTGCAGCCCGTCCCGCAGGGCCACATCCCGCACCGCGACGGGGTGCGCGGTCGGGGACGACCCGGCGAGCGAGCTGTTCGGCGAAGTGGTCATGAGGACATCCTCCCGTATCCGTCTGCGAGGAAGCGGAAATGCGAGTAGGCCCCGCGACCGGATTCTGGTCGCGGGGCCCTCGCCCCTGCCGGGGCTCACCTCAGTCGAGGATCAGCTCACTCGTCTCCGGAGCCGCCCTCGAGCAGCTTGGACACGGCGGAGGTGTCGACCGGGATGCCGGGGCCGGTCGTGGTGGAGATGGTGATCTTCTGCAGGTAGCGGCCCTTCGAGGAGGACGGCTTGAGACGCATGACCTCGTCGATCGCGGCCTGGTAGTTCTCCGTGAGCTGCTCGGTTGAGAACGACGCCTTACCCACGATGAAGTGCAGGTTATTGGCCTTGTCGGTGCGGAAGGTGACCTTGCCGCCCTTGATGTCGGACACGGCCTTGGTCACGTCCATGGTGACGGTGCCGGTCTTGGGGTTCGGCATGAGGCCGCGCGGGCCGAGCACGCGGGCCACACGGCCGACCTTGGCCATCTGGTCCGGGGTGGCGATCGCGGCGTCGAAGTCGAGCCAGCCGCCCTGGATCTTCTCGATGAGCTCCTCGGAGCCCACGGCGTCGGCACCGGCGGCCTCGGCCTCGGTCGCCTTCTCGCCCGCGGCGAAGACGATGACGCGGGCGGTCTTACCGGTACCGTTCGGAAGGTTCACGGTGCCGCGGACCATCTGGTCCGCCTTGCGGGAGTCGACGCCAAGTCGCATGGCGACCTCGACGGTGGCATCCATCTTCGTCGAGGAGGTGTCCTTGGCCAGGGCCAGGGCATCCAGAGGCGAGTACAGCTTGGTGCGGTCGACCTTCTCAGCGGCGGCCTTGAAGGCCTTGCTGTTCTTGCTCATTTCAGTTCCATTCCTGCCACGCCTATTGCGCAGCGGTTGGGTGTGGTGCGGGCCTGAGCTGCCCTTCCACAGGTGCTATCGGGGTGGAGGTCAGCCGTCGACCGTGATGCCCATGGAACGGGCGGTGCCGGCGACGATCTTGGCCGCCTGGTCGATGTCGTTGGCGTTGAGGTCCTCCATCTTGGTCTGCGCGATCTCGCGGACCTGGTCCATGGAGACCTTGCCGACCTTGTCGGAGTGCGGGGTGCCGGAGCCCTTCTGCAGGCCGGCGGCCTTGAGCAGGAGCTTGGCGGCCGGGGGCGTCTTCAGCTTGAAGTCGAACGACCGGTCCTCGTAGACCGTGATCTCGACCGGCACGACGTTCCCGCGCTGGTTCTCGGTTGCTGCGTTGTAGGCCTTGCAGAACTCCATGATGTTGACACCATGGGCACCCAGAGCCGGGCCGACCGGCGGGGCCGGGTTTGCAGCGCCGGCCTGGATCTGGAGCTTGATGAGCCCTGAGACCTTCTTCTTCTTCGGAGGCATCGTCTTCCTGATTCTTCGACTGGATCTCGGTGCCGCGCTGTACACGCGGGGGACCGACTGTCGTGTGCGCCTCCCCCGCGACGTCCAGCCACCTGGCGGGCATGCGGGAATACAGGCGCAACCTGAGAGAGTCTACGTCCAATCAGGCCCCAACACCCAATCGGCACCCGGCCCCGGAAACGGCGAACCCGCCCGGCGCGTGCTGCGCGGGGCGGGTTCGCCGACAAGCCCGTGGGCGTCAGTCGATCTTCTCGACCTGGTTGAAACCGAGCTCGACCGGGGTCTCGCGCCCGAAGATCGACACCAGCACCTTGAGCTTCTGCGCGGCCGGGTCGACCTCGGAGATGCTCGCGGGGAGGGTGGCGAACGGACCGTCCATGACGGTGACGGACTCGCCGACCTCGAACTCGACCTCGATGGCCGGTGCGACCAGACCGCCCTCGCCCTCGGCGGCGCCGGCGGCGGCCTTCTTCTCCGGCTTGGGGGCCAGGAACTTGGCGACGTCGCTCAGCGACAGCGGGGTCGGGGCGCCCGTGGCACCACCGGTCGCGCTGACGAAGCCGGTCACACCGGGGGTGTTGCGCACGACGCCCCACGACTCGTCGTCGAGCTCCATGCGCACCAGCACGTAGCCGGGCAGGACCTTGCGGTTGGCGGTCTTCTTCTGACCGTTCTTGACCTCGGTGTACTCCTCGATCGGGACCTCGACCTGGAAGATCTTGTCCTCGGCGCCGAGGGTGACGGCGCGGGTCTCGAGGTTGGCCTTCACCTTGTTCTCGTACCCGGCGTAAGAGTGGATGACGAACCAGTCACCGGGCAGCTTCCGCAGCTGGCGCTTGAACGCGATGATCGGGTCGATCGTCGGCGCGGCCGGCTCGGCAGGAGCCTCCGCCTCGGCCTCGTCGCCGCCCTCGAGGTCAGCCTCGTCGCCGTCGACGATCTCCTCGACGATCCCCTCGTCACCGGCGGTCTCGTCGATCGCGTCGTCACCGGCGGTCTCGTCGTCGGCAGCCGGGGGGACCTCGGCGTCCGACGGATCCGCACCCGTGTCACCGAGCACCGCGTCGGCCTCGATCTCGGCCTGCTCGGCGGCAGCGGGGGTCTCCTCGACGCCGTCGGCCTCAGGGCTCTGGTCGATGTCGCTCACGGAAATGCGGTCCTCTCGAGTTTCGTCGGTCCGGTTCTCGCCCCGGACCTGGTGCGGCGGGTCGTCAGCGGTCGAAGACGAGCTCGACGAGCTTGCCCGCACCGAAGTCGACGCCGGAGACCAGCGCCGTCATGAAGATGAGGAACAGGAACACCACGATGGTGTAGGTGACCATCTGATTGCGCGTGGGCCAGATGACCTTACGCAGTTCCTCGGCCACCTGCGCGATGTACTGGAACGGATTGGCGCGGGATGCCCGCGTGTCCTCCGGCTTGTCCGCATCGGTCCGGACGCGGCTCGCGACGGTCGTGTCGCCACGACCGGCCTTCCCGGTGGGGACGGCGGCATCGGAGTCGCGGGCGCCGCTGGTGTCGACGTCGTCGTCGCGATCCTTGCTCACGCGCCTACCTCCGGGTCGTCTGGCTTGCGGGGAAGTGCAGGGGCGACAGGACTTGAACCTGCAACCTGCGGTTTTGGAGACCGCTGCTCTGCCAATTGAGCTACGCCCCTTCGGCCGGTCTCCCGGCCACCCGTGCCTTCCGCGTCTGCGGTCCGCACGAACGCCTCGACTCTACAGTGTCGGCTACTGCCTCGGGCAGCGTGGTCCGCGACCGCGTTCGGTCGGGCGTCCCACTGTACGACAGCGGCGGCCGTCCGCCGAAATCACACCCCCACCGCGACCGTGACGATCGCCTTGCCGAACACCTTCGCGCCGCCACACGTCACCGCCAGCGCGACGTCGGCGCTCGCCCCGTCCTCGGCCACTCTGCGCACCGTGCCGGACACCTGCAGCACCGCGGGCTCCTCGGCCGGCACCACCACGGGCCCGGCGAACCGGATCGATGTGGCCAGGACGCGGTCCGCTCCCCCGGCCCACCCGGCCACGACCCCGATCGCCAGCGCGGAGGTGAGCATCCCGTGCGCCACCACGCCGGGCAGGCCGAGCGCCTGCGCCGCCCCGTCCTCGAGGTGGATCGGGTTGTGGTCGCCCGAGGCCTCGGCGTAGCGACGCAGGTCGGCACGGGTGATCTCCACGTCGCGGGAAGGCAACGCGTCGCCGACGGACGGGGCGACGGGCGGGGTCGTCGTCGGGGTCGTCGTCGGGTCGTGCGGCGTCGTCATCCCTCCACCTCCGCGGTGAGCAGTGCACTGGTCAGGGTCTGGACGGCCGCGCCGCGGGCGTCGCGCAGGACGGTGTCGAAGCCGATCATCCGCCCGCCGCGCGCCGATCGCACGCCGGTGACCGTCGCGGTGGCGGTGAGGACGTCGCCGACCCGGATCGGTCGGTGGTGCTCGCTGGATTGCGCGGTGTGGAGGGTGCGCGAGAGGTCGATGCGCAGCGCGGGGTGGTCCATCACTGCGCGCTGGACCGGGGCGGTCAGCGCGGCGGCGAGGGTCGCCGGAAGCTGTCCGGGCGGTGCGGAGACCGCCTCGGCGAAGCGCGCGACCACCGCGTCGGTGACCGTGACGGGATCCCCGACGACGACGACGGGGTCATCAGCGTTATCTGTGCTCACACCCGGCGACGCTACCCGAGCATCGGTGCCCGTCCCGCCGGTCCCGCCCGGTGGCCGCCGCCCCCGGCCCGCCGCCGGCCCGGCCTACCACCGGCCCGAGGCCGGGTCACACGTATCGGAGTCACACGTATCGGAAGTCCTCGCCCTGCGCCCACGCGAGGAGCTTGTCGGCGGTCTCACGCCGCGACGGCGGGTGGTAGCCGAACACCTGGACGGCCTCGAAGGCGTACGCCAGCTCGGGATCCTGCATATAGGCGAACCCGCCCACGGCCTCGCGGACCCCGGACTGGACGCGGACCAGGGCCTCGCGCATCGACCAACGGACCAGCGCGAGGCGGGCGGACAGATCACCCCCGCGCTCGCCGGAGTCGAACGCGGCCGCCACGGCCAGCAGCGCGGTGCGCATCGTCTCCACCTCGGCCAGCACGGTCGCGAACAGCTTCGGGTCCACCGTGTCCCTGGCCGCGAGGGCTTCCACCAGGCGTGCGGCCACGCCGAGGTAGCCGGCGCTGATGAGCAGTCCGAACCACAGGTAGCCGGTCATCTCATGGACGTCGTCGGGGTCGTTCTCCGAGGTGAGGAACACCATGTCGGACTCGACCCGCACCTCGTCCAGCACCAGCGCGTCGCTCTCGGCCGCGGCCAGGACGGGCGCCTTCCAGAAGTCCTCGCGGGTCAGGCCGTCGGAGCCGTTGAACACCAGGACGACAGCCCGCTCGGAGTCGTCGACCAGAGCGCTGGCCACGAGCAGCGACATGGACCGGGACAGACTGCAGGGCATCTTGCGACCGGAGAGCACGTAGTCGTCGCCCTCCCTGCGCGCGGTCATCGTGGGACGGAACACGGACCCGCCGGGCTTGCCCTCGGAGAACCCGGACGCCATCACGGTGCGCTGCTCAACCAGGGAGCGGATGAGCTCGCGCTCGTCCGGCGTCGCGTCCTCGGCGGCCTCGAAGAGGGTGGCGCAGGACAGGTGATGCATGGTCGTCGCCGCCGCCAGCGACGGGGCCAGTGCGCCGACCGCGGTCTGGAACCGGACCGCCTCTACTGCTGTTGCGCCACGGCCTGCCAGTTCGGCGGGAACGATCAGCCCGGTGGCATCGGTGGCGGCCCACTCGGCGATCGCGCTGGAATCGGGGCTCTCATTGGCCATCAGGCCCGCGGTGGACAGTCGTTCCCGCAGGCCCGGCGCGTAGTGGTCCAGAACGGCGTACTCGGTGGTCAGGGTCATGGGGTTCCTTTCGTTGGGTGGCGATCAGAGCTGATCGGCGTCGCCGGCCGATCGAGACCGCCTGCGGCCGGGGCTCGGTGGCGGTCAGCCGCCCGCGAGCATGAGTCGGGCGGCCTCGGCGCTCGTCCGTGCCGGTCTCCAGCCGGTGGCGTGGCGCAGGCGCCGGGACGTCGTGACGGGTTCACCGGGCGTCACCCAGTGGGACGAGTAGGGCAGCAGTCGGAGTCGGTAGCCCAGGTCCGCCAGGCGGCCGGCGAGTCCGAGCGGCAGGGGCACGCACAGCGAGCGGTTCCAGCGGCACATCTGCGCGACGGTGACCGCGTCCTCGGCTCCCACGTTGAACTCGCCGTCCACCCGGTCGCGGATCACCCGGACGTACGCGTCGGCCAGATCGTCCTGGTGGAGGAACTGGTAGTACGAGCGCCACGGTGTCGGGTAGGCGACGACCCGGGCCCGCATCGACGCCAGTCCGGAGTTGTCCATGTCCGGGCCCACGATGTAGGTGGGGCGCAGGACGGCCACGGCCATCCGGCCACCACTCGTGTGGCGCCAGCGGCGGATGTCCTCCTCGACCAGGGCCTTGTGGTGCAGGTAGTAGTGCTCGGGCCCCGCACCGATCGGGGCCGATTCGTCCAGGACCTCGGGCCCACCGCGGGGCCCGTAGGCGTTGACGCTGGAGGTCATCACGCAGATCGCGGCCCCGGCCGCGTCGGCCGCGCGGAGGATCCGGGCGGAGCCGTCCACGTTGACCCGGCGGGCCGCGGCCTTGTCCCTGGGCTCCTCCACGACGAACGCGCAGTGGATCACCGCGTCGGCGCCGGCCATGACCCGGTCGACGGGGTCGGTGGCCAGGTCCAGCGCCACCGTCTCGATACGCGGGTCGGACACCCGCAGCGGCGAGCGTGAGATCGCGACTATCGAATCGACCCGGCTCTCGGTGATCAGCCGTCGCAGGATCGCCGTGCCGAAGTCGCCGGAGGCACCGGTCAGCACGACCCGCATCAGGCCGGCGCCCCGACGAGTTCCGCGAGCACGCCGTCGATCGCCTCGGCGGCGTGCGCCAGCTGCTCCTCGGTGTGCTCAGAGGTCACGCACACCCTCAGGATCGCGCCCGACGCGGGGACGGCCGGGCTGACCGCGGTGCCGGTGTACACGCCGCGCGCCATCAGTCGGTTCCATGCCTCGAACGCCAACATGTCGTCGCCCACGTGTACCGGCACGATCGGCGACCAGTCGGCGCCGGCGTGCCCCGAGCCGCACTCGTGGCCGCGGCGCTCGAGTTCCGCACGCAGTCCCGTGGCCTTGTGCCGCAGAGCCTCCACGCGACGTGCGCCCTCGTCACTGCGGATGATCCGCACGGCCGCCAGCACGCCGGCAACCGTCGCGGGCACGGCCGCGGTGGAGAACAACATCGGTCGCGCACTGACCCGCAACCCGGCGATCAGCTCGCGGCTGCCCGTGATGAAGCCGCCGATGGAGGCGGTGGCCTTGGACAGCGACGACATGGTCACGTCCACGTCGGCCGAGCACTCACATTCCTCTGCCCAGCCGCGACGGTTCTGTCCGTAGAGACCGAGGGCGTGGGCCTCGTCGACCATCAGTGCCGCGCCGTGCTCGCGCGCCGACGCCGCGATCTGCGGGACCGGGGCCAGGCTGCCCTCCATCGAGTACAGCGAATCCACGACCACCAGGATCTGGTCGGCCCCCGACCTGCGGGCCGCGACCAGGGCCTTGTCGAGTGATCCGAGGTCGTTGTGGGCGAACACGTGGGGCGTCGCGCGGGACATCCGGATGCCGTCGTGGATCGAGGCGTGGGCGAACTGGTCCACCACCACCGCGTCGTCGGGACCCAACAGGGCGGCCAGCGTCCCGAGGTTGGTCTGGTAGCCGGTCGAGAAGCTCAGGCTCTGCTCGGTGCCGAACCAGCGGGTGATCTCGTCCTCGAACTCCTCGTGCAGCTCCATGGTGCCGTTGAGCAGGCGACTTCCGGTACTGGCCGCGCCGAATTCCCGGACCGCGCGGACCGCCGCCTCGACGACCTCGGGATGCTGGGCCAGACCCAGGTAGTTGTTCGACCCGAGCATGATCCGCTCGGTGCCGTCGTAGGTGGTCACGGTGCCGCAGCCGGACTGCGACGCGGCGAAGTACGGGCTCTGGCCGGCCGCGGTGATGGCCTCGAAGAGTTGCACACGGTCGTCGCCGTGCAGGCGGTCGATGATGGGGTGGTTCACGGAGGATCCTTTCCGTCGGGGTTCTCGGGCTTCGCGACGGATGGACTGCCGGATGGGTGGGCCCGGCACAACTTTTTCCTTATGACCGCCCGGCCGGCGGCCCGACCACGTCCGATTCTCCGAACCGGGTGCCCCTATTGACTTTCGATAGGTATTTAGCGATACTCATTGCATGAACATCGTCATTCGTGCGGTCCTACCGCTTAGGGCGCTCCTGGTCCTGCTGTTCGCGATCCTGCTGGTGTTCCAGACCATGTCGCTGCCCGGCCAGTTCGCCCACATGGCCGCGGAGCACCCTGAGAGCGCACATCTGCGCTGGCCGCTGACGGCCGTGACGGTCTTCTGGGTGCTGTGCATCCAGGTGGTGATCGTCGCGACGTGGAGGCTGCTCGGGATGGTGGTGGCCGACCGGATCTTCACGGTGGCCTCGTTGAAATGGGTGGACGTGATCCTCGGTGCGATCGTCGCCGCCTGGCTGGTGCTGGCCGGGGTGTTCCTGGTGGTGGGGTTCACCGCCGACGACCCCGGGCTGCCGCTCCTACTCCTGCTGATGGTGACGATCATCGCGGTGGCCGCGTTGCTGATGGTCGTGATGCGTGCGCTACTGCGGCAGGCGACCGGGCTGCGTACGGATATGGACGCGGTGATCTGATGCCCATCGTGGTGCGAATCGACGTTGAGCTGGCCCGGCGCAAGATGAGCGTCGGCGAGTTCGCGGAGCGGGTGGGCCTGACGCCGGCCAACGTCTCCGTCCTCAAGAACGGGCGGGCCAAGGCGGTGCGCTTCAGCACGCTCGACGCCATGTGTCGGGTGCTCGACTGCCAACCCGGAGACCTGCTCGAGTGGGTCGAGGAAGACCAGAACGACGACAACGACGACGACAACGAGGTCGGTCGATGAAGGCGGCAGCGCGTTTCGTGGTGATCCTCATCGGCCTTCTCACGGTGATCGGTCTCGGGATCGCCGGGCTGATCCTCGGTGAGGCCGATGATTCCCCGGGGCTGCAGGCGATCGGGGTGGTGCTCATCGTGATCCCGGTGGTCGTCGCCCTGCGGACACCGCATACGCCGAAGCCCTGAATGTCGCACCCCTCAACTCCTACGGTGGAGGGGAGTCGACCAGGGAGAGAGCCGTGCGCCAGAACAGTCCGACCGACCAGAGCCGCCGGGACACCGGAACGGGGCCGTCCCCCGTCGAGGGGCACGGTGGCTCGCACGCCACGGCCGTGGCCGCCGCGCACGGGGTGCGGACCGTGTTCACCCTGTCCGGCGCTCACGTCTTCCCGATGTACGACGCGGCCGAGAAAGAGGACCACGGCGTCTCGCTCCTGGACGTGCGGCACGAGCAGACGGCGGCGTTCGCGGCCGAGGCGACCGGCAAACTCACCCGCTCCCCCGGCCTGGCGGTGTTGACCGCCGGTCCGGGCGTCACCAACGGGGTCAGCGCGTTGGCGCAGGCGACGTTCTCGGGAGCTCCGATGGTCATGATCGGCGGGCGGGCCCCGGCGGCGCGGTGGGGCACCGGCAGTCTGCAGGAGTTCGACCACGTGCCGGTCGTGCAGTCCGTGACCGTGTCAGCGGAGACCGCCCGAGACACCGCCGACATCGCCCCCGCCACCCATCGCGCGTTCACCGCCGCGGGCACCGCCCACCGCGGTCCGGCGTTCCTCGACGTGCACATGGACCACTTCTTCGATCGCAGCGAGTCGGTGCGGCCCGGCCCGGGCCCGGCCGACGACGGCTCCCCCGCCGCCGCGCCCGACCGCTCCCCCGACACCGACGCCGTCGACCGGATCGCCGACCTGATCGTGGGCGCCGAGCGGCCCGTGGTGGTGATCGGCTCGGACGTGTGGGCCGACGGCGCCGAGGAGGCGGCGCTGCGCTGCGTGGAGACGCTCGGGTTGCCGACGATCCCCAACGGCATGGGCCGCGGGATCCTGCCCGCGGGGCATCCGCTGCTGGTGACCAAGGCCCGCGGCCTGGCGTTCGGCACCGCCGATCTGGTGATCGTGGTGGGGACACCGCTCGATTTCCGGCTCGGGTACGGGGTGTTCGGCGGCAAGGACGACGCGACGCCCGCGACCGTGATCCACATCGCGGACTCCGAGAGCCAGCTCAGCCACCACGCCTCCCCGGCCGTGGCGACCGCCGGAGACCTGGGCCGGATCTTCGACGCGATGCTGGCGGCGGTCGAGAAGCGCCCCACGCGACCCGACCGGAGCAGCTGGACGGCCTCGCTGCGGGAGAAGGCGGACGCCACCCACGCCGCCGATCTGGAGCTGTTCTCCGCGAGCGCGGACCCGATCCACCCGGGGCGGATCTACGGCGAGCTGCTCCCGCGACTGGCCGAGGACGCGGTGGTGATCGGCGACGGCGGGGACTTCGTGTCCTACGCCGGCAAGTTCATCGAGCCCGCCCGGCCCGGCAACTGGCTCGACCCCGGGCCCTTCGGCTGCCTCGGCGCGGGGCTGGGTGCGGCGATCGCGGCCCGCATCGCCCGCCCGTCGAGCCAGGTGGTGCTCCTGCTCGGCGACGGCGCCGCCGGCTTCTCCCTCATCGACGTGGACACGCTCGTGCGGCACAATCTGCCCGTGGTGATGGTGATGGGGAACAACGGTGCGTGGGGCCTGGAGAAGGGTCCGATGCAGATGCTGTACGGCTACGACGTGATCGCCGACCTCGCCCCGGGAACCCGCTACGACGAGGTGGTCCGCGCCCTCGGCGGGGCCGGCGAGATGGTGACCGATCCGGCGCAGATCGGCCCGGCCCTGGACCGCGCGTTCGCCAGCGGGGTTCCGTACCTGGTGAACGTGATCACCGATGTCGAGGCCATGTACCCGCGCTCGACGTTCGGGGTGTGACCGGCCGCCCGATTTCCGCAACCCCTGAGGGCTGAAGGGGTAAGGGCCCGCGCCTGAGAAGACGAAAGCCGTCCACGGATCCGTGGACGGCTTTCGTCAGGAGTACCGGTGGGGGGACTCGATCCCCCGACCTCACGATTATGAGTCGTGCGCTCTAACCAGCTGAGCTACACCGGCATGCTCTGCTAGTCGGACGATCGCGCCGCCCGCACAGTGCGAGCCCCCTGTCGGAATCGAACCGACGACCTTTTCCTTACCATGGAAACGCTCTGCCGACTGAGCTAAGGGGGCGGGCCACATCGAGTCTCGGACTGTCCGTCCTCGGCTCGGTGCGTAAGCCTTTAGCAGATTACACACAGGCTTCGAGCGCACACAAATCGGCTGGTCAACGGTGGCCTACCCCGATCTGAGCGGCGGCTGCTCGCCGTCGGGGGTGGCAGAATGCTCGCATGCGCATCTCCGTGGTCGTTCCCGTCCTGGACGACGTCGATGAACTCCGCGGATGCCTCGCCGCACTGCTCGGGCAGTCACGACCGGCCGACGAGATCGTCGTGGTCGACAACGGCTGCTCCGACGACAGCGCGGCCGTCGCCCTCGCCGCGGGCGCGCGGGTGATCGAGGAGCCCGTCAGGGGCATCCCGGCTGCGGCGGCGGCCGGCTACGACTCGGCAACAGGCGATGTGATCGCCCGGCTGGACGCGGACTCTCGCCCCGGCCCCGACTGGCTCGCCCGGATCGAGACGGCCTTTGAGACGGACGCGGCGCTTTCGGCACTCTCCGGGCCCGGCGAGTTCATCGGGCTCGAAGGATGGCGCGCTGCGGCGGCCCGGGTGCTCTACATGGACGCCTTCTTCCTGTCGGTCGGCGCGGCGATGGCCCACCCGGTGCTGTTCGGTTCCAACCTGGCGATGCGCCGCAGTGCGTGGGATCGGGCGCGCGATGGTGTCGACCGGACTGACCCCGAACTCCACGACGACATCGACCTGTCGTTCCAGTTCGGCGCCGCCGACCGCGTGGTCGTGGACCGCTCGCTGAGCGTCGGGATCTCCGCGCGCCCCTTCGACGACCCGGCCGCCATGCGGAGACGGTTCTCCCGCGCGTTCCGGACGATCTTCCGTAACTGGCGCACGAGCCCACCCTCGCAGCGGTGGCTGGAGCGCGCCCGGCGCTGAGAGACGTGCACGGTCCGGGCCGAGCGGAAGGGCCGGGCGGCGAGGCGGCGGTCAGGCCCAGACGAGAACCGACCAGAGGACGAGTTGGGTCACGCAGAAGCCGGCCAGCATGTTGAGCACGAGGAAGCGCTTCCAGCCCTCATTGGTCGCCTCGGCGGTCGAATCGTCGACCCGTAGGTAGGCGGCGACCGTCGCCAGGTACGGCAGGATCGCGAACGCCGCACCCGACGCGGGCCACGGCGCGCAGATCAGCAACACCAGGACGGCGGCGACGTAACAGGCCAGCGCGAACCAGACGGTGCTCCGCGCCCCGAGCACGGTCGCGACCGACTTGAGGTCGGCTTCGCGGTCGAAACGCACATCCTGCACGGCCCCGAACGCCTGGGACGCCGCGCCCCACAGCATGAACGCGACCAGGCACGCCCACACCCCCGCGGTGAGTTCGGCCCCGGCGATCGTCCACCCGATGATGGCCGGGGAGACGAAGTGGAATGCGGATGTGATCGAGTCCAGGAACGGGACTTCCTTGAACCGCATTCCTCTGGCGCTGTAGGCGATCACGGCGAACATGCTGGCCGCCAGCCACAGTGATGATTCCGCCGAACCCACCAGGACCAGGTAGACCAGGAACGGCACCGTCGTCACGGCCGAGGCCACGAGCGTCGCCGTGTGCCGCGACCGGTCGAGCACGGCGCCCTCGACCCCGCCCTTGCGCGGATTGCGTAGGTCGGACTCGTAGTCGAAGACGTCGTTGATCCCGTACATCGCGAGGTTGTACGGCACCAGGAAGAAGACCGTGCCGATCACCCCCACGAGGTCGAATCCGCCGGTGGCCAGGAGGTAGGCCAGCGCGAACGGGGCGGCGGTGTTCACCCACGACACCGGACGCGATGACCAGAACAGCGTGGTCAGCAGTGCGGGCGGCGCCGGCCTATCCGGAACGCTGTCCCGAACGCTGTCCGGAACGCCTGCCGCGGAGTCCTGCGGAGAGGTGTGTTCGTCGGCCACGGCCGCCGGCGTCCGCGCCGTGAGTACGGACCACACCGAGGGCACGAACACGGCGGCGGCGATCGCATACGAGAAGTCCTCGATCGGCGCCAGCCCGAGGCGCAGACCGCTGGTGAGCGCGTCGTCGTAGGCCACGAAACCGGCGGCGATCATGAGATTGTCGAAGATCGCGGTGAGGACGAGCAGCACCACCAGCGAGCCGCCGACGCCGAGCAACCACCGCCGTCGCTCGGCCCCGCGCAGTCGCCACAGGGCGATCGCCGCGGCGCCGAGCACCGGGATCGACATGGTGAGGTTGATGGTCGTGTAGATACCGGTCACGGGTGCTCCCCCGTTTCGTCGGTACGGGCCGGGTCGTTCCCTGTCCGCCGTGCGCGGAGGTGCTCGGCCGCGGCCGTCACCCCGGTCGCACAGACCAGCGCCAGGTACGACAGGAACGCCAGGAACACCACCTCTTCGACAGGGATCTCCGGCGCGATGAGCAGTCCGGTCATGAAGTCGGTCGTGCCGCGGAAGAACACACCGCTGCGCACGCCGAGTACGTCCCAGGTCAGGAACAACGCCACTGCGGCGGTGACGGCCAGCGCGGTGGCGGCCGGGGCGCGGAATGCGGCGAGACGCCAGCGGTGGTCGATCACGAGGATCCCCGCGAACGAGAGGGCCTGGACAGCCAGGTACGCCAGCCCGATCACCCGCTGAACACCGTGCCTCCGCCCGGCTCGGCCACCGGGGCGGTGCCGGTGTCGCCGCGCACGTGCTTGAGCACCAACTCCGCACTGATGAGGCACATCGGCAGCCCGATCCCCGGAATGGTCGAGGCGCCCGCGTAGAACAGCCCGTCGACGTGCCTGCTGACGTTGCGGGTGCGGAAGAACGCGCTCTGCGCCAGGGTATGTGCCGGGCCGAGTGCGGTACCGCGCCAGGCGCCCAGATCCGCCTCGAGATCGGCCGGCGCGATGGTGCGGCGTACGACGATCCGCTCGGCGAGGTCCGGGATGCCGGTCCAGTCGGCGATCTGCGCGATCGCCTGGTCGGCGGCCGCCTCGATCGTCGCGTCACCGGCACCGTCGACACCGCCACGCCCCGACGCGGGGTCGGCGGGGATCGGCACCAGGACGAAGAGGTTCTCGTGACCCTCCGGCGCGATCCCGGCATTCGGGTCGGTGTCGGTCGCGCTCGGCCTACAGACGTAGAGGGAGGCGGGATCGGGGATGTGCGGCTCGTCACCGAAGATGGCGTCGAACCCCTCCTCCCAGCGCTCGGTGAACAACAGCGTGTGGTGCGCCAGCTGCGGCAGCTCGCCGCGCACGCCGAGCAGCACGAGCAACGCACCGGGCCCCGGCATACGCCGGTCCCAGTAGGACTGCGGGTAGGTGCGGAGGTGGTCCGGCAGCCACCGGGTCTCGAGGTGGTGCAGGTCCGCGGCGCCGACGACGAGGCCGGCCGGCAGCGTCCGCTCGGCTCCTGCCCGGTCACGTACCCGGACCCCCGTCACGGAGGGCCTTTCCGGGCCGGGGTCGGAGACCGTGAGGGCGATCGCCTCGGTGCCGGTGTGGATGCGCACGCCCTGCTGCTCGGCCACCCTCCGGACGGCCGCGATGAGCTCGGCGAAACCGCCGCGCGGGTAGAGCACCCCGTCGGCCAGGTCGAGGTGACTCATGAGGTGATAGATCGACGGCGCGAGGTACGGCGAGGAGCCCAGGAACACCGCCGGGTAGCCGAGGATCTGCTGGATGCGGCGGTCCCGGAAGCGGCGGGCCACGTACGACTGCAGCGGCTGGGCGAGCCGCGCGAGCAGCGTCCCCGCGCGGGCCACGACCTCCCGCCGCACCAGGGCCGGGTACGAGGTGAAGTTCGTGTAGAGGAACCGCCGCAGTGCGAGATCGTAGGTCATGCGGGCCGAGTCGAGATACTTCTCCAGGGCCGCGCCGGCCCCCGGCTCGAGAGACTCGAACAGCGCGGTGGAGGCGGCCCGGTCCGAGCGGACGTCGACCGGCTCGGACTGGTTCTCGAAGTACACGCGGTAGCCGGGGTCCAGGCGGACCAGGTCGAGCTGCTCGGCGGACGAGGTGCCGCAGAGTCGGAAGAAGTGGTCGAACACCTCCGGCATGAGGAACCACGACGGGCCCGTGTCGAAGCGGAACCCTCCGGACGACCAGCTACCCGCCCGGCCGCCGACCTCCTCGGTGGCCTCGACGAGCGTGACGTCACGGCCCTCCCGGGCGAGTAGCGCGGCAGTGGCCAGCCCGGCGATACCGCCGCCCACCACCACGACAGGACCGTCGGGGGCGACGGGTCGACCCCGACGCAGCCGCAGTCGCAGCCGCTCGAACTCACCACTCATCGGGACTCCCCCGACCGTTGGGAGACCCGGCGACCGGTGGCCGCGGCGCGGGCGATGATCTTCAGCTTCACCGCGTCGGGCACGCGGACCCGTCCGGAGCTCACTCCGGCGGCGCCCGCGGCGCGCAGCCGCTCGTTGAGCTCCGCGAACAGATCGTGCGCGGCCAACACCGCGAGGCGGTCCCGGCCGGGGATCCGGTCGATCGCGATGCGGGCCAGCCGCAGGTCGACGTCCACGTCGTCCGCCAACTCCCGGACATCGCGGTCGGTCAGTGCGAGCGGATCCCGACCGGGCAGATAGTTGCGGCCGAGCTCTCCGGAATCCTCACGGACGTCCCGGAGGAAATTGACCTTCTGGAACGCCGATCCCAGTGCTCGTGCACCGGCTGCGAGCTCGTCGTCGTCGCCCGATCCGCCACCCGCGAACGTCCGCAGGCACATCTCCCCGATCACCTCCGCCGACCCGTGGATGTACCGGCGCAGCGACTCGTCGCTGTGCACGGTGACGTCCAGGTCCGCCTCCATCGAGTCGTAGAACGGGTCCACCAGGCGCGCGCCGATCCCGAACCGGCGTGCGGTGTCGGCGAAGGCGTGGGTGACGGGGTCCGGGTCCAGCCCCTGCTCGATCGCGCGGTGGGTGCGGCGGCGTGCCTCGGCGATGAGCTCGCGCGCGGCGGCCGGGTCGTCCATCGCGCCGTCGACGACCTCGTCGGCGACCCTCGCCCACGCGTAGATCGCGGCGACATGCGGCCGGGTGGCCGGCGACAACAGTCGGCAGGCCAGGGCGAAGGACGTGGAGTAGCGGCGCAGCAGCACCTGCGCGCACGCCCGCGCGGCCTCGGTGAACTCCGCGTGCGGGTTCGTCGGGGTCATCGGGTCCTCTCCAGGGCGGCGGCCAGGTGGGGTGCGAGGGCGGCCCGGATCGCGGCCGGGATGGTCGGACGGTCCAGCGCGGTGCGGGCCGCGGCGACCAGATCCTCGGCGACCCGCTGCGCGTGGTCCCGGGCCCCGCACTCGTACAGGAGATCACGCGCGGTATCCGGGTCGGGGTCTCCGTGGCCGTGGCCCCCGAGCGCGGCGTCGATGCGGGGCCACGCGTCGGTGGTGGCGGCGAACGCCAGTAGGACGGTGGGCGCACCGCGCAGGAGATCGCCCTCGTTGGACTTGCCCGTCTCGCCCGGGTCGCCGAACACTCCCAGCAGGTCGTCGACCACCTGATAGGCCGTGCCCAGGTGAGCGCCCGCTTCACGCAACGACTCGACGGTCTGGTCCCCGGCACCTGCGAGAATCGCGCCCAGCACGAGCGGCAGGGAGACCGAGTAGGCGGCGGTCTTGGCCTGGCCGATCGCCAGGGCACGCTCCCGGCTCGGCGGGCGGGCGTCAGCGGAATAGTGGATGTCGGCGTACTCGCCGGCCACGGAGGCCGCGACCGCCCGCTCGACCTCGTCGAGGACCCGGTGCACCGTCGGTGCGGGCACCGGCAGGCGTGCGAAGCCGCTCATCGCCGCGACAAGGAGCATGTCGCCTCCCAGCAGACCGGCGGCCCTGCCGACGCCCTCCGCGACCGCCGGGTCGGCGCCCCGAGCCGCCACCCGATCCCGCGTCCGGCCCTGGAGGTTGGACTGACCACGGCGGTGGTCGTCGCCGTCAACGACGTCGTCGTGGATGAGAAATGCCTCGTGGAGCAGTTCGAGCGCCTCGCCCACCGCGACCCGCACTGCAGGCTCCTCGCCACCGGCGGCGACGTACACGGCCTCGAGCAAAGCGGACCGTATCCCCTTGCCGGTGCGGGTCGTGGCGTCGAGATCCGCAACCCAGTCGTCGACGGCGGAGCCGAGCCCCGCTGGCACGTCACGCACGGCCATCCGAGGGACTGCGGGCACAGAACACAAGGTCATGCCCTGTTATTCGGAGCGGAGGCGAACGCGGATGGGTCCTGACCGCGCCCAGTCGAGTCCGAGCCTGTCGCCACCCACGTATGCACGCCGCCAGCCTATCGCGGCGCGCCGCGGCGACCGCCAGCGCTGAGGGGGTGTCCCTGAAATGCACGAAGACCCCCGCTTGTGGCAGAGGTCTCCGAGTGCCAGATGATGGATTCGAACCAACGAAGGCTAAGCCGACGGATTTACAATCCGCTCCCTTTGGCCGCTCGGGCAATCTGGCGTGCACCCCGCAGGGCGCAGAGACACAGTACAACGCCCCGCCCCCCGGGTACCAAATCGGGGGTCTCCGGGGGCGGGTAACCTGGCCTGGATCGACCGCAGCAAGCCCCGCCACCAGTGAAGGAGAGAGCGTCCATGGCCTCAGAGTCCTCGTTCGACATCGTCTCGGAGTTCGACCGCCAGGAGGTGGACAACGCACTGAACCAGGCCGCCAAGGAGCTGGGCACGCGCTACGACTTCCGCGGCACCGACGCCGGCATCGAGTGGAAGGGCGAGGACGCGGTGGAGATCACCGCTAACACCGAGGACCGCGTCATGGCCGCTAAGGACGTGTTCATCGAGAAGCTGGTCCGCCGCGGGCTCAGCATGAAGGCGCTCGAGGTGGGCGAGCCGATGCCGTCGGGCAAGAGTTTCCGCCTGGTCGGCTCGCTCAAGCAGGGCATCGACAAGGAGAACGCCAAGAAGATCACCAAGCTCCTGCGCGACGAGGGCCCCAAGGGCGTCAAGGCGCAGATCCAGGGCGAGGAGATCCGCGTGTCGTCCAAGAAGCGCGACGACCTGCAGACCTGCATCTCGCTGCTCAAGGGAGCGGACTTCGAGGTGGCACTGCAGTTCACCAACTACCGCTGACCCGCCAACCTGGCGCGCGGTCCCGCGGAAGCGAGTCCGACTCCCCCGCCATTGCGCACCTGCGGGTCTAGAGTGAGCTTCATGACGCAGTTGCGAATCAGCGAGGCGGCCTCCCTGATGGGGGTCAGCGACGACACGGTGCGCCGGTGGATCGAACGCGGCGAGCTCACCGCGTCCCCGGACGATTCCGGTCGCAAGACCGTCGCCGGCGCCGATCTCGCCCGGCTGGCCCAGGAACGGGCCGCCGGGCGGGGCGCAGGAGTGGACGGTTCCGGCGACGCCGCGGTCAGCGCGCGCAACAGCTTCCGCGGCCTGGTCACGTCGGTGAAGTCCGACCCGGTCATGTCCCAGGTCGACATCCAGTGTGGGCCCTACCGCGTGGTCTCGCTGATCTCCACGGAGGCCGTGCGCGAGATGGGCCTGGAGGCCGGCTCTCTGGCCACGGCGCGGGTCAAGGCGACGAGCGTCGTGATCGAAGGCGCCCCGCAATGACGCGCCGATTCGCCGCCGCCGCGCTCGGCGCCGTCGTTGGGCTGTCCGCGTTGGCGGGCTGCGCCTCCGGGGGCGACGACGACACCGCGGCGTCGCAGACGCTGACGGTGTTCGCCGCCGCCTCGCTCACCGAGGCGTTCTCGGAGTTGGCCGAGGACTTCGAGGCGGCCAATCCCGGTGTCGAGGTCCGGCTCTCCTTCGACGGCTCCTCCGGTCTGGTCGACCAGATCGCGAGTGGCGCCCCGGCCGACGTGTTCGTCTCGGCGGACGAGACGAACATGGACCGCGCGATCTCCGAGGGGCTGGTGGCCGGCACGCCGGCGGTGATCGCGACCAACGACCTCACGCTCATCACCCCGCCCGGCAATCCGGCCGGGATCACCGGGCTCGACGGCTCTCTGGACGGCACCCGGCTCGTCGTGTGCGCCGAGGGCGTGCCGTGTGGCAACGCCACCCTGGCGCTCGCGGAATCCGCCGGGGTCGAGTTGCGGCCGGTGAGCGAGGAGACCAAGGTCACCGATGTGCGCGGCAAGGTCTCCTCCGGCGAGGCCGACGCCGGGATCGTCTACGTCACCGACGCCGCGGCTGCGGGGGACGCGGTCGAGAAGGTCGGGATCAGCGGCGCGAGCGCCCATCCCAACCGCTACCCGATCGCGATGCTGGAGAACTCCCCTGCCCCCGACCTCGGCCAGCGCTTCATCGATTTCGTCACCAGCCCCGCCGGTCTGGCCGTGTTGGCCGGGTACGGGTTCGGCCCGCCGTGACCGGTCGGCGTGTCCGCAGCCCCGGCGTTGTGGCGATGCCGCTCCCGCGGTGGCTTCTCGTCGCGGCGACGGGCACCGTCCTGCTGATGGCGCTGCCGCTGCTCGGCCTGGCGGTGCGGATCCCCTGGGCGGATGTCCCCACGCTCGTCGGGTCCGAGGCCGCGCGGGACGCGGCGCTGCTCAGCCTGCGCACGTGCGCGATCTCGACCCTGTTGTGCGTGCTCCTGGGCACCCCCTTGGCGGTGTTGCTCTCGCGCAGTCACGGCCCGTTCGCGGCGCTCGCCCGGACGGTCACCGCGCTGCCCATGGTTCTGCCCCCGGTGGTGGCGGGCCTGGCGCTGCTCATCACCTTCGGACGCACCGGCGTGGTGGGCCGGCACCTGTCGGTGCTGGGCATCGAGATCGGCTTCACGACCGCCGCTGTGGTGATCGCACAGACCTTCGTGGCCATGCCGTTCCTCGTCGTGGCGCTCGAGGGCGCGCTCCGTTCGGTCGACGCTCGCCTCGAGCAGACCGCATCCTCCCTCGGCGCCTCCCCCACCCGCGTCCTCACCACGGTGACGCTGCCGCTGGTGTTGCCCGCACTGGTGGCCGGGGCCACGATGTCCTTCGCCCGCGCCCTCGGCGAGTTCGGCGCGACGCTCACCTTCGCCGGCTCGCTGCAGGGAACCACGCGCACGCTGCCGCTGGAGATCTATCTCAGCCGCGAGTCGGACACCGGGACCGCGCTCACCCTGGCCCTGCTGCTCATCGTCGTGGCGGCGGTCCTCATGGCCGGCTCGGCCGTCGTCGCGCGCAGGGCGGTGACGGGCCGTGGCTGACGCCCCCGCCCGGGCCGTCGCGGCCGCCGCCGTGCCCGCCGCCGAGCTCGACTGCAGCGTCACGGACCGCGACGTCGACCTGCGCCTCGCCGTCCCGGCCGGGCGCCGCGTCGCGATCGTCGGCCCCAACGGCGCCGGCAAGTCCACGGCTCTGGCGCTGCTCGCCGGGCACCTGCGACCCGACTCCGGTGAGGTCCGGATCGACGGCCACGTGGTCAGCTCTCCCCGCGCCCACCTGCCGGCCCATCGCCGCCGCGTGGTGACGCTCGAGCAGCGCCCCGGCCTGTTCCCCCACCTGTCCTCCCTCGACAACGTCGCGTACGGCCCCCGCGCCCGCGGTGTCCGTCGCCGGGACGCGCTCGCCCGCGCCCGCGCCGAACTCGACGCCGTCGGCTGCGCAGACCTCGCCGACCGCCGCCCCCACCAGCTGTCCGGCGGGCAGGCGCAACGCGTCGCCCTGGCCCGCGCGCTGGCGGTGGATCCGGAGCTCGTCCTGCTCGACGAGCCCCTGGCCGCTCTGGACGTGGAGGTCGCACCCGCGATCCGGCGCCTCCTCGCCGACCGCCTCACCGGCCGGGCCGTCGCGCTGGTGACCCACGATCCGCTGGACCTGTGGGCGCTGGCGGACGATGTCGTCGTCGTCCTGTCCGGTCGCGCCGCGCAGACCGGCACGGTCGAGCAGGTCCTCGCCCGCCCCGCGTCCGACTTCGGCGCGCGACTGGCGGGGGTGTCGCTGGTGGAGGGGACGATCGTCGACGACGACGAGGTCCACACCCCCGCCGGCGACGCGGTCACCGGGGTCCGTGCCGAGCCCGCGGACGGGTGGCGCAACGGCGGGCGGGCGATCGCGACGGTGGATCCGCGATCGGTGGCGATCCGTGCGGTCGGCGCGCCGGCGGGTCCGGGCGCGCTCGCGGGGAGCCCGGTCGACCTCGCCGACAGCCCGGCCGGCCCCGCCTCGAGCCCGCGGAATTCGTGGCCCGCGCGCGTGGTGGCGGTGGCCCCGGCGGGCGCGCTGACCCGGCTGACGGCAGAGCTACGGGACGGGCAGCTGGTGGATGCCGAGGTGACCAGCCGCTCGGCCGCCGAGCTGTCGCTCGCGCCGGGGTCGGACGTGATGCTGGTGGTCAAAGCCGCCCAGGTCGCGCTCTATCCGCGTCCCTGACGCCCGCCCGCCTCGTCGATCGCCTCTGGGGCGCGCGGCGACTACCCGGAGACTCCCGGGCGGAGGTGTCAGCCGACGCGGTCGACGGTGAAGCGCACGAGCCGTCGCAGCGCTTCGTTGGCGGGGCCGGCCGGCAGCGCGTCGAGTTCGGCCATGGCGTCGTCGACGTACTGCTCCAGCGCGACCCGCGCGCGGCGCATGCCCTCCGAGGCACGGAGCAGGTCGAGGGCCTCGGCGACCTCGGCGTCGTCGGTCAACGGCTGCGCGAGCAGTTCCCGCAGCCGGGCGCTGTCCGCTGAACCGTCCTCCATGGCGTAGATCATGGGCAGCGTGTGGACGCCCTCGCGCAGATCCGTGCCGGGCGTCTTGCCCGAGTCGTCTGCGGGCGAGGCGATGTCGATGATGTCGTCGGCGATCTGGAACGCGATCCCCACCGCGTCGCCGAGGCGGCGCAGGCGCTCGATCTGCTCGGCGTCCGCTCCGGAGTACTCGCCACCGAACTGGGCGGCGGCGGCGATCAGCGAGCCGGTCTTCTCCCAGATCACGCGCAGGTAGTGCTCGGCGGCGTCGGTGGCCTGCTCACCGGTTCCGGGTCCGACGGTCTCACGCATCTGACCGGTGACCAGCTCGGCGAAGGTCTGGGCGATGAGTTGCACCGCCGCCGGGCCGAGGTCGGCCAGCAACATGGACGCGTGGGCGAACAGGAAGTCGCCGGCGAGGATGGCGGTCGAGTTATCCCAGCGACTGTTCGCGGACTCGACACCGCGACGCATGGCCGCCTCGTCCATCACATCGTCGTGGTACAGGGTGGCGAGGTGGATCATCTCGCACACGACGGCGGCCTTGACCAGTCGCTCGCGGTCGGGCTCCGGGCCGAGCTGCCCGGTCAGGAGCGTCATGAGCGGGCGGAATCGCTTGCCGCCGGCGGTGACGAGGTGCAGGGCGACCTCGGAGAGGAAGTCCTCCCCGCTGGCCAGTCGACTGACGAGCAACTTCTCGACCTCGTCGAGCGTGCTCCGCAAGTCGGCCGCGAGGGCTGCGTCACCGAGGTCCACACCCGCCACCGTGTGGTCGGGCGTCGTTGCCGCGGTGCCGGTCGTCACTGAATCGCTCGACATCCCCACTCGTCCTCGTCGCCTGTAGCGGAACCGGCGTCGACCGGCCCTGAGGACAGACTACGGTCCCGCACTCAGGGCTGCGGCACCCCACCCCGTCCGAGGTCCCGGCGACCGTCCGGCCGTGCGACCTGCCACCATGGAGCACATGGAGTCACGGCCGCCACTTCCCGCTTCGACCGATGTCCTCGTGGTGGGCTGCGGGCCCGCCGGGTCGGCCACGGCGACGTGGCTGGCGCGGGCCGGGCGCGAGGTGACGGTGCTGGACGCAGCGATCTTCCCCAGGGACAAGACCTGCGGTGACGGGCTCACGCCACGGGCGATGGCCGAGGTCGATCGGCTGGGTCTGGGCACGTGGGCGCGGGATCGCATCACCATCAGGGGGCTGGATCTGCGCGGCTTCGGCCATCAGCGCCGGGTGCCGTGGCCGGCGGGCGATCACGGCGGGACCGGTTCGGCCGTGCGCCGCACGGTGTTCGACAACCGCCTGCGTCAGACCGCCGTCGAGGCCGGCGCCGTGGTCCATGAGGGCGTGCGGGTGACGGGCGTGGAGAGGGGCGACGACGACGCGGTCGTCGCCGTCCGGGCCGGGGAGCAGCGAATCGCGTGCCGGACCCTCGTGGTCGCGGACGGCGTCCGCTCGCCGGTGGGCAGGATGCTCGGTCGGACCTGGCATCGCGACACCGTGTACGCCGTGGCGGCGCGCTCCTACATCCGGTCGGGCAGGCACGACCATCCGTGGATCGGTTCTGATCTCGAACTGCGCGACGAAGCGGGCGCCATCCAACCCGGCTACGGCTGGGTGTTCCCGCTCGGCGACGGCGAGATCAACCTGGGCGTGGGTGCACTCGCGACGGCGGCCCGCCCGGCGAACGTCGCGGTCAAGGAACTGCTGCAGCACTACGCGCGTCTCGTGCGCGACGACTGGGAGTTGACCGGCGAGCCGCGGGCGGTGACGTCGGCGCTGCTGCCGATGGGGGGCGCGGTGTCCGGGGTGGCCGGTCGCAACTGGGCTGCCGTGGGCGATGCCGCGGCGTGCGTGAACCCGCTCAACGGCGAGGGCATCGACTACGCACTCGAGGGAGGTCGTCTGCTGGCCGAGCTCATCTGCTCGGGCCCCGGGCCCGCCGGCGCCGGCTCGAGCGCTTCGGGGTCCGGCACGCGCCCCGTCACCGTCGACCTCTCCCGCGCCTGGCCGGAGCTGCTGCGCGCGACCTACGGTGAGTCGTTCGCGATCGCCCGCGACGCGGCCCATCTGCTGACGTTCCCGAAGTTCCTGCCACTGGCCGGGCCGATCGGGATGCGCTCGCAGGCGCTGATGACGGCCGCGGTGCGCTGCATGTCCAATACGGTGGCCGATTCCGACCGCGACATCGTCGCCCGGAGCTGGCGGGCCGCAGGCTCGATCGCCCGCCGCCTGGACCGCCGCCCGCTCTTCACCGACTGACCCTGCGCGCCGCTCTGCGCCCCGGCATCCGTTGCCGGATGGGACGGGCGGGGTGAGATCAGGCGGGCTTGCGGGCCATGTGGATCGCCGCGATCCCGCCGGTGAGGTTGGTGACGCTGCAGCGCTCCCAGCCGCTCGACTCGATGATCCGCATCAGTGCCGCCTGGTCGGGCCAGTCGCGGATCGACTCGGCCAGGTAGACGTAGGCGTCCGGGTTCGAGGACACGCTGGTGGCGATCTTCGGCAGCGCCCTCATCAGGTAGTTCATGTAGATCGCACGGAACGGCGGGAACACCGGGGTGGAGAACTCCACCACGGCCAGCCGGCCGCCGGGCCGCACCACGCGTGCCATCTCCCGCAGCCCGGCGGCGGTGTCCTGCACATTGCGCAACCCGAAGCTGATGGTCGCGGCGTCGAAGGAGTCGTCGGCGAACGGCAGCCTCATGGCGTCACCGGCGACCTTGGGCACGTCGCGGCGGGCACCGGCGCGGAGCATGCCGAGCGAGAAGTCGGCCGCCACGCACCATGCGCCGGACTTCGCCAGCTCGACCGTCGACACCGCGGTGCCGGCCGCCAGGTCGAGGACACTCTCGCCGGGCCGCGGCGCGAGCAGCGAGCGCGCACGACGACGCCACAGGTGGTCCATGCCCCCGGAGAGGACGGTGTTGGTCACGTCGTAGCGGTCGGCGACTCCGTCGAACATCGACGCTACGTCGCGGGGCTGCTTGTCGAGATCGGCGCGGGACACGCCCACGACGCTACCCGCTGGTGGTCAGGCCACCACACGCGACGGCCGGGCCACGCCGTGACGTCGGGCGGTGGTCCGGGCCCCCGCGGCCGCGTAGTGGTCGAAGAGTTGACCGCAGATCGCGTCCCAGGTGCGGCCCGAGACGGTCGACAGGGCGCCGGCGGCGAGCGCGTCGTGGTCGGCGAGCACGCGGTCCACCGTGTCGGAGACCTCGGCGGCGTAGGTACGGGGGTCGAGCAGATAGCCGTTCACGCCGGCCCGGACCAGGTCGCGCGGGCCGCCCCGGTCGGGGCCCACGACGGGCACGCCCGAAGCCTGCGCCTCCTGGATGGACTGGCAGAACGTCTCGAACTCGCCGGCGTGGCAGAACACGTCGAAGGTGGCGTAGGCCTGGCCGAGCTGCTCTCCGTGGAGTTCACCGGTGAAGATCGCGTGCGGCATCGCGTCCTGGAGCGCGGGACGGTCCGGGCCGTCGCCGACGACGACGAGTTGCAGATCGCCGGCGGGGCCCGACCGGTCGGCGATCGCCTGCAATCTCTCGACGTGCTTCTCCGGGGCGAGCCGGCCGACGAACCCCACGACGGGCCGCCCCTCTGGCGACCACAGCCTGTGCAGGGCCTCGCTGCACCGGGCGGGGTTGAACCGGACGGAGTCCACACCGCGGCCCCACCGGTAGAGGCGCGGGATGCCGTGGCCGGACAGGTCGGCCATGGCCGCGGTGGACGGCGCGAGGGTGCGGTCGCAGCTGACGTGGATGGCCCGGGTCCAGGCCCAGGCCGCGTCGGCCATGACGCCGACGCCGTAGGAGTCCGCGAACCCGGCGACGTCGGTCTGGTAGACGGCGACGGTGGGCACGTCGAGGGCGCGCGCGGCGGCGGCACCCGCGGCGCCGAGCACGAACGGCGAGGCCAGGTGCACCACGTCGGGCGCGAAGTCGCGGAGCGCGTTGTAGACGCTCGGGCTGGGGGCGCCCACGGGCAGCGAGGAGACGACCGGCACACGAACGGACGTGACCCGGTGGACGGGGAAGCCCAGGTGGTGGTCGCGCTCGGACATCATCGACTCGGGCCCGCCGAAGAGGGGGACGAACCCGCTGACCAGCGGATGCGCGCGCACCGCGTCCGCCGCACCCTGCCACAGGCCGACGTTGCCCGACGGCGCCACGACCAGGCAGTCGTGCCCGTGCCTGCGCGCGTATTCCAGCACGCGGAGGACGGAGTTGGTGACGCCGTTGACGTTCGGCAGGAACGATTCGGTGACGATTGCTACGCGCACCTCATCACTGTCGCCCGCGCCGGCCACACGCCGGTGATCTCCCGGGGACGACCCGAGGAATTCACGATGACGGCCGGTGAACCCTCGGCGACGTGGCGGCATACACGAGCGCCGCGAGCGGGACCACGACCGCCGGGACGCTCAACGCGGGCACCACCGCGACGGTCCAGCTGCGGCCCGACACGCGGACGAGGTCGGGGTTCGCGCGCCGGAACTCGACCTGCACGCGTTGGCCCTCGACGAGGCCGGTCGGATAGAAGACGCCGGTCACCGGACGCACGTTCTGCCCGCCGCCGGCGTCGAACTCGACCGCTGCGCGCCGGTCGGTGACCTCGGTGACGGTGGCGGTGGCGCTGCCCATGTCCTGGTCGATGCGCTGGTCGTTGATGAAGCACGCCAGGAGGATGAGCAGCGCGACGACGAGGGAGAACAGGGCGACGACGACGGCGACGATCCGCACCGCACGTCTGGTGAGCGCCGCTCGCCGCACCTGACGGGCCGAGCGCCGGCGAGCCGGCCGGAGCGGGCGTGCGGATCCCGTGGTGGTCACCCGGGGGCCCCGCTCATCCGAGCGCCTCTGCCCGTAGGGCGGCGTGGAGGTCGCGCAGGCCCTGGCGGCTGGTGGAGACCCGCACGACGCGCATGCCCTCGGGGACGATGTCGCGGTGCCGGGCGGAGATCGACGGCCCGGTGAGCATCTCCTCGAGGCCGGCCGGGTCGGTGTCGGTGAACGGGATGCCCGCGCCGACACAGAGCGCGCGCAGGTCGGCGCCGTGCGGGGTGCCGAAGACCCGCTCGAAATCGGTGGCCAGCCGGGGATCGCCCTGCTCGAGGAGTGAGAAGATGCCGCCCCCGTCGTCGTCCGCGACGACGATCGTCAGATCCTCGGGGTGCAGTTCGCGGGGGCCCAGTACCAGTCCCGACAGGTCGTGGAGGAAGGTCAGGTCACCCATCAGCGCCACCGTGCGGCCCGGCGCCGTGAGGGCCACCCCGATGGCCGTGGACACGGTGCCGTCGATGCCGGCCGCCCCGCGGTTGGCGTACACCGACACGTCGGGGTCCAGAGGGCCCACCAGGGACAGGTCGCGGATGGCGTTGGAGGCGCCCACGACGAGGTTCCCGCCGTCCCGCATCCCGCGGGCCACCGCCCGTGCCACGTGCAACCCGGTGGGTCCGGCCGAGTTGAGGTGCCGGTCGAGGAGGCGGTCGACCGCCTCACGGGCGTGCGTGTTCACCTTGGCCGCCTCGGCGACCCACGCCGGGTCCACGTCCCACCCGGTGAGGACCGAGTCCGCGAGTTCGGCGGCGCTGCCGGTCGGGTTGGGCGAGTGCGGGCCCGCGTCGAGGATCACCAGGTCGACCCCGGGATCGGCCAGCAACCCGGTGACCGACCTGTGCAGGGTCGGCCGCCCGGTCACCACGACCTGCTCCGGAGACAGTCCGGGGATCGCGAGTGGGTGCACCGGGTGCAGCGGGACCGGCGCCCCGGGCTCGGCGACCGTCGGCACGCCCACCAGCCCGGACACGGGCTGCGCGCCGGCTCCGGAGACGACCAGCGTCCGCCGGGTCAGGTCCACCGCCACGGCCGAGGCGCCCGGCGCGGAGTCCAGCCCCGCCATGGCCCGCTGCACCCACGGACGACCGCCGGGGCGGCCCTCCGGGAGATCGACCGGCGCAGCGGTGACAGCGCGCGCGGTCGCGGCGTCGTCGTCATCATCATCCCCGCCCAGGGCGGTGCCGTCGGCGGCGGTGAGGCGGTACTCCTCGTCCCCCTCCGCCGGGACGAGCGGCTCGCGGAAGGCGATGTCGACCTGCACCGGACCCGGATCCGACAGGGCCGTGGCGGTGAGGATCGCGCGGCCGATCGCGGCACGCCAATGGCGGTGCTCGAGCTCGGGGTCTCCGGCCGCTCCCAGTTCGACCACCGTTCGCGCGTGCGGCCCGAACAGTCCCACCTGGTCGATGGTCTGGTTGGCGCCGGTCCCCCGCAGCTCGGGCGGGCGGTTGGCGGTCAGGGCGAGGATCGGCACCCCGGAGTGCGCGGCCTCGACCATCGCCGGGTGGAGGTTGGCCACCGCGGTGCCGGAGGTGACCACGACGGGGACCGGCCGCTTCGACCCGAGCGCCAGTCCCAGTGCGGTGAACCCGGCCCCGCGCTCGTCGATCCGGACATGCAGCCGGAGCCGGCCGGCCCGCTCGGCCGCGGCCAGCGCCAGGGCCAGCGGCGCGCTGCGTGAACCCGGGCACAGGACCGCGTCGGTGATGCCGTGGCGGAGCATCTCGTCGACCAGCACGCGGGCCTGCGCGGTGCTGGGATTGCTCTGGGTGGGGTGGCTGGGAGTCATCGCCACCAGCCTAGTCGGGGGCGGTCGCGGCGTCGGGTCCCCGCGACGGGCGGGCGGCGTGGGTCACCCGCTCGGCCAGCGCGGCGAACCGCTCCCGCAACCCGTCCGGCGACTCGACCGTGAACGGCGCGGGCAGGCGGGCCAGGTACCAGGCCAGATCGTCCAGGTCGGTGGCGCCGGCCTCCAGGCGGCAGGCCGGGCCGTCGGGGTGGTCGTGGCCGCGCAGGGCCGTCACCGCACCGAACGGCGGCGGGAAACACTCCAGCACCTTCTCCGCCGGCGCCTCCACCACCACGCTGGCCCGGTACTCGTACGGCGCCGTGGCGACGGACTGCTGCACATGCGTGGCCGGATCGGGCACGTCCGCGCGGGGCGTGAACCGCCAGCGCGTGCGGTGCACCGACCGGATGCGGTCCAGACGGAAGGTGCGCCAGTCGGCCCGGTCGAGGTCGAACGACAGGAGGTACCACCGCCGGCCCAACACCACGATCCGGTACGGCTCGACCCGGCGCTCGGTGTCCCGGCCCGCGCGGTCCCGGTAGTCCATCCGCACCTGCTCCGAGGCGCGGACCGCGTGCCCGAGTTCGATGAGCAGCGCCGGCTCGACCGGGGTGTCCGTGCCCGGGACCGCCACCATCGACTCGGTGACGGCGGCGACCCGCTCCCGCAGTCGGCCCGGCATCACCTGGTCGAGCTTGGTCAGCGCTCCCAACGCGTGCTCGCCGACGCCCGCGACCGCACCGCCGGCGGCGAGGCGCAGGGCGATGGCGACGGCGACCGCCTCGCGGTCATCGAGCAGGAGGGGCGGCAGTCTCCGGCCCGAGCCCAGCCGATAGCCACCGCCCGCGCCGCGCTCCGACTCGACCGGGTACCCCAGGTCTCGCAGTCGGTCGACGTCGCGGCGGACGGACCGGATCGTCACCCCGAGCTCGCCGGCCAACTCGGCGCCCGTCCACACGGACCGGCGCTGGAGCAGGTCCAGCAGGCTGAGCACGCGCTGGGTGGTGGGCGTCCTGTCCGCGGTCATGCGAGAAGTCTCCCACCCGCAGAGGACAGAAACTGTCCTGATGGGCTGCGATGCTGGTTTCACCGCGACCGCAGGCCGTGGAACCGATCGCCCCAGGAGCCCGACATGACCGCCGACAGTCCCTCGCCCGTAGACCGCCCACAAGCCACTGACAGCCCCCTCGACTGGACAGGTCAGCTGGTCGATCAACTGGATTTCCACTGGCACGGCCACCTGCGCCCGAGGCTGGAGGGCCTGACCGACGAGGAGTACCACTTCTCCCCCGCTCCCGACGCGCTGACCTGGGGCGTGCGCCCGCGGGGCACCGGCGCGGCGGAGATGCAGGGCGGGACCGGGGAGTTCACGATCGACTTCGCCTACCCCGAGCCCCAGCCGGCGCCACTGACGACCATCGCGTGGCGCATCGGCCACGTCGTCGTCGGCGTGCTGGGCGCGCGGTGGCATTCCCACTTCGGCGGACCGCCACACGACTACATGACCCACGAGTTCGCCGGTGACGCCGCCGGCGGCCTCGCCCAGTTGGACCGCACCTACGCCGGGTGGATCAACGGCGTCCGCGGGCTCGACGCCCGGGACCTCGCGACCCCCGTCGGCCCCGCCGAGGGGCACTGGGCCGACGCGCCCATGGCCACGCTCGTTCTGCACATCAGCCGCGAGGTCATCCACCACGGGGCCGAGATGTGCCTGCTCCGCGACCTGTACGCCACCACCCGCTGACCGAACCACCAGATCACGAGGAGTCGTCATGCCCTTCTTCCCCGCCACCTCCGGCACCGAGCGCGAGAACCTGCTCGAGTGGATCGACGTCGCGCTCACCAACGCGCGATCGATCGTCGCCGGACTGACCGCAGATCAGCTCCGTACCCGCCCGATCCCGTCCAGCGAGCTCACACTCGGCTGGCTCATCCTGCACATCGGCGAGGTCGCCGAAGGCTGGCTCGGTCGTGCCGCCGCCGCCCCCCGGCCACTGGAAACCGGCCGCACCCTGCTCGAGTCCTTCGAACACGCGGAGACCGTCAACCAGGTGGCGCCCGACGCGACCGCCGAGGAGATCCTGGCCGAGTTCGACCGCCGGCACGCCGCCGGTCTCGACCACCTCCGCACCGTCGACCTCGACGCGCCCGTGCCCGTGCCCACCGAGATGCCCTGGTTCCCTGCGGACCTGCCCGCGTTCAACGGGCGCTGGGCGGCACTGCACGCACTCGCCGAGATCGAACGGCACAGCGGACATGCCGACATCCTGCGCGAGGCCATCGACGGCGGCACGATGTACGACCTCATCGCGCGCGACCAGGGCATCGACATGTCCTACATCGGCCGGTGGTTCGCAGAGCACCCGGAAGTGCCGGCGCCGGCGTGGTGACAGTGACTCCGCGTCGGCCCGGGGGCGCGGGGCGGGCGCGGGGCGGGCGTGGCGAGCGCGGGGCGCCGACCCGCAACGGGCAGAGTGACCTCCGCCGCCCGGCAGGACGATGCGCGGCCCCGGCGGCAGAATGGGCTCATGCGCACCGTCTACACGCCCGAGGATCCCCCCGCCAGGGGCCTGTACCCGCTTCTCACCGCGTCGGTCGCGCCCCGGCCGATCGCCTGGGTGTCGACGGTGTCCGCCGACGGGGTGCCGAACCTCGCGCCGTACTCGTTCTTCACCGTTGCCTGCACGGATCCGGCGATCCTGTCGGTCACCTCGATCGGCCACAAGGACACCCACCGGAACGTGGTGGACACCGGCGAGTTCGTGGTGAACATCGGCACCGAGTCGCTGATGGAGGTCATGAACGCCACGTCCGCCCCGTTCGGCCCGGATGTCGACGAGTTCGAGGCGACAGGCCTGACCTCGGTGGCGTCCGACAGAGTCTCTGCGCCGCGCGTAGCCGAGGCACCGATCGCGTTCGAGTGCGTCCGCCACGACGTGATCGACCTCGGGACCAGTGCGATGCTGCTCGGCCGGGTCGTGAGCGTGACCATCGCGGACGACGTGCTGGCCGCGGACGGGTTGCCCGACTTCAACTCACTGCTGCCGCCCTCCCGCCTGGGGCGGCACCAGTGGGGCTACGCCCCGCGGACGCGGGAGCTCCCCCGGCCGGTGAAGTAGCGGCTGACCGGACCAGCGGCGATAGGGTTCCGGCATGACCACCGGTGCCCGAAAGTACGACAGTTCCCGCCGGCAGCAGCAGGGGCGCGAGCGCATCCTGGAGGCGGCCCTCGACCTGGCCCGCGTTAGTGGCGGGTGGAACTGGGTGGACATCACGTTCAAGACGGTGGCCGACGCCGCCGGGGTGAGCGAGCGGACCGTCTACCGGCACTTCCCCACCCAGTCGGATCTCCACGAGGCACTGCTGCTCCGGATCAATCAGGATGCCGGGATCTCCTACGACGACCTGTCCGTCGACGACGTGTCGGAGCTGGTCGGGCGCCTGTTCACCTCGCTCAGCACCTTTGACCGGGCTCTGCACACGCAGCCCACGCCCTCGGACGCGGCGATCGCCATGAACCGCGATCGGATGCAGGCACTACTCGATGCCTGTGGCGGCGACCGTCGTCTCGCTGCACTTCTGGATGTGCTGTGGAGCAACGACACCTATGAGCGGCTGTCGTCGATCTGGCGGATGCCGACCGACGACGCCGTCGATGCAGTCACCTGGGCGATCGATCGACTGCTGTCGCCGGAAGGGCGCGCCTGAGCCCGGCCGGGGAGGCGCGCCTGAGCGCGGCCGGGCAGACGATCGTTCTCGAAACTCGCAGGCCCGGGGGGGGTTGTGCCCAGTTCGTATTTCGTGTCATAGTTCTGACACAAAATACGAACCGAGGAGCGTGGGCATCGTGACGGCTGTGCAGAAGCAGATGCGACGAGGGGTCCCGTCCCCTCCGCCCGAGGTGCTGCGGGACGACCACCGATTCGCTGCCTGGGCGGCGGACACCGCAGGCAGGGTGTTGCTCGAACTGCGAGACTCGATGCCCTCGGGCAGGGAACTGAAGGACGCCGGCGACCTAGCCTCACACGAACTGCTGATGGAGCTCTTCGCGAGATATGCGCCCGAGGACGCGGTGCTCTCCGAGGAGGAACACCGCGGGACGGCCGGCCGACACGATCGGCACACGGCGCGGCGGGTCTGGATCATCGACCCGGTCGACGGGACCCGGGAGTACTCGGAACCACCTCGAGAAGACTGGGCCGTCCACGTGGCACTGTGGCAGGACGGTGAGCTCGCCGCCGGCGCCGTCTGTCAGCCCGCGCTCGGCCGGACCTTCCGCACGGGGACCGCCCCGGTGCTGCCGGAGCCCACGGCCACCCGCCCGCGCATCGCGGTCTCGCGGAGCCGGCCCCCCGCGTTCGTCGAGGGGCTCGCGGCCGGGCTCGACGCGGACCTGGCGCCGATGGGCTCGGCCGGCGTCAAGGTCATCTCGGTGGTCCGGGGGATCACCGACGCCTACGTCCACGCCGGCGGCCAGTACGAATGGGACTCCGCGGCCCCGGTCGCGGTGGCCCGAAGCGCCGGGCTGTTCACCAGTCGGATCGACGGAACGCCGCTTGCCTACAACCAACCCGACGTGCTGCTCCCGGATCTGCTGGTATGCCGCCCTGAGCTCGCCGCACCGATCCTCGACCATCTCGCGACCCACCCGATCGACAACGAGGAGAAGAGCTCATGACCGAGGACTGGACCCGGAGCCTGCGGGAAGCGGTCGCCGAAGCCGAGGCGCTCATCGCCGACCCGCCGTTCGACATCACCGAACAGGAGCGCGCCGAGGGCTACGACTACCTCGCGGGCAGCATCCGCTCGTCGATACAGGCGGCCTTCGACTACGACCTCGTCCACCCCGTGTTGATGAACGGCACTCATCAGTACGCACGTCAGGGGCTCGACAACCCGGACGCCATCTACTTCAACGCCTACCTCACCGAGGGCGGGACCTACGAGATCTCGGGCGTGCGCGGCACCACGGCGGACCTGTCCTTCCAGCTGATGGACGGCAGTTACACGGCCGCGGGCGCACCGACCACACTGGCGGCCTTCGACGACCGCGAGCTGGACATCGCTGACGACGGCAGCTTCACGTGGCGGTTCGGCCCTGAACTCGGGCTGTCCAAGGGCTCCAACCTGATCATCCGCGAGGTCTACAACGACTGGATGGCCGAACGCCGTGGCTCGATCCGCATCCAGAGACTCGACACTGCCGGCGTTCCGAGGCCGCCGCTGACCCGCGAGGGGGTCCAGAAGCGCTACGACGTCGCCGCCAAGGCGTTGACCACCCGGATCCGCACCTGGTTCGAGTTCCCGAAGTGGTTCACCTATCCCGAACCGGTCAACACCCTGACCCCGCCCAGGCAGACACCGGGCGGGTTGGCCAGCCAGTACTCGGCTCTGGGTCACTACGCCCTGCGGGACGATCAGGCCCTGGTTGTCACCGTCCCCGTGTGCGACGACGCCGCGTACCAGGCGATCCAGCTGGGTTCCAAGTGGTACGTGTCGACCGACTACGAGCATTACCAGTCGTCGTTGACCGCCGCGCAGTCGCAGGCCGACCCGGACGGGATGTTCCGTTACGTGATCTCGACCCGCAACCCGGGCATTGCGAACTGGCTCGACACCACGAACCACGCGTCCGGGGTGATCATGCTGCGCTGGCAACACATCGGACGTCAGCTCGGCCCGGCCGACGGGCCGTCCGTGGAGCTCGTCGCCCACGACGACCTCGCCCGGAGCCTGCCCTACTACGACGACAACCTCGTCACCGCCGAGCAGTACGCCGCGAGGATCGCCGACCGCCAGGTCGGCATCGCGCAGCGGATGATCTCGTGACACCAGATAAGGACCACCACATGAGTGACAACGTCATGACCAGGGAGCGGGCCGAGGTCGGCTCGTACGAGGAGATCGTGGCCGCCGCCATGCGCTCCACAGGACTGTCTGATCTCGGCACCGGCGCCCACGAAGCAGGTCTGCGGGTGATCATCGAGGACCTCAATTCCGCCGAGGCCGGGCTCACCCCCCGGGGTCGTGCGTTCCAGCGCTCGGAGGTCAAAAGCGCCCTCACCGGGGTGCTGCTCACCGAGGCGGCGTTCGCAGCCCACCCCGGCCACCGCGATGTGCGGGTCGAACGTCCGATCTTCCTGATGGGGCTGCCCCGGACGGGAACCACGATCCTGCACCGGCTTCTCCACGCCGACCCGGGCGCCCAGGGGCTCGAGATGTGGCTGACCCAGTTCCCGCAGCCCCGCCCTCCCCGCGACACCTGGGAAACGAACCCGCAGTATGCCGCGATGCAGCGGGCGTTCGCCGCTCATCACGCCGCGGACCCCGAGTTCATGGGCATCCACTACATGGACGCCGCCGTGGTCGAGGAATGCTGGCGGTTGCTGCGTCAGACCGGCAAGTCGAACTCCTATCAGACCACCGCATATCTACCGCGCTACACCGAGTGGCTGGCAGGTCAGGACTGGACGGACGCCTACGCGCGGCATCGGCGAAACCTGCAACTGGTCGGCCTCAACGACACCGGCAGACGCTGGGTGTTGAAGAACCCGTCGCATATGACCGCGCTGGACGCTCTCATGACGGCCTACCCCGATGCACTGATCGTCTACACCCACCGTGAACCGGTCACCTGCATCGCGTCGGCCTGTTCACTCGCCGCCAGCGCGACTTCGGGCCACTCGGAGACCTTCGTGGGCGAGACCATCGGCCGGACCCAACTAGACCTCTGGTCGAACTCGTATCACGCGTTTCACGACGCGCGTGCCAGGTACGACCGGGCACAGTTCGTCGACATCGCGTTCGGCGACCTCGTGGCGGACCAGGTCGCCACCGTGCGCCAGGTGTATGAGGCGTTCGACCTGGACTGGACGCCGGAGGTCGAGGCGGCGGTCGCCGAGAGTGATCGCGAGGCCAGGAGTGGTGCCGCCGCGCCCCGACACAATTACACGCTCGCCGACTACGGGCTCACCGAGAAGCAGGTCCTGGACGCTTTCGACCGCTGACGCCGGCGACGTGGATCCCGGCCACCGAACGTCTCACATCACAGGAGTGACAATGAACGACATCGTAGAATCCGCCCCCGGGCCCCGGGCCGCGGCACCGTCCATTCTGACGGGCAAGGTGGTACTGGTGAGCGGGGTCGGCCCGGATCTTGGCCGTTCTCTCGCCGTGCGGTCCGCGCAGGCCGGCGCCGACGTGGTGCTGGCCGCACGAGATGGCGACCGCCTCGAGTCGATCGGGCAGGAGGTGCGAGCACTGGGTCGACGCGCTCTCGCCGTGCCGACCGACGTCACAGACGCAACCGCTCGTCGCGAGCTCGTCCGGGCCGCCGTCGTCGAGTTCGGTCGCGTAGACGTCCTGATGAACGCGGCGTTCGTCCACCCACCGTTTATCAAACTCCTCGACGCCGACCTCGACGACATGCGGAAGCAGGCTGACCTGAACGTCCTGGCCTCGGTCGGGCTCGTCCAGGAGCTCGCCCCCACGCTCACCGAAAGGGGCGGATCAGTCGTCCTCATCAACTCGCTCGTCCTCCGCAACCGGCTGCCGGGATTCGGCGCCTACCGCATGGACAAGGCGGCACTGTTGGCGGCGGCTCGCAGCCTCTCGGTTGAGCTGGCGCCCGAGGGCGTTCGCGTCAACTCGGTGGCCCCGGGCTACATCTGGGGCGAGAAGCTCCGCGGGTTCTACGAGCTGCGCGAGTCGCAGGGCAAAACCACGGTTGCCGCGAAGTACGCCGAAAAGGCCCAGCAGACGGATTCGCGACGCCTGCCGACCCCCGACGAGATCGCGGACGCCGCGATCTTCCTCGCGTCCGACTTCGCCAGCGGCATCACCGGTCAGTGCCTGGACGTCAACTGCGGTCAGAGCCATCACTAGAGACGTACTGACCACCGGGCCGCCCGGGCCTGAGGCGGGCGGTGAGCGTGGTGTTCCCCGGCGCTGAGAGAACCCAGCCGACCGTCGACAACTGCCTGTGCGCGCCTCGTCGCCACGTTTCGTCACCAACCCCCGTTAAACGTGATATTCATCACATCAGACGCTTTAAGTCAGTGCATCATGCGTCTCGGACCCGCAGCCCCTCAAGGAGAATCAATGAAACGCACGGCTCCCACCTCAGTCGCGGTCCTCGCAGCCGCCGCCCTGGCCCTCACCGCGTGCGGGGGCGGGGACAACGGCGCCTCCGAGACGGCAGCCCGGGCTGACGCCGACTCGCTCCTCCCGACCATGGGCGAGGAGTGCACCGAGGACACGGCAGGCGGCACGATCACCATGGGCGAGTACGTCATGCTGCCCTCGTTCGCACCGGGCCAGGGCCAGTACGGGACCCGCGGCGGCGCCCAGTCTGCCGCCGTATACGACCGCCTCATGCGCTGGGACTCCCAGGCCGGCGAGTTCGTCCCGCAGCTCGCGGAGGGGCTCGAGTCCAACGAGGACAACACGGTGTGGACCCTCACCCTGCGCGAGGGGGTGACCTTCTCCAACGGCGACCCGTTGACCGCCGAGGACGTGGCATTCACCCTCGGGCTCCATCAGGATCCCGCCACGCGATCGACCGCGATGACCGATGCTCTCCAGGTCGCCAATGCCGAGGCGGTGGACCCGCTGACAGTCGAGTTCACCCTCGATGAGCCGTGGGCCGGCTTCCCGGTCCTGCTCTCCGGCACCGTCGGCGAGGTCATCCCCCGACAGGCGTACGAGGCCAGCAGCCCGGATGCGTGGGAAACCGCCCCCATCGGCGCCGGCGCCTTCGTGCTCGAGGAGTTCGTCCCGGGCCAGAAGACCGTCCTCACCCCGAACCCCGACTACTACGGCGGGCCGGTCTGTCCGACTCTGGAGTTCATCCGTATCCCCGGATCGCAGGGCACCTTCGAAGCGTTCCAGAACGGTGAGCTACAGGTGGGTTATCTCCGGGGCGCCAAGTTCGTCGCCGAGGCGCAGGACGCGGGTGTCCAGGGTTTCCACGACATCATCAGTTCCGGATCGGTCGTCAACATGAACTCGGGCGCGGCCGGCTACGACGGTGTCCTCACGGACCAACGTGCGCGCCAGGCCGTGGCCTACGCCCTGGACCGTGAGCTGATGGACCAGCGCCTGACCGGCGGAAACGGTGAGCCCACGTCCGCACTGCTCGCGGAGAGCTCACGCTTCTACGACGGCCAGGAGGGGCCTGAGTACAACCAGGAGCGGGCGGCCGAACTCGTGGCGGAGGTCAAGGCGGACACCGGCTGGGACGGCGCGGTGACGATCCTCATCGCTGACGGCCCGGAGAACATCGAGGCCGGGGTGGTCAACAAGGCACTGCTCGACGCCGCCGGGTTCAACGTGACCATCGAGAACGCCCCGGTCTCGCAGGTGACCGCCCGTCAGTTCACCGGCGATTACGAGATCGTCCTCAGCGGCATCGCCGTCTCCGACGCCGACCCCGCCTCCGCGTTCGCCAGCGCCCTCACGCCGACCGGCGCCACCAACCTCACCGGCGTGGACGACCCCCGGCTCACCGCGGCGATCACCGAACTCAAGGCGGCCTCCGACCTCGAATCCCAGAAGGCCGCGTTCACCGCACTGCAGGAGGTCCACAACGAGGTCCTGCCGTTCACGGTGATCGCCAACGGAGACGAGTACGCGATCGTCGACGACTCCGTCCACGGCCTCAAGGCCACCATGCTGAACGTCGTCATGTTCGACGACGCCTATGTCGAGGACTGATATGTAGGTGGCGTTCTCACCTGGAACGGTGAAGCGGCCTCCCCCACGACGGATGGGGGAGGCCGCTTCATCGTTCGCGCTCGCGGCCGGGTTGTCAGATGCCCGGTCGTCGAACTTCCATCTCGTATCGACCGGTGGGGACGGCGTCGACCGTCCCCTCGTCGAGGAACCGAGAGGTCGAGGCGGTCATGGTCCTCATGTTCTCGGCCATCCGCGCCTCGTCACCGGGCGCGTCGAAGAACACACCGAGATCGGAGGCCGCCGCGATGGGGAAGATCTCCTCCACGATGCCGTCGATCTCCGGCGCATCGTCCGTCAACGCACGAACCACCACGTGCTGTGTGTAGCCGGTGGTGGACTGGGTGTCGACCGCCACCGTGGTGTGGTCGTCCAACCAGGTACGCAGCCACTCCTCCCCGGGGATGCGCTCGGGACGGCGCAGGAACGCGATATTCGCCATGCCCTCGCACCTGACGCCCTCCGGCGGAAGTGGCTCGGCGGCGGTAGTCGACTCGATCACCGGAAGGACTTCCGAGGCGGTGACAGACCACGCCGAGACCGGGCCCAGCCGACGCAGCGCGTGCAGTAGGTCCGCGCACCCGGCCGCGGACGCCACCGGAACGCGCGCGCGAACGGCTGCCACCAGCCGGCGTGGGGTCACGCGGACGTCGATCAGTGCGCCTTCGACCTCGGCGTCACGGACGTTCACGACGTAGCGCGCCACACCCAGGTTCGCCAACGGCTCCGCGACGGCCTCGGCGATCTCCGCGCGGACCCGTGCCGGGGAGGCGGCACCAGCGTCAGAGGGGGTCTCGGTGGCAGAGCCGGCGCCGGGAACCGTGTCCTCGGCGTCGGACCAGACCACTGCAAAAAGAGTATCCATGGAGAGAACCCTAGTGGGCTGACACCTGTAAAGTAGCGAAATCCCGAGGCCCGGCGTAGCCCTGCAGGTCTCGACGAACGGGTCAGGGTCCCGAGACTCTCACCCTCCGGTACGCATCCGGGCAAGACGTCCTGGACCGGCGGACTTCGGCGATGGCGGCGGGTTCACAGCAACAGGTGACAGCGGCGGATGCGGTCCAGCCACCAATCCCTGCGGTATGCGACAGCCCGGAGTCCCGCCAGCCGTGCCGGGTCCGGGCCGATGGTCCGCACCGGGAGATGACCGCCCGCCAGATCGAACGCACCCGGCTCGACCACGTCCTCAAGAAAGAAGCCCCCAGTGCCCAGGCCCGCAGCAGGGACGGCGTCGTCGTCGTCACCACATCCGGGTAGCGCAGCGGCCGCCGCGACACCGGCGGACACTCCCACCGCCGAGTCCAACGCCGAGGACACGGTGACGGGGACGCCCAACTCCGCGGCCACCGCGAGCAGCCGCCGGGGGCCGCCCAGAGGCGCGACCTTGACCACCGCACGGTCGGCGCCGCCGGCGCGCACCACACGAAGCGGGTCCTCGGCGCGGCGGATGGACTCGTCCGCCGCGACATCGACCCGCACCCCGTCCGCGGCCAGGCGCCCGCGTAGCTCGACCAACTCGTCGACCGTCGCGCAGGGCTGCTCCACGTACTCGAGGCCCGGCCCGTCGAGCGACACCGGTCCGGTTCCCGGCGCGCGCGAGGGGTCGGCGGCGCGGACGGCCTGGTCGAGGACCCGCACGGCAGCCGCGGCCTCGTCGACGCCCCACCCCCCGTTGGCGTCCACCCGGACCCGCACGCCGGGGCGCGCCTGTAGAACGGCGGCGACGCGGGCCACGTCGTCCACGAGTTCCTGTCCGGACTCGGCGACCTTGATCTTGACCGTCGTGCAGCCGGGGAACCGCTCCAGGATCGCGGGCACCTCGCCCGCCGCGATCGCCGGGATCGTGGCGTTGACCGCGACCCGCGTCCTCAGCGCCGGCGGCGGACCCTGCCACGCCATCTCGATCGCTGATGCCAACCAGTTGGCCGCCTCGTCGTCGTCGTACTCCGGGAAGGCCCCGAACTCACCCCAGCCGGACGGACCCTCGACCAGCGCCACCTCGCGCTCGGTGATGCCACGGAACCGCACCCGCATGGGCAGGGCCACCACGTGCACGCGGTCGAGCAGATCGTCGATCGACTCGGGGCCCGGTACGGATGTCATAGCTCCACGCTAACGTCGAGGCCATGACTGAGCAGAGCAGCACCGGGCAGGACACGTCGCAGGGCACGCCCCGGGACAGCGCCGACAACCCGTTCGACCCGTCGCAGTGGCGAGAGATCGAGGGCTTCCGCAATGGCGTGGACCTGACGGACCTGACCTACCACCGGCACGTGGGCGAGGGCCGGGCCAACGGCATCGTGCGCATCGCCTTCGACCGGCCCGAGGTGCGCAACGCCTTCCGGCCGCACACGGTGGACGAGCTGTACCGGGTGTTCGACCACGCGCGGCGCTCCCCCGACGTGGGCACCATCCTGTTCACCGGCAACGGGCCCAGCTCCAAGGACGGCGGCTGGGCGTTCTGCTCCGGCGGCGACCAGCGGATCCGTGGTCGTTCCGGCTACCAGTACTCGACCGAACACGACTCGGACGTCGCCGGGGCGACCGCTGACAAGGTCGACCGGGCGCGGGTGAAGGCCGAGGGCGGGCGTCTGCACATCCTCGAGGTGCAGCGGCTCATCCGCACCATGCCCAAGGTTGTCATCTGCCTGGTCAACGGCTGGGCGGCCGGGGGCGGGCACTCTCTGCACGTCGTCTCCGACCTGACCCTGGCCTCCCGCGAGCACGCCCGATTCAAGCAGACCGACGCCGACGTGGGCTCCTTCGATGCCGGCTATGGCAGCGCGTACCTGGCCAAGCAGGTCGGCCAGAAGTTCGCCCGCGAGATCTTCTTCCTCGGGCAGGCCTACACCGCCGAGGAGATGTTCGCCATGGGCGCGGTCAACCGCGTGATCGACCACGCGGAGCTGGAGAACACCGCGATCGAGTGGGCGCAGCAGATCAACGGCAAGTCGCCCACCGCGCAGCGCATGCTCAAGTTCGCGTTCAACCTCACCGACGACGGCCTGATGGGCCAGCAGGTGTTCGCCGGCGAGGCCACGCGGCTGGCCTACATGACGGACGAGGCCGTCGAGGGGCGCGACGCGTTCCTGGAGAAGCGCGAGCCCAACTGGGACGACCACCCGTACTACTACTGACCCCACCACCAGGCCCGAGGCACCAGAGAAGCCGTGACTGACACCCGCGAACTGCGCATCCTTCCCGTGCCGGCGGGACCGGCGGTGGCCGAGGTGTTCCCCCCGCTGGTGGACATGCTCTCGGGCCGCGGGCCCGCCTTGCTGCCGGTGCCCGCGGAGGACCCTGCGCGCACACGTCTGCTCGTCGACAGCCAGCGGCCGGGCGAGCCTATCGACGCTCGTGCCGCCATGGTGGTGAGCACCTCCGGCTCGACGGGGACGCCCAAGGGCGCGATGCTGTCCGCCGCCGCGCTGGGGTCCTCCGCCGCGGCGACCGATGTGTTCCTCGGCGGTCCGGGCCGGTGGCTGCTCGCGCTGCCGGCCCACCACATCGCCGGACTGCAGGTGATCCTGCGATCGCTGCGGGCCGGGTACGACCCGGTGGTGATGGACCTGTCCGGCGGGTTCGACCCGGCTGGCCTGCCCCCGGCTGTGCAGGCGTGCGTGGCCGGCGGGGCCCGCGGTTACACCTCGCTCATCCCGGGCCAGCTCGCGAAGGTGCTCGACGAAGGGTCTCCCGAGGCCGTCGCTGCCCTCGCCCGACTCGATGCCATCCTGCTCGGTGGCGCCGCGGCGCCTCCCGAGCTGCTCGCCCGCGCAGCTGACGCCGGGATCCGCGTGGTGCGCACGTACGGGATGAGCGAGACCGCGGGCGGGTGCGTGTACAACGGTGTCCCGCTGGAGGGGGTGGAGGTCCACATCGAGGACGACGACGACACCGCCTCGGGTCGGGTCTGGCTGGCGGGACCGCAGGTCGCGCTGGGATACCGCAACGCATCCGGCCATCCTGCGTTCGCCCGCACGGGGTGGTTCCGGACCGACGATGCCGGCCGGCTCGACCCGGATGGCCGGCTCCGCATTCTCGGCAGACTCGACGACGCGATCAGTGTCGGAGGCCTGACGCTCTTGCCGCAGACCGTGGAGGATGCGCTCCGGCAGCACGCGGCTGTGGTCGACGTCGTCGTCGTGGGGATCCCCGACACCAGACTCGGCGCACGCCCCGTCGCGGCGGTGACCCTCCGCTCCCCCGCCGCGCCGGACGAGTTGCGCACTCACGTGACCTCGATCCTCGGCGCGCACTCGGCCCCCGCCACGGTGGCGGTCCTGCCCGAGCTCCCCACGCTGCCGGGCGGCAAGGTGGACCGACGCGCCGTCGCCCGGGGCGTCATCGATGGGACAATCACAGAATGACCCGCGAGACCTTCCAGTCCCCCGACATCCCCGCCGAGTCCGGCGGCGCCACTCTGGCCCACTGGGTGGAAGGCGCGCGTCCGCGGACGTGGCCCAACGCGTTCGCACCGGTGCTGGTCGGCTCTGCGGCGGCCGGGCTGGCCGGCGGGTTCGTCTGGTGGCAGGCGCTGCTGGCGCTGGTCGTGGCCTGGTCGTTCATCGTGGGCGTCAACTACGCCAACGACTACTCCGACGGGATCCGTGGCACCGACGACGAGCGCGTGGGGCCGCTGCGTTTGGTCGGCTCCGGGCTCGCCAAGCCGGCGACGGTGAAGCGGGCGGCGTTCGCGTTCCTCGGCCTCGGCGGCGCGGCCGGTCTCGTACTCAGCGCGACGTCGGCGCCGTGGCTCATCCTCGTGGGGCTGGCCTGCATCTTCGCCGCCTGGTTCTACACCGGAGGCAAGACCCCCTACGGCTACCGCGGGCTCGGCGAGGTCGCGGTGTTCGTGTTCTTCGGGCTGGTGGCCGTGCTCGGCACGCAGTTCACCCAGCTCGGGTCGATTACCTGGTACGCGGTGGTCGCGGCCGTGGCGGTGGGCAGCTTCTCGTGCGCGGTCAACCTCACCAACAACCTGCGTGACATCCCCTCGGACACCGAGGCCGGCAAGGTCACCCTCGCCGTGCGCCTCGGCGACTCCAACACGCGCGGCCTGCACGCTGTGCTCGAACTGCTCGTACCGCTTCTGGCCACCCTCACGCTGATTCCGGCCACCCCGTGGGCGCTGCTCGGACTGATCGCGATGCCGATTGCGTGGAAGGCCAACGGCCCGGTCCGGGCGCGGGCCTCCGGCGCCGACCTGATTCCGGCGCTCGGGATGGCCGGGGTCGCGATGCTCGCCTGGAGCGTGCTCGTCAGCTGCGGCTTCCTGATCGCCTCGCTGTAGCCGCCGGCGGCGGCATGTCGGCGCTGCTCGGGTGCTCGGCGCTGCCCTCGGCTTCGGCGTTCGCGCTTCACAGCGATTCGCCCTCCGGATTCACCCGACAGATTGCGGTTCGCCCACGCCTGAAGCCGATTCGCACGCCGAATATCGATCCCCTCACGGGGTCCGCGAAGTAGATCGAAATCCACTGGGCGGGTCGTTCGTGACTCCGGTCCTCCGCCCGCGATCAGGCCCAACCCCTCATCCGTGGGGGCCGCGACTTTTGATGGCACCACGGCGAGATTTTCGCCCGCATCGAACCATGGTGCTACCAAGGATCGCAGTGATGTCGACGAAGTGGCCGGGCTGCCGACCTGCGGCGCGGCGCGGCGCTTCGCGGCAGCGGTGGCGTGGCTGGTGCTGCCGCACGCAGTCAACGCACCTTCCGTAGGGCGCGCTCACTGTGCCTGGCGAAGTGACGGTGGAAAGTCCGGCTAGGACCGCGGGGCGTCCGACTGTTCGGCGTCCGGCTGCTCCGTGTCCGACTGTCCGGCGTCCGGGTTGATGGTCGAATGTGGGAGCTCAACAGTCTCCACAACCGGTGGTGCGACCTCGGGATCCTCGACCGCGCCGGCCGCGAACCCGGCCGCGGACATGGCACCGAGGACGACGACGGAGGCGATGACAGGTCGGGAGATGCGCACTTCAGCCTTTCGCACGTTGTTGCCGCGACACCGCGACCCGACCACCGTAGCCCGAAATACACGCCACCCCGGTAGTCATCTCGGGTGAGGAGATGCCTACCGGGGTTGACGGGGTCACCGACGACCTGCCCGGCCGCCGGGAGTCTCTAGCGGTCAGCCGCGGCCATTGGCGACCGTGGGGCCGGGGGCCTGGGGCTTCTTCGGGGAACCGGCTGCGACGGTCGGGGCGACCGAGCCCGCCGAACCACCCGGGCTGTTGGTCGACGAGCCGTTCGGGCCCGATCCGGTCGAACCGCCGGTGGTCGTCCCACCGGTGCTGGAACCGAGCAGCGCCGGCACGCTCGAGGAGGCACCCGGAGTCGAGGACCCGCCGTTCAGCACGATGCTCAGGCCGGCCAGGCCCAGCAGGGCGGCACCGGTCAGGGCGAGACCCGGTGCGACGTTGCCGAGCGAGCCGGTGGTTCCCGTGGTGGTGGAGCCGGGGACCGACGAGCCCGGAACGGTGATCTCGCCCTCGGTGGTCAGCTCGGCGCCGCCGGTGGCCTCGCCCTCGGTGGTCGAGCCGGCCGGTCCGCCCTCGGTGTTGGTCAGCGAGCCGAGCGGGCCGCCCGGGGTGTCGGTGCCGCCCGTCGACCCGGTCGCGAGCTCGCCGACGGAGTCCGAGTTACCGCCGAGGGCGACGACGATGCTGGCGACTGCGTCGAGCAGCGAGTCCGCGCCCTCGGAGCCGGTGACGATCTGGCCGCCGGCCTCCGCCTCGCCGCCGAGGCTGCCCTGCACGGCGCCCGACGAGCCGGCGTCAAAGCCGGCCGGGGCCGTGCCGTCGGCGTTGTTGATGACCAGCTGCACGGGCAGGGTGACGTCCTGGCCGTTCATCGTGCCGTGGACGGTCACGTCGAAGACACCACCCTCAGTGGGAGTACCGACGATGACGCCGTTTTCAAAGCGCAGTCCATCAGGCAGGCCGGTCACATTGGTGACCTCGAGACCGGCCATGCTGCCGGACCACATGATCTGGCCGACGTCGTACGAGAACTCGGCATCGGCCGTGAACCCGGGGATGGTCACCGCGACGGTCTGGACGTCTTGACGGACGGTCGGCGCATCGGGAGTGGCGACGACGACGCCACCCACCAGTGCGACAGCGGCGGCGGCTGCGATGGGGGCGACGAGGCGGCCCCGGACGATACGACGAGGACGGGCGAGGCGATCACGCATCGGCTGATTCCTTCCGGAGGGGTTCGATCGCTCACTCCCAAATGAGAGCGCAGACCATTACAAGAGTCACTCTAACCACTTGCACACCAACTGTCTACTTCTAACTCATTAACCACTTATGTCTCATCAGTCTCACTAGTAACACACTCCCTGGGGTATAGTTTTCGATGTGGGCGGGGACTTATCTCCCGGCTACCGCCCTCCCCGGAGGGCCCGGACGCGCACCGCGCGGTATTCGCCACCGAGGGCGACAAATGGCAACTGCCCGGCCCCACGCGGGGCCGGGCAGTTCGCGCCGTGACGCCGGCTTCGTCAGCCGGCTTTGTCAGCCGGCCTGCACCAGCTACGCGGGGTCAGGACACCGGAACGGTGGTCGGAAGCGCGGAACGCGCGCCCCCTCCATCGACGTCAGCGGGCGCGGACGCGCGAGCGGAATCGCCGGTATCGGACTCCGCAGCCCCTGCAACCGGAACAGAGGTGACGGAGGCAGGCGACGAAGCGGCACCGATCCCCCGAGGAGCGCGAGCGACGGTGCCCGTGACCGTGGTGACGGGCTGCCCGTCACCGTCGACGATCACGGTGACAGGCGGCATCACCATCTGGCCACCGAAGATCGTCTTACACAGACCCTCGTCCAGCGAGCCGGTCCGACCGAGGAGTTCAGTACCGCTCCCCTCGCCCGCCACGATCTCGAGCAGGTTCGGGAACGTGTCCAGGGCGGAGGTGACGATGTCGAACACCCCGGCAGGGATCCCGTCGATTCCGAACAGCGGATAGAACTTGGCGACCGAGCCACCCAGGTCCGGCAGATCGCACACCGCGCCGTCCTCAGGCGCCAGGTCAGGAGGACTGCTGTCGCCGCCGCCCGATCCCGCGGAGCCGCTACCGCCACCGGGGGCCGGGTCACCGTCCGACTGGCCGGGTCCGTCCTCCGTATCCGGATCCGGTTCGCCGGCCGAATCCACGGCGAGCGATCCACCCGCGAGACTCCCACCGAGCAACCCCTCAACCGGAAGCGAACCGGAATCGGAGCCGCCATCCTGCGCGCTCACGACGGGGACAGCGAGTGCCGCCAGGGCGAGCGCGGCAGCGGAGGCGGTGACGACCTTGCGGGCGAACATGGCTGGCGGACTCCTTTATGGCAGTGCAGCGATGGGGCGACGACTCATGTCGAGCCCGGGAAGCCCGAGGGCCGGTGACGACAGGAGAAGCCTATCGCGCCGGTCCGACAACCTGCCTCAAGCGCACTACGGTCCCGCGAAGTCGGCCGGTCCGTCGGCCGACGTCACCCGCCCAGGCTGCCGGCGCCCGTGGTGAGCAGACCCAGGAGCGCGGTCGGCCCGATGGGCAGCGCGGCGGCCGCCCCCTGGAGCTGAGCGTCTGCGGGCACCCCGGTCGTCGCGGCCGCTCCCGGGCGGTCCCCGGCGGTCGCCCCGCCCTGCCCGCCGAGCAGCCCCGGAGCCAGGGTGCACAGCATCTCGCCCGCCGAGCCGAGGTCGCTGAACGGGCCGTCCTCACCGAGCACCGACGGCAGCAGGCCCACGACCGCATTGACCAGCACCATCACCAGGCCCGTGGAGGCGGTGTCCTCGTCGCCCATAGTCGGCAGCAACTGCGCCAGGGACGACGCATCGGTCTGGCCGCCACCGAGAACTGAACACAGGTCGGAAGTGGTGCCGGACCCGTCGCCTCCGGCGCCGCCCTCGCCGTCGCCTCCGGTCCCGGTGTTGCCACCGGTGCCGTCGCCGTTGTCGTCGCCGTTGTCGTCGTCGTTGTCGTCGTTGTCGACACCAGATCCGTCGCCGCCGCTCTCGCCACCGACACCATCGCCGGAGCCGGGCTCCTCGGCGCCCCCACGCGCGCGCTCACCGGGGACGGCCGAGAGTGTCGGCTCGACCTGCGGGGCAGGCCCGGTGTCAGCGGACGGGTCCGTCGTCCCGGACGGATCGGAGGTGACGGTCGGGTCCGTGGCCCCCTCTGCGCCCTCGGTGACGGTGATCGTGACCCGCTGCGAACGTGAGACGTCCGCGTTGGAGACCGTGACCAGCACGTCGTACTCACCGGCGCGCGTCGGGGTGCCGGAGATGACCCACCCGTCCTGGGTGAGACCGTCGGGCAGGCCCGTGACCGTGACGGTGGTCCCGGCAGGGATCGTCCCGCCCGCGGCCTGCGCCACTACGGGCTCCAGATCCAGGTTCACCTCGGTCCCGAGGGGCATTTCCTGTGTTGCACCACCCTGCGCGGCGGCGTTCTGCGTGAGCTGGATCCCCTCGGCCTCGACCTCCGCCGGCGAGTTGACGGCGGCCACCGTGCTGCCGCCGACCACGGCGAGTGCGGCGAGCGCACCCCCGAGCACGAGGGAACGAGAGCGGGGGACGGTGCGGTCAGGGCGTCGCTGGAACATGAGGCCACCTTGTCGTCGAGGAGTGGACGTGACGCGACCGGGGACACCCCAATCACACAGGCACCATACGTCACATGAGTCACACGAGCCACAGGGTTCGCGGCGGGTCGTCCGCTGACGCCTCTGCCCGACAACCTCCGGGCGCTCGGCCGCCAAGAGACCGGCGGTAACATTCCGCGATCCGCCGTCGATCAGGACAGGAGAGGCGATGACGGGTGCGAGCGGCGTGCCGTGCCCGGCGAAGAGAACGTGACCTTCCGGACTATCCGAAGTCTTTAACGCTTCAGTGGTAGCCATCCTTTGACAGAACTGAGACACTATCGTTATGCGAAATCGGGTGCTCCTGTCCGCCGGCGCAATTGCGCTACTGGCGGCGTCGTGCGCGCAGCCGGAACCGCAGGTCCTCTCCGAGGCGCCCCGGTCCGCCTCCGCGGCCGAACTGACCTCTCCCAGCCAGACCACTGAGGAGGAGGCCCAGCCGGGCCGTTTCATCGCGCGTTGCGCAACCGAGGCCGACGGCGGCACTCCCGGAATGACGTTCTTCACCGACGGATCGCAGAACGTCACAGACCACTGCCTCAGCCGCTACTACATCGGCGTACAGCCAGCCCCGGGCGCGCTGTACGTGCCGGACGCCGACGCGGGCAGCCTCGCGCCGACCCGCGAGACCCCCGTGTCGGAGACGACCGACTCCTATCAGTGGACGCCCGCTCAGCCGCGTACCGACGCCGGCCCCGAGGGAACCACCGACGAGGACCGCGACCAGCTCGAGGGCGAGGAGACGACCTCCGAGACGGACGATCCGGACTCCGAGTCCACGACGACGTCCCCCGGCGAGACGTCGCCCACCACGCCGCCCTCGACCTCGCCCGGGCCGACCGACCCGACGGAGCCCACCGAGCCCACCGAGCCCGGCGAGACCACGCCCGGCACCGGCAACCCGGGCGAGACCGAGACCTCGCCCACCACGCCTGGGTCGTCAGAGCCGGGTCGGCCGACCGAGGTCCCCACCACCACCGGGGCCCAGCAGAGTCGACCCGCGGCTCCCCCGACCTCGGTTGAATCGGCCGGCCCGACCGGGCCGTTCGGTTCGCTCGGTTCGCACGGCTCGCACGCTCCGGTCCCACGCTAGTCCGCGGCCCGGCCCCGAGAACCCACCGTCGCTCCTCGCCCATCGCGAGCCGCGGTGTGTGGATCGTCTGGTGCGGATCTGACCGTGCCGAAATGACAGGACCGGGCCGTCCCCTAGTGGGGACCGACCCGGTCACCTGAGGTCTGCGGGCTACTGCCCGTCCACTACGCCGCGCGAACTCATGCCTCGTTCATGCGCCGGCGCAGGTCCTCGCGCTTGATCCGGCGCCCCTCGTCGACAGCCGCGATGTCCGAGTTGATCTGGGAACGCAGCTTGCTGAAGATCACCATCGACAGCGGCAGTGCGATCACGACCGCGATGATCGCTGCGACCAGAACCGGCACCTGGGCACCCGCCAGGTAGCCGATGCCGATGACCAGCAGCGCCAGCACGAGCACCAGCAGCAGCCGGACTATCGTGTAGAAGATCATGTTCCGCGCCAGACGAGCACCGGGAGAGTCCAGCTTGGGCGTCTCCCATTCGGCAGCCGACCCACCCTCGGAGGTCTCCGCCGGGTTTACTGACTCATCTCGCTCGCTCATGTCTCCCAGGATACGTATCGTGGTGTGAAGGAGGTTCGAGTGATCTGGCTGTTCGCACTCATCGGAGTGATCACCGTGGCGATTCTGCTGTGGCGGGCCTTCGGCCCGGGCTCACGGCCCGCTCCCCCGCGCGTGATCGCGCCTGACGACGACCCTGACTTCCTCCGGGACCTTGATCGTCGCAAGCCGCTCGATCCCTGACCACGTCGGGATATCGGGCAGAGCACATAACGAGGTCGGGCGCGCACTCCGCAACCGCGGACTGCACGCCCGTCCGCTCACTCGCCGCGCCACTCGGGCGTGCGCTTCTCCAAGAACGCGGTCATGCCCTCCTGCGCGTCACAGGTGACAGCGTTGATGGCCATGGTCTCGGCCATCGCACGGTAGGCATCGTCCTGGGGCAGGTCGATCTGTCGGTAGAAGGCCTGCTTGCCGATCTCCAGGGTGAGGGGGCTCGCGTCGGCGATACGGGCGGCGAGTTCATCGACACGGGCGCGGAGCCGGTCCGCCGGGACGGCTTCGTTGATCAGGCCCCAGTCGACGGCGGTCGCCGCGTCGATCGTCTCGCCGGTGAGCAGCATCTGCATGGCTCGCTTCCGTCCGATGCTCCGGGAGACCGCCACCATCGGGGTCGAGCAGAACAGCCCGATCTTCACCCCCGGGGTCCCGAACCGGGCCGATTCCACGGCAACCGCGAGGTCGCAGGTCGCCACGAGCTGGCAACCGGCAGCCACCGCGTGGCCCTGGACCTCCGCGATCACCGGCTGGCGGATCGCCTGAACGCTCTCCATCAATTCGACGCAGGTGGTGAAGACCTCCCGCTCCTGTTCGAGGGTGCGGTCGACCATCTCACTGATCTCATGCCCCGCCGACAGTGCCGGGCCCGACCCGGTTACCACGACGACGCCGCACGAGGGGTCCCCGCCGAGAACACGGATCGCGGCGGTCGCGTCCCGCATCATCTGCAGGGAGAGCGGATTGCGCCGCTCGGGGCGGTCGAGGATGACGCGCGCGATCGGACCGCTGCGCTCGACACGGACGTAGGGGGTGTTCACCGTGGGCCTCCGGTAAGGGGACGAAGAGTCTCGTTTCCTCGGTTTTACCCTCGGCCACCGTCTGACGCGGCGAAAGGCGCGGACTACGCCCCCGTCGCGGTGGCGTGCTGCCCGTCGCACCACTGCTCGGCGGGGACTCCGACCTTGACGTCGTCGATGTGCTGGCCGCAGCCGTCCCAGGTGGTCTTGCCGCAGACGGTGCAGGTAACGGGGTAACACATGGTGATCTCCTTATGATCGTGTCGACTTCTCCCATGGCCTATCCGACACCGTATCGCGCCGACCGAACCATCGGACTGCATACCCCTTAGGGTATGTGCAGGAGGGCGCCCACGCCACCTTCCGCCCCTGGGATACGCCCCACATCGGGTGGCCGATCGCGCTCAGTGGGCCGGGCGCCACTCCTCGTCCACGCGCGGCGTGGCCTCACGCAGATGGTCGGTGTACGCCACGCAGTCGTCCCACTTCGGCAATCGGCCCGCCGCCGCCACATCCAGCAGACTCGGGGCGCCGCGATCGCGCTCGCTCATGACGTGGTCGATGGGCGTGCCGTCCAGGGCCATCGAGGGCCAGTCGATCGCGATCTTGGGGTCGAATGGGTCGATCACGTGCTCGGCGCCGGGACGCCACCCCTCCGAACACAGGTACATCACCGTGGACTGCGGCTCGAGCGAGAGGAAGCCGTGCGCCACGCCCTCGGGGACGTAGACGGCCCGCTGCTCGGCCGAATCGAGGATGACGCCCGTCCACTCACCGAACGTGGGTGAGCCGACCCGGACATCCACCATGACGTCGAAGACCGTCCCCGAGGGGCACAGCACGTACTTGGCCTGCCCCGGGGGGACCTCCGCGAAGTGCAGACCCCGCAGCACTCCCTCGGCGGACACGGACACGTTGACCTGGGCGAGGTCGAGTCGGTGGCCGGTCATGCGCCGGAACGCGGGGTCGGTGAACGCCTCGTGGAACGCGCCACGGTCGTCCGCGATCTGGCGAGGGGTGACCTCCCACGCCCCCGTCACACTGAGTTCGCGAAGCTGCACTGACGGTCCCGCCTTCCCGAGATCGAGGACGCCCCCGTACGGGGACGCCGACCACCCTAACCCCGCATCGCGTCGACGATCTGCGCAGCCGTCCACTCGCCCAGCAAGAGGCAACTCATGGCGTCGTCGTGCAGCGCGGTGTCCTCGCGCCACCCGGTGACGACGAACTGGAAGACGTAGGTGGCCTCGGAATCGCTCCACCCCACGATCAGGCTCGAGGTGGCCATCTCCCCCGGCTCGGCGGTGTAGGTGCCGCGCAGGTAGCGGTAGACACTGCGGACGGCGCCGGCGGCCTCGTCGCCCTCGCCGGCGACCTGCTCGAGAAGGGCCCAGCCGGTCAGCGCGTCGGCGGTCGAGGCGATCATCTCGACGGCCTGCTCGGTCGGCATCCGGGGGGACACCCGCGCGCAGGTCGCCACCGCGTTCGGCGAGAACCCGTCGCGGTGCGCGCCCGGGTCCACGTAGATCACCGCGGACGGCTCCGGGGACTCGATGCGCTGCCACGGCGGGCTGTCCACCCAGGTCAGTGGCTGCGCGGCCACCGCCATCGGCGGGCTCGCCTCGAGGCTGCGCCCGGTGGACGCGCAGAACTCCTGAATAGACGTCATCTCAGCCCTGCAGCCCCGCACCGACCATGTGGGCGCCTCCGTCCACGACCAGGGTCTGGCCGGTGATCCAGTGCGAATCGTCCGAGAGCAGGAACGCCGTGGGGCCGGCGATGTCGTCGGGCACCCCCAGCCGCCCGGCCGGCAGCGCCGACGACATGGCCTCCTCGCGGCCGTCGTACAGCGCCTCGGCGAAGCGGGTCTTGACCACACCCGGCGCGATCGCGTTGACACGCACCGCCGGACCGACCTCCACGGCCAGTTCCTGCGTCAGCCGCATCACCAGAGCCTTGGTCGAGCCGTACCAGCCGATCCCCGGCGACGGCGCCAGCCCGGCGATCGAGGCGATGTTGACCACCGCGCCACCACGCTCACCCAGCCCCGAGTGGTACACCTTCTGGGTCCACGCCAGAGTGCCCAGCGTGTTGACCTCGGCGATCTTGCGGGCCGCCGACAGGTCGAGGTCCACGGTCCGCCCGAACACCGGGTTGATACCGGTGTTGTTGACCAGGAAGTCGACCGGCCCGAACTCGGACTCCGCCCGGTCGACGGTCTCGCGCTGATGGTCCTCGTCGTCGCTCTTCCCGGCCACGGCGACCACCCGCCCCGGGGCGTCGAGCTCGACGAGGGCCGCGTCCAGGCCCTCCTGTCCGCGTGCGGTGATGACCACCGAGGCGCCCTCCGCCAAGAGCCTGCGGGCGATCCCCAGGCCGATGCCGCGGCTGGCGCCGGTGACGATCGCGGTCCGACCGGCGAACCGATCAGGAACCACCGGACCCGTACGGGGGGAGGGAAGAGGGGGGTTTGTCACGGCCGACTCCTTGCGACGTCAGTGTCTGGTGGCTTTTCACGCCCAGCCTAGAGGGCAGCGCGCGGTCGTGATCGCGCGGTTCGCGACGGAACACGCCGCACGGAATGTGCCCGTGCGTCCCGCCGTCCGGGCCCTGCCGCGCTAAAGTCGCCACCAGGTCCCAGCCGGTCGCCCCTCGGGCGGCTCACGAAACCCAGGGGGTGCCTGTGTCTCCACTCGCTCCACGCGACGCGTCGGACTCACCGGTGTGCTCAGTGCTGGACGTCCCCGGCCCGCGGTGGTTCCGCCCGGGCGATCCGATCTGGCGCGTGCACGGCGACGCGGCCACCCCGCTCGGCGTCACCACGGCCCTGCTCATGTTGCTCGCGAACCCGGCGTTCGCCGCGATCATCGGGTCCGGCAGCGCGGCCCGGAACCCGTGGATCGTGGACGACTACCTGCATGACCTGGTGGAGATCACCACGTTCGGGACGGTCGACGACGCGATGGTGACCATCGACCACGCCCATCGGGACCGCAGCTCGCTCCGCGGCACCACCGAGCACGGCGACTACTACTACGGCGCCGACCCGGACCTTGCGTGCTGGGCGCAGTCCGCCACCGCCTGGTCGCTGCTGGCGGCGTACCAACGTTTTGCCGCTAAGCCCCTCACTCCGGCCGAGTCGGACGAGTACGTCCGCCAGTGGGCCGGCATCGCGCACCTGCAGGGCGCCGGCGCGTTCCCCACCTCGGCCCGCGAGCTCGAGCAGCTCCTGCGCAGTTCCCGCGACCGGGCCCGCGCCACCACCGCGGGTCGGCGCGCGGCCCGCCAGCTGCGGGAGAACGCCAATGCCTGTCCCGGCGTCGCCGAGAACTCGGTCACCGCGCACCGGTCCTGCACCACCGTGGTGGATGCCGCCGCCAGCCTGGTCCCGTCGGACGTCCGCCGCGCGCTGGACCTGCCGCATCGCCCCATGGACCGCAGCGCGGTGTTCGGCCGGATCTCCAAGGCGCACCAGGGACTGAGTCTGCCGCGGCTCACCACGCGCGCCCCGATCGCGGCGCCGTCGGCCATGCGGGTCCGTCCCGCCTGACAGGCGTGACGGAGTACCCGCTCACCGTGGTCCGTCGCTGTCCGCCGGGTGAGAGCGTTGTGAGAACGACGACGACGAGGTGCCGCGTTGGCCGAGAGCGACCTATTCGCGCTGTGACGTCAGATAGGACATCCCCGGGACGAGGTCCTCTCTCCAGGTCCGCGTTGGTGCCAGTCCGAGGTCACGCCACGCGGTGTCCCCGAGCACGGAAAACTTCGGGCGGGCCGCAGGCCGGGGGAACTCGTCACTCGAGCACGGACGCACGCGCTCGGGGTCGGCGCCGAGGTACTGGAATACGGTCCGGGCGAGATCGAACCAGGTTGCGCGGCCGCCGCCCGTGACGTGGTGCGTGCGCCCGCGGGCATTGGCCTCCCCAGCCTTTTCCGCGGCGAGCAACATCAGCACCTGATCGGCGAAGATCGAGACGTAGGTGGGCGAGCCCCACTGGTCGTTCACCACGTTCAGCGTCTCGCGCTCGGACTCCAGGCGGATCATCGTGGCCACGAAGTCGCTCCCCGGCTGGTTCTCGATCACCCGCCACGCCCCGGTGTAGAGCCAGGCGGTGCGGATCACCGTCGCCTCCGGCAACTCCTCGTACACGGCCCGCTCGCCGGCGAGCTTGGTACGGCCGTAGACCGTGACGGGAGCCGTCGGGTCGTGGGGCTGGAGCGCGGGCGCGGTCGCCGGGTCGCCCCCGCCGGGCACGTCGCCGGAGAACACGTAGTCGGTGCTGATGTGGACCAGGCGGATACCCCGCTCGCGGCACGCCGCCGCCAGTGCCCGCGGGCCGTCGACGTTGAGCGCGGTCGCGCCCTCCTCATCGGACTCCGCGCCGTCCACGTCCGTGTACGCGGCCGCGTTGACCACCACCTCCGGGGCGAGACGGTCGAGAGCAGTCGCGATGGAGCGAGGGTCGGTGATGTCGAGTTCGTCCCTCCCCGGGGTCACGGCCTTGCCCCGGGCGAGCCCCGCCAGAGCCCGCCCCAGTTGGCCGCGGCCACCCGGCACGAGGATGCGCGGCAAACCGCTCGGGCTCGAGTCCCAGGGCCCGCTCGGGCCTGCGTCGGCCGGTTCGGAGCCGTCCCCGCCCGCAGCCGACGTCACGACCGCCTGCCCTTCTCGCGACGGAGGATCTGGAGGAGGTAGGAACCGTAACCGGATTTGATGAGCTCCCGGGCGCGTTCGGTGAGCTCGTCGTCGTCGATATATCCCATCCGCCACGCCACCTCCTCCGGGCAGCCGATCTTGAGACCCTGACGGTCCTCGATCGTCCGCACGTAATTGCCCGCGTCGAGGAGCGAGTCGTGCGTGCCGGTGTCGAGCCACGCGGTGCCGCGGGGCAGCACCTCCACCTGCAGGCGACCCTGCCGCAGGTAATGGCGGTTGATGTCGGTGATCTCGTACTCGCCGCGCGCCGACGGCTCCAGTGCGCGCGCCACCTCCACCACGTCGGCGCTATAGAAGTAGAGGCCCGGGACCGCGAAGTCCGAGGCCGGGTTCTCCGGCTTCTCCTCCAGGCTGACGGCGCGCCCCTCGGCGTCGAAGTCGATCACGCCGTACTCCTGCGGGTTCGACACCTGGTAGGCGAACACCGCGCCGCCGTCGACCTGCGAGAAACGGCGCAGCCGGGTACCCATGCCGGGGCCGTAGAAGATGTTGTCGCCCAGGACGAGCGCCACCGGCTCGTCGCCGATGTGGTCCGCACCCAGGACGAACGCCTGCGCCAGACCGTCGGGTTCGGCCTGCTCGACGTAGCTCAGCGAGATCCCGAACTGCGAACCGTCGCCCAGCAGGCGGCGGAACCGGGGCGAGTCCTCGGGCGTGGTGATGATCAGGATGTCGCGGATCCCCGCCAACATCAGCGTGGACAGCGGGTAGTAGATCATCGGCTTGTCGTACACCGGCATGAGCTGCTTGCTGGTGGCCGACGTGAGCGGCCGCAGCCGGGTGCCGCTGCCGCCGGCCAGGATGATCCCCTTCACAGCACCTTCTCCGTGCTCGCGTACCTCGCCTCGACGCGTTCCTTGACCGGCTCCCACCAGTCCCGATTGGCCGTGTACCAGTCGATGGTCTGCTGCAGCCCCGCGCGCAGATCGGTGTGCCGGGGCGCCCAGCCCAGCTCCTCCCGGGTGGCACTCGCGTCGATCGCGTATCGCAGGTCGTGGCCGGGTCGGTCCGTGACGTGGTCGAACCCGGGATCGCCGTCCGTTCCACTAACGCCCATCAGTTTGCAGATCGTCCGCATGACCTGCAGGTTCGACTGCTCGCCGTCGGCGCCGATGAGGTAGGTGCGGCCGAGCTCGCCATCGGCGAGGATCCGCAGCACGGCCGAATTGTGGTCGTCGACGTGGATCCAGTCCCGCACGTTGGCCCCGCTCCCGTAGAGGCGCGGGCGACGACCGTCGAGGATGTTGGTGATCTGCCGCGGGATGAACTTCTCCACGTGCTGGTACGGCCCGTAGTTGTTGGAGCAGTTGCTGATGGTGGCCCGCAGCCCGAAACTGCGCACCCAGGCGCGGACGAGCATGTCGGCGCCGGCCTTGGTGGCCGAGTACGGGCTCGACGGGTTGTAGGCCGTGGCCGGGGTGAACTTGGCCGGGTCGTCCAGCTCCAGGTCCCCGTACACCTCGTCGGTCGAGACGTGGTGCAGACGGACGTCGTGACGGCGGCACGCCTCGAGAACCGTGTAGGTTCCGACGATGTTGGAGTGCACGAACGGCCACGGCGTGGCCAACGAATTGTCGTTGTGGCTCTCGGCCGCGAAGTGCACCACGGCGTCGCCCGGGCCGGCGAGCTCGGCGACCAGCTGGTCGGTCACGGCCGCGTCCGCGCAGTCCGCCTCCACCAGATCGACGCGGGCCGTTCCGCCGGAGCCCTCCCCGAGCAGGTCGGCAAGGCTCGCGCGGTTGGCGGCGTAGGTCAGGGAGTCGAGCACCGTGACGTGGGCCGACGGGTACTCGCGGACGACGGTGCGGACGAAGTTGGCGCCGATGAACCCGGCTCCCCCGGTGACGACGAGGCGCATGGGTGCAACCCTACCGCTGCTCGGCCTCCGCTCCGGCCATACCTGCGTCGCGGCCCGCTCCGTCTGGTTCGCTCAGCATCGCCCGGTACTCGGCGATCATCGCGGCCCGTCTGCGTTCGCGCGCGACGAGCGCGCGGGTGTCGCGCGGGGTCACCCGGATCGACTCCGCCGCCGGGATACCGGCCCGCAGCTGGCGGACCCGGAGCACCTCGGCGTCGAGGCGCGCCCCGTAAACCACGGCGATGTTGACCAGCCACAGCCACAGCAGGAACACGATCACCCCGGCCAGCGAACCGTAGACCTCGTTGAAGTTGCCGAAGTTGACGACGAAGAAGCTGAATCCTGCGGTCGCCGCAGCGATGATGACCAACGCCGCGGCCGCGCCGAGCGAGATCCAGTGGAACCGGCGGCCGGAGACGTTGGGCGCGAACCGGTAGAGCACGGCCAGTGCGACGATCGCGGTGATCAGGGTGGCCGGCCACTTGGCCAGCTCCCACACGGCCACGGCCTCGCTCCCCATCCCGATCCACCCGCCGACGGTCGCCGCGACCGGCCCGGTGAACGCCAACGCCAGTCCGCCGAAGGCGACCAGCACGATGAGCAACGCCGTCAGGCCCAGCCCGGCCGGCAGCACCCGCCACAGCGGCCGCCCCTCCTCGACGCCGAACACCCTGTTCATCGCACGGCCGAGCGCCCAGACGTACCGCGAGGACGACCACAGGGCGACCGTCGTACCGACGATCAGCGCGAGCCCCGCGGTGGGGGCCGTGACCAGCGATTCGACCGGGGCTCGGATCGGGTCCAGGATCGCCCCCGGCGCCACGTCGGAGAGCATGTCCATTACCGCGTCGACGGTCCGCGAGCCCTGGCCGAACACGCCGAGCAGCGAGATCACCACGAGGATCGCGGGGAACAGCGAGAGCACGCCGTAATACGTGAGGGAGCCGGCGAGATCGGGGCCGCGGTCGCGCAGGAACTCGGAGATCGAGCGCGTGAGCACCAGCCAGACAACGCGCAGTCGTCTGCGTATCGCCGTGCCGTTGCTTCCTGGGGTCATGCCCCCGATTGTCGCCGTTGCGGGGCCTTTCCCCGGTCAGCCGCGCCACCCCGACAGCCAACACCGCCGGCGCGTGGGCTCAGAGTTTGGTGCGGTTGCGGGCCTGCTCGGCCTGGGCCTCGCGGCGCACGTCAGCCGCGTCGTCGATGGTCTGCTGCCGCTTGTCCTCGGCCTTGTCGCTGGCCGTGGTGTCCCGCGGCGGCAGCTGGATGGCCTCCTCGGCGTGCATGCCGGCTTGCAGTTCGCGGGCGCGCTCGACCTCGGCGTCGACCTCGGCCCCGAAGAGGAACGCGTTGTTGGTGATCCAGAGCCAGAGCAGGAACATGATGACGCCGGCGAGCGAGCCGTAGGTGGCGTTGTAGGAGCCGAAGTTGGTCACGTACACCACGAAGGCGCCGGTGGCCACGGCCCACACGAGCAGCGCGACGATCGCGCCGATAGAGATCCAGCGGAACTTGGGCTGCCGGACGTTGGGCGCGAATCCGTAGAGGACGGCCAGGATGACGACTACGACGAGCAGGAGCACCGGCCACTTGGCGATGTTCCACACCGTGACCGCGGTATCGCCCAGTCCGATCAGGTCGCCCACCCAGGCCGCGATCGGTCCGCTGATCACCAGAAGGAGCCCGGCGATGCAGATCAGGACCAGGATGACGGCGGTCAGCAGGAGCATGGACGGCTTGAGCTTCCAGAAGGGGCGGCCCTCCTCGACCTCGTAGACCCGGTTCATCGCCCGGGCGAACGCGCCGACGTATCCGGAGGCCGACCACAGGGCACCCGCGATACCGGCGATCAGCGCGAACCCGGCCGCCGGGGTGGTGACCAGCGAGTCGATGGGCCCACGGAGGGCGGCGAGCGTCTCCTCGGGCGCGGCGCCCTCGAGCAGTTCCATCACCGCATCGACGGTGGCCTGGCCCTGGCCGAACACACCGAGGAGGGAGACCACGGCCAATAATGCCGGGAACAGGGACAGGACCGCGAAGTAGGTCAGGCCGGCTGCCTGGTCGGTGCACTGGTCACGTGAGAACTCACCGACAGCCCTCTTGATGCCGATCTTCCACGCCGAGCCGGTGAGCGACGTCGGCGAGTCGGGCTTGCCCTCGTCGGGGTCGGTGTCCGGGTCGGGCCGGTCGGTGTTGGTGTCGGTTCTGATCGTGCTCATACCGGCGACCTTTCCACCGACGAGCCCCGAGCGCATCCGCCACGCTGAATCTCAGGGCCGATCAGCTACGGATGCTGCGGGGATTACATCCGGCGTCGTCTGCGTTAGGCTAGTTGGTGTCACGTCACCTAAGGGTCACGTCAATCACACATTCAGACCCCGATCGAAGGAGCACCCCCATGAGCCTGTCCAATGCCATCCTCCGCGGAATCACCGGCGCGTTCGTCCTCAACTCCGGCTGGAGCAAGCGCGGCATGCCCACCGAGGCCGCTGCGGGACTGCAGGGTTTCGCAGCCACCGGCGTCCCCGCGGTGGCCGAGATGGACCCCGACACCTTCGCCAAGTTCGTCGCCTACTCCGAGATCGGCATCGGCGCGGCGCTGTTGACGCCGATCGTGCCCAAGAGGGTCGCCGGCGCGGCGCTCGGCGTCTTCTCCGCCGGCCTGCTCTCGATGTACTTCCGCAACCCCGCAATGACCGAGTCCGACGGGATCCGCCCGAGCCAGGAGGGCATGTCCCTGTCCAAGGACGCCTTCATGCTGGCGATCGCCGGCGCGCTGGTCACCGACAAGTGACCCCCTGACGCCACCCGGCGTCGCCCACCCGGCAGCAGCGCCCGGTCCGGCCCCGCACCCGCGCGGCCGGGCCGGTTCTGTTCCCGGCTCACTCCTGAACTTCTCCCGCTGACTCCCATTCGCGTTTGATGCGACGGGACTTCTGCGAATGCCGGACCGCCACCACCGCGATCGCCACGCCGACCAACAGCGGCACCCACACCTTCGAGTATTCGAGCAGGAATTCGACCCAGCCCGGGACGTTCACCTCGGGGAGGTTAATCGTCGGGAGAGAGATGTCCGGCCACGGAATGCTCGGTAGCGAGATATCGGGCCACGGGATATCGATGTCGGGTATCCGCTCAGCGATCCAGTCCAGGATCGGGCTCAGCACTCGGCCGATCAACGGGAGCAACACGATCATCGCGATCGCCCACCCGGATTTACCCACCCCCGCGGCAACCGGATAGACCACCCGCTTCCACGGGGAGCCGGCGATCGCTTCGAGGCGGGCTTCGGCCGCGGACCCCGGCGGCGGATCAAAGTGAACGACCTCGCTGCCCTCGCGGAAGGTCACCTGGCGGACCGCCGTCGCGAACGCGCTGCTGCGCATCTGTACCCGCGGGCCCGAGAGAACCGAGAGGTTACCGGTGAACTTCCCGCGGTCGGGCGGATCACCGGTGATCGAGACCTTGTGATTGCCGACCTGGTGGGCACGGGCCACCACATCCCCGTCGCACAGGAGGACGTACCCGGGATTGGAGGGCGCGCTGTCGTCTACGGCAGTGTCGTCGTCTTCCCTCTTCTTGCGCGGAAAACCCGGGTCAACCGTGCGCAGCTGCGCCGGGCCGCCCACCGCAACCTCGAGCGTGCCGTGACGCGGATGCACCAGGCGCCAGACCTCGGGCTCCGGACCCGTGCCGGCGGTATCTCCCCGGTCCGTCGGTTCCTCGTCTCCGTGCGCGGCCACAGTCGAACCGTACCCAAGGACTCAAGCGCGGCACAGCACGGCGGAAGTCCGCTCGCAGCCATGAAGCTGAACAAGGAACTGAAAGCCGAGTTCACGCCGGCCGATCCCAGAGCCCTCTCCTGCTGCGAGTCGTCGGGCGAGAACGCCGGGCCGGCGAGCGCCGGTCGTGGGCGGCCTCCCGGCAGGGCCCCGCAGGGCCTTGACCTGGGCTGCCCTGAAAGGACGGTTCACGGCACCGCAGGTCAGCGGGCCCGACCGGCACCAGCCCCCTCGCGCCGAATCCGTCGCGAGCCGAGCCGAGTGTGGCCGTCGACTCAGCCAGCCACGGAGCCGATCGCCTCGAGGATCGCGTCCGCGAGGTCGGCGCGGCACACCACGAGGTCCGGCAGGAAGGTTTCGGCCACGTTGTACTCGAGCGGGTCACCGTTCACCCTCAGCGCGACGAACCCGCGGGCCAGCGCGACCCCGGCTGGAGCGGCCGAATCCCACTGATACTGGCCACCGGCGTGAATGTAGGCGTCGGCCTCCCCGCGCACCACCGCTGCGGCCTTGGCACCGGCTGACCCCAGCGGGACGAGCTCGCCATCCACCGCGCGGGCGACCGCGTCCGCGAAGGCCGGAGGCCGCGATGCCGAGAGCACGATGCGCGGCCTGGAATCCGTGCGGGGGTCCAGCAGGCCACTGCCGTCCACCCCGTGATTGCCGGCCGGGTCGGCGTAGTTCTCGTCGTCGTCGACCCCCAACACCACACCGAGCGCCGGTAGCGACACCGCCGCGGCGGTGAGACGCGACCGTGCCGGGTCTCCCGCGCGCTCCCACAGCGCGACGTGCACGGCCCAGTCCGGCCGGTCGCCGAGCCCGTACTCGCGGGTGCCGTCGACCGGGTCGATGATCCAGACGCGATCGGCGTCGACGCGCGCGAGGTCGTCCTTCGATTCCTCCGACAACACCGCGTCGCCGGGGCGCTCCGCGGCGAGCCGGTCGAGCAGCAGCGTGTTGGCGCGGCGGTCACCGAGATCGCCCAGTTCCCGGCCCGTGGGGCCCGAGGTTCGCAACTCGACGAGCAGGCGTCCGGCCTCCGCTGCGAGATCGACGGCGAGCTGCTGGTCCGGGGTACGCGTGGCGGTCATGCCCCCAGCCTAGGAGGCGGGCCGAAACAGCGGACGCCAACGGCGTAGACAGATCGGTCTAGACAGCGCCCGTCGCTTATGTCTACTGTTCTAGTCAACTTAATGAAGTCACTACCCTGAAGGGTCATCCGTGAAGACACTCATCGTGCTCGGCGTCGTCGGCGCCATCGCCCAACTCATCGACGGGTCGCTGGGCATGGCCTACGGCGTCACGTCCACGACGCTGCTGGTCGCCGCAGGAATTGCGCCGGCGGCAGCCTCGGCCTCCGTGCACTTCGCGGAGATCGGCACCACACTCGCCTCCGGGATCTCCCACCACAAACTCGGCAACGTGGACTGGCGGATCGTGCGCATCCTCGCCGTCCCCGGCGCGATCGGCGCCTTTGTCGGGGCCACGGTCCTGTCGGGCCTGTCCGCCGACGCCGCCACACCGGTCGTCGGCGTGATCCTGCTCGGGCTCGGCCTGTACGTGCTCTACCGCTTCCTCGCGCTGGGCGGGCGGCGGCCCGAGTTTCAGGGCCGCGTCCGCACCGGGTTCCTCGTGCCCCTCGGGCTGGTCGGCGGGACGCTCGACTCCCTCGGCGGTGGCGGGTGGGGGCCGGTCGGCACCACGTCGCTGCTGTCGTCGGGCCGGGTCGAGCCGCGCAAGGTGGTCGGCTCCATCGACACCTCCGAGTTCGTGGTGGCCGTGGGTGGCTCGCTCGGGTTCCTCGTGGGGCTGGGCGCGGCCGGGATCAACTGGGGCTACGCCGCCGCGCTGCTCATCGGCGGCGTGCTCGTGGCGCCGCTGGCCGCGTGGCTCGTCAAGCACCTGCCGGCGCGCGTGCTCGGCACCGCGGCCGGCGGCCTGATCGTGGCGACCAACTCCCGCACCCTGCTGCTGTGGGCCGACGCGCCCGCGTCCGCCGTGACGCCGATCCTGGTCGCCCTGGCCGCCGCGTGGATCGCCGGGATCGTGTGGGCGGTGCGCGCCGAGCGGCGCGTCCGGGACCGCGGCGCCGTGGTGCGCGGGGCCGGAGATCGGGACGACGACGCCGTCGCCGGGACAACACCCACCGTGGCCGAACCCGCCGCGGACGAGGAAACCGATCCCGCCCGCGCGTGACCCCGCCTGACCCGGGCCGGGGCGCCCACTCCCCTGCCCGGCGCCGGCCCGGCTCTGGGACACTGTTCCGCATGAGGGTCACCGCGAAATCGGACTATGCGCTGCGCGCGCTCGTCGAACTCGCGGCGGCCCAGCTGGCCAGCCCCGACGACGATCCCCGCGAGAACCCGCTGAGCGCGGAGGAGTTGGGACGGCGACAGGAGATACCGCACGGTTTTCTCCAGGCGATCCTGTCCGACCTGCGCAGGGCCGGCATCGTGGCCAGCCGCCGCGGCAAGACCGGTGGGTGGTTCCTGGGCCGCGAGGCCTCGGGGATCACCGTCGCCGATGTCCTGCGGGCCGTCGACGGCCCCCTCGTCAGCGTCTACGACGTCCGTCCGGAGTCGGTGGTCTACAACGAACGGGCCGCGGTCCTGCAGCACGTGTGGATCGCCTCGCGGGCGGCCTTGCGCCGGGTGATGGACGCAGTCACGATCGCCGATCTGGCGAACGGGCAGCTGCCGGGCGAGGTCCACGAGCTGACGCTCGACACCGACGCGTGGGAGCCTCGCTGACGCCGGCGGCCGACCTCAGGTCGTCCGGCCTCCTCCGACGGTAGTGCGTGAGCGCTCTCAAGGCCGGGGACGCCGCCGCACCGTGCAGGATGATGGACGCCACGACGACCAGCGAGACCGCCGGCCAGAGTGACCAGCCGTCGTCCTTCGAGAAGTAGCCCATGGCGTAGCAGAGATAGAACAGTGATCCGACGCCCCGCACCCCGAAGGCGGCGACGAAGAGGCGCTCGGGGCGCCGCAGCCTGCGATCGCCCAGCAGTGCGACCCAGGCCGTGAGCGGCCTGATCACCAGCAGGACTCCGGCAGCGACCGCGGCGTGCGACCACTCCAGCCGGAAGACCGCGTCCGAGATGAACGATGCCCCGATCACCAGCAGGACCAACAGCGTGAGCAGATGCTCGGTGAACTCGATGAACTCGTGGGCGCGGGCGTGCTTCTCGTCGTGTCGCTCGGCCGCGCGCACTCCCAGAGCCGCGCAGAACACCGCCAGAAATCCCCAGCCGCCCACCAACTCGCCAACTCCATAGGCCAGGAGCAGAGTGGCCACCGCGGCCGCGGGTTCGGCGTACCCCACCAGGCGGTGTTCCCCGATGCGGACACGGTAAAGGCCCGCGCCCACCAGCCGGCCGATGATCCACCCGGCCACGGCCCCGATGACCGTCTTGCCGACGAGGTCCCACGCCGCCCACGACCACCCCCATTCCGAGAGCGGCCCTCTGGTGGCCAGGAAGATCGCGAGGTAGACGAACGGGAACGCGAGCGCGTCATTCAGGCCCGCCTCCGAGGTGAGAGCGAAGCGGGCCTCGTCGTGCTCGTCGTCGACCTTCTCGCCCTCCCCGTGCCCGGGCCCCTCCACCTGCACGTCGGAGGCCAGCACCGGGTCGGTGGGGGCGAGTACGGCCCCGAGAAGAACCGCGACCGCCGGGGTCAGGCCAAGGGCCCACCACCCGAGCACCGCGACGCCGGCGATCGACAGCGGCATCCCGATGACGAGCAGGCGCCACGTGGTGCTCCAGCCGCGGAAGGTCAGTGGCCGGTCGAGCGCCAGCCCGACGCCAAAGAGCGCGACGATGACGGTGACCTCCGCCATCCGCTCGGCGAGCTCCGCGTGCTCGATGACATCGACGAGTTTCGACTCACTCGGCATGAGCCAACCGATGAGCATGCCCACGCCCACCACGACGATCGGCGCGGACAGAACCCGCTCCCGGAGCAGTCGCGGCAGGATGGAACCGACGAGAAGCGCCGCTCCGACGACCGCGTACATGAGGTCGGTGTTGGGCACCGCAGGAGTGTCACCCGCGGATGGGTGACGCGCCACCGGACCGCACGGGTCGTACCGCGCGGGCCGGCGTCAGACGCGCGCCGGTTCTGCGGGCTGGCCCAGATGCACCGAGTAGCGACGCACCAGCAACTTCCACACCAGCGGGCCGACGGTCAGCAACACCAGCGCGATCACGCCGATCAGCAGCGGCGAGGCGCCGAGCATCGCCGAGGCGGTCACGGCCAGCACGATCGTGATCCCGCGGCGGATGAGCCCGCCCGGCACGAGACCGGCGAACCTCGAGCCGAAGAACGTCCCCACGGCGCCGCCCACGAGCAGCGGCAGCAGCAGGGTCCAGTCGACCCCGGTCACCATGACATGCCCGATCGCGGCCGCGATCACCAGCGGGACGGCCTGCACGAGGTCGGTCCCCACCAGCCGCAGCGCCGCCAGCGTGGGGTACAGCAGCATGATGCACATCATGATGACGGTCCCCGATCCGACCGAGGTGATGCCGACCATCAGGCCACCGACCACACCGACCAGCAGGGTGAGTACGGGCTTGACCGGCGGGTCCGCGTCGTCGCCCGTTCGTATCCTGCCCGACATCTCGAAGAACGCCCGGAGGAAGTAGGCGGTGGAGGCCACGATGAGCGTCGCCCCGATCGCCATCTTGAGCATCCCCTGCACATCCTCGGCACCCACCGCGTGCACCAGCCAGGCGCCGAGGTACGCGGTGGGGACCGAGCCGATGATCAGCCAGAAGGCGATCTTGAGGTTCGGTTTGCCGTGCCGCCAGTGCACGCCCGCGCCGACGACCTTGTTGACCGCGTTGACCACCAGGTCGTTGGCGACCGCGGCGGTGGGCGGGATCCCGAAGAGGATGAGCGCGGGCGTCATCAGCGCGCCGCCGCCCATCCCCGTCAGACCGATCACCACGCCGATCACGGCGCTGACGACCAGGAGGCCCAGTGAGTCGTAGGTCCAGAGCGCCTCGGGCACCGACTCAGATTCCCAGGAGCGTGCTGACGATCCGCTGCGCGACCTCTTCTGCGGTGCCGTCCTCGGGACGGATGTGCAGGTCCGGGGTCAGCGGTGGCTCGTACGGCGCGGAGACACCGGTGAACTCGGCGATCTCGCCCGCGCGCGCCTTGGCGTAGAGGCCCTTGGGGTCGCGGGCCTCGCACTCGGCCAGGGGCGTGTCGACGAACACCTCGGTGAACGGCAGGTCGGCCTTGGCGTGGACGGCGCGCGCCGCGTCGCGGTCGGCGCGCATGGGCGAGATGAGAGAGCAGATGACGACAACGCCGGCGTCCGCGAAGAGTGCGGCCACCTCCGCGGTGCGGCGGATATTCTCGGCCCGGTCCTCGGCGGAGAAGCCCAGGTCGGCGTTGAGGCCGTGGCGCAGGTTGTCGCCGTCCAGGATGTAGGCGGGATGCCCGGATTCGATGAGCAGCCGCTCGACCTCGGAGGCGATCGTGGACTTGCCCGAGCCCGACAGGCCGGTCAACCACAGGGTGCGGCCCTGGCCGCGGTCACCTCGCTGCACGGTCCCGGCGTGCCAGACCACGTTCGAGCCGCTGGTGGCGGGCCCGATGATCATGCCCGCGCCGACCGTGTCGCCGGAGAGCTCGTCCACGACGATGAACGCCCCGGTGTCGCGGTTGCGGCGGTACGGGTCGTACATCAGCGGGTTCTGCGTGCGCAGGCCGATGCGGCCGATCTCGTTGAGCTCGAGCTCGGTGGCGTCCGGGTCGCGGTGCAGGGTGTTGATGTCGAGCCGGTACTCCAGGCCTGTCACCATCGCCTTGGTGTCGCGGGTGGTGTGCTTGATGATGTACCGCTTGCCGGTGGTCAGCGTCGCGTCGTCGGCGAACCAGCAGACCATGGCCTCGAGCTCGGTGCCCTGGTGCGGGCGGTTGCCCGGCCGCGCGATCATCTCGCCGCGAACGATGTCGATCTCGTCGTTGAGCGCGATGGTCACGGCGGCGGGTGCGGCGGCCTCATCCAGCTCGGCCCCGCCCGGACCCCAGATCGCCTTGACCGTCGACTGCCGACCGGACGGCATGACCACGACGTCGTCGTCGACCTTGATGATCCCGCCGGCGATGGTGCCCGCGAACGAGCGGTGATCCAGTCCGTCGGCGCGCTGCGGCCGGATCACGTACTGGACCGGGAACCGGACGTCGGTGAGGTTGCGGTCCGAGGCGATGTGCACGTTCTCGAGGTGATCGAGCAGCGCCGGGCCCGTGTACCACGGCATCGGGTCAGCGGACTCGACCGCTCTGTTGACCACGTTGTCGCCCTTGAGCGCCGACAGCGGCACGAAGGTCACGTCGTGGACCTCGAGCTTGGCGGCGAAGTCGGTGAACTCGGTGCGGATGGCCTCGTAGGTGGCCTCGTCGTAGTCGACCAGGTCCATCTTGTTGACGGCCACCACCAGGCGCGGGATGCCCAGCAGCGCCGACAGGAAGGCGTGCCGCCGGGTCTGCTCGAGCACGCCCTTGCGGGCGTCGACGAGGATGATCGCCACGTCCGCCGTGGACGCGCCGGTGACCATGTTGCGTGTGTACTGCACGTGGCCCGGGGTGTCGGCGATGATGAACTTGCGCCGCGGGGTCGAGAAGTAGCGGTAGGCCACGTCGATGGTGATGCCCTGCTCGCGCTCGGACCGCAGCCCGTCGGTGAGCAAGGCGAGGTCGGTGTACTCGTCGCCGCGCTTGGCGGAGGTGGCCTCGATGGAGGCGAGCTGGTCCTCGAAGATGCCCTTTGAGTCGAACAGCAGGCGACCGATGAGGGTGGACTTGCCGTCGTCCACGGATCCGGCGGTGGCGATACGCAGCAGCTGCGCCTGGTCGGACATGGTGTGGCCCTCGGGCAGCACGGCCTCCCCGGTCGTGTATTCGGTGGTGGGTTCGGTGGTCGCGGTGCTCATCAGAAGTACCCCTCCTTCTTGCGGTCTTCCATGCCGGCCTCGGAGATGCGGTCGTCGGCGCGGGTGGCGCCACGCTCGGTGACGCGGGTTCCCGCGACCTCGGCCACCACGGCGGCGTTGTCGGCGGCGTCGGATTCCACACAGCCGGTACAGGTGGCGTCACCGACGGTGCGGAAGCGGACCAACTCGGTGCGGGCCTCCTCGCCGGGGAGGGTCTCGAGGAAGCGGGTGTTGGCCAGGAGCATGCCGTCGCGCTCGATCACCTCGCGCTCGTGCGCGTAGTAGATCGGCGGCAGGTCGATGTCCTCCCGCTCGATGTACTGCCAGATGTCCAGCTCGGTCCAGTTGGAGAGCGGGAAGACGCGAATGTGCTCGCCCTTGCGGTGCTTGCCGTTGTAGAGCTTCCACAGCTCCGGGCGCTGTGCGCGCGGGTCCCAGGCGCCGAAGGAGTCGCGGAAGGAGAAGACGCGCTCCTTGGCGCGGGCCTTCTCCTCGTCGCGGCGGGCCCCGCCGAAGACCGCGTCGAAGCGGTTCTCCTGGATGCCACGCAGCAGGGCGGTGGTCTGGAGGCGGTTGCGGCTGGTGCCGGGCCCGGTCTCCTCGACCACGCGACCGGCGTCGATGTCGTCCTGTACGTAGGACACGAGCAGCTGGACCCCGGTCTCGTCGACGACGCGGTCGCGGTAGTCGATGACCTCGTCGAAGTTGTGGCCCGTGTCGACGTGCATGAGCGGGAACGGCATCGGCGCGGGCCAGAAGGCCTTTCGCGCCAGGTGGAACATCACCACGGAGTCCTTGCCCCCGGAGAACAGCATCCCCGGGTGTTCGAACTGCGCGGCTACCTCGCGGAAGATGTGGACGGACTCCGCCTCGAGCGCGTCGAGATGCGAGAGCGTCACCGCCGACCTCGTCGTCATGCGACCTCCAGTGTTGGGGCGTCGGCCCGGGGGATCCGGCCGACCGTGAACAGACAGACCTGTCTACTGACGCCTGTGAGACCCATATTGCTCCACGTGCCCGATCCGTCCACCTGAACCCAGCCCCACATCTGCGTTCTGTCGATTTATCGACGTATCATGTCGACTATGCGACACGAACCCACCCATCGCGTACTCGCGGTACTCGAGGCGCTCGCCACGAACGGGCCTCCCCTCCCACTCGCGGACTTGGCCCGAACCACTGCCGCCAGCCGGTCGACACTGCACGCGGTTCTCGAGCACATGCAGTCGGAGGACTGGGCCGAAAAGGTCACCGGCGGCTGGCGGGCCGGCCCGCGCCTCCGCGAGGTCGGCGCGGCGGCGGCGCTCGAGCCGGATCTGGTCCGCGCCGCCCGCGCCCCGCTCGAGCACCTGGCCGGGGAGACGGGGATCGCGGCGGTGGTTCTCGAGATCCGCGACGACATGGTCGAGGTGGTCGACGCCGTGCGCGCCGGCATGCGCACGGCGTCGACGGAGGCCATCCGGGTGGGACACGCAACCCCGTTCCGCGCGCCGTTCGCTCGAGACCTCGCGTCCCGGCTCCCGCTCGCCGACCAGCGCCGGTGGTTGGCGGACGGCACCGGCCTGACCGAGACCGCCCGGGAACGACTCGAGGCGGTACTGCCCCAGGTCGCGCGACGCGGCTGGTCGATCGACCGCCTCACCCCGGGCCGACGCGAGATGCTGCGCATGGCCGACTCGCTGGAGAGGTCCGGCGTTGGCGCCCTGGTCCGTGAACGCGTGTCGGAGCTGTTCTTGGAACTGTCCGAGATCGACGTGACCGACTCCGAGCTCACGCCCGCCACCGACCTGGCCGTGGCCTCGATCGCCGCCCCCGTGCAGCGTGCCGATGGGCGGGTTGTCGGCTCCGTGGCGGTCGCCCCCGGTCGCCGAATGACCGGCCGCGCCGTCGCCCGGGCGGTCGAGTCCGTCACCGTGTGCGCGACGGCGGTCTCCGACGCCCTTTCGACTCGTTCCACTGCCGGGTCCGGGAATCCGTCCACCCTGCCCGCGCATCTCGTCCACCCGGCGCACGCGGCGCAGACGGCGCGGCGATTCTGAACTGCGGATTCGCACCGCTCTCGCCGCAGGAGACCAGCCTCGGGAACATCGATCGAAACCTGAGAGATCGCCACCGTAGCGCCTACCGACCCTCGATCACCGGTATGGTACAGATCACACCCGAGACACTGCCGGAGGTGACCTTTGCCGCCACTCGCCGATCCTCTTGCGCCCACCCCGGACCAGGACCAACTCACCCTGGCCTGGCGACGGTCCGAGCTCTGTGGCCTGACCCCACAAGGCGCCCACCCGGGAGCCCCCGACCCCCACGCCTCCCGCTCCCACCGCCTGGCCGAGGCGGCCCGGCCCGTGCTGGACAACCTGGACACCGTCCTCATGGGAACTCGCACGATGCTGGCCCTGGCCGACAGGGACGGCCGCGTCCTCCGCATCGTGCGTGACAACGCACGGATCTCACACATGCTGATCCGGCGAGGGGTCGACGACGGCGTCACGCTGACCGAGGACACGGTGGGAAACAACGGCATCGGCACCGCACTGGAAACGCGCACCGGCGTCTTCATCCACGGCGAGCAACATTTCGCCGAGATCCTCCGTGACTTCAGCTGCTACGGCCACCCCATCATCGACCCCCTGACCCGTCGACTGGTCGGGGCGCTGAACCTCACGGGAATGAGCTCCGACGCCTCCGGCCTGTTCGCGCCATTCGTCCAGAAGATCGTGGCTGACATCGAGGCCCGGTACGTGGACACGGCCCCGGGGGACGATCGCGAGCTGTGGCGGCGATTCGTCGAACGAACCCGCAACTCGGAGTCACCGACATGCGCGTTCAGTGACGAGGTCGTGCTTGCCTCCCACTCCAGCCTGGAACGCCTGGCCACCCAGGACATCGCGACACTCCGGCGAGCGGTGCAGCGAGGCGAGGGGACGGAGGCGGTGGACCTGTCTATGGGACGGGTCCGGATCACCGCAAGCCGCGTCGGTCGCCGTGGGCACCTGGTGGACCTGATCTTTCCTGACGACGACAAGCCGACTGCCCGGCGGCCCGTTCACCGGAAGGCGGACCGCGGCGCACACGCCGTGGTGGGCCCGTCGGGTTCCGGCAGAACGACCGTAGCGCTGGCGACCGCAGGCCCAGAGGGAGTCCACGTCCGACTGGCCGGGGCGGACGATGCCCTGCAGGCCTGGCAGGAACTGGCCATACCCGCTCTCAGAGAACACCGCGACCGGGGCATCCCAGTGGTTCTCGACGACATCGACCTCCTGGAAGACGCAGATCTACGCCGTCTGGCCTCGCGACTGAACGCGATGGAGAACGGTCTCGTCGTCGTCACCTGTCGCGACAACCCACGCCCCGCGGTGACCGAGGCGCTCGACGCGTGCGGCGCACGCACCACGGTGCGCCCCCTTCACGAACGCGGCGCGGAACTCGAGGGCATCGTGCATGCCATGGTCGACGCGCTCGCAACCGCGCGCGGCGCCGACACACCCACGGTTACCTCGCGGTTCATCGACGCCGTGGGCGGTCTCGATCTGCCCAACGGACTGGTCTCGCTCCGCGCGATGCTCACCGAATGCCTGGACGGGATCGAGGGCCGGATCCCCCCGCGGCTCGACGTGGGAGACCTGCCCTCGCGTGCCCGGACGGGACGGCCACCGACGTCCGGGGAGCTCGCGCGTGGCGAATACGACGCGATCGTCGCGGCGCTGGCCGAGTGCGACGGTGTGCGGTCGCGGGCGGCGCGCAGGCTCGGCATCAGCCGCACGACCCTCTACGCCCGTATGCGCGAGTTCGACCTTTCATAGATTGTCCAGAATCTGAACACTCCGGGGCCTGGACCCGCCTTCATAGTGGACTGTGACCGGCCCCACACAGAGGCCGCCACCGACTTCGGAGGTAGACATGACCGGAACACTCTCCCGCGACACCGGCTCCGCCGCGCCCGTCGACGAGCGCCTGGGCGCCGAGGCCCGCGACTTCCTGGCCCGCCCGCATCGCCTGCTCATCGGTGGCCAGTGGGTCGACGCCGCCGACGGCCGCACCTTCGGCACCTACGACCCCGCCGCCGGCAACGAGATCACCCAGGTCGCCCACGGCGGGCCCGCGGATGTGGACCGCGCGGTGGCCGCCGCGCGCCGCACCTTCGACGACGGCGCCTGGGCCACCATGAAGCCGCGCGAGCGCGAGCAGATCCTGTGGCGCATCGGCGACCTGCTCGACGCCAAGGCCGAACTGTTCGGACAGATCGAGGCGCTGGACAACGGCAAATCCGTGGGCATCGCCACCGCCGTCGACGTGGCCTGGGCCGCGGACGTGTTCCGGTACTACGCCGGCTGGGCCACCAAGATCGAGGGCTCCACCGTCCCCGTGTCCATGCCGTTCGCCGGCGACAAGCAGTTCCACGCCTACACCCAACGCGTCCCCGTGGGCGTGTGCGGGCAGATCATCCCCTGGAACTTCCCGCTGCTCATGGCCGCCTGGAAGCTCGGCCCGGCCCTGGCCACCGGCAACACCCTCGTCCTCAAGCCGGCCGAGCAGACCCCGCTCACCGCGCTCCTGCTCGGAGAGGTCTGCCAGGAGGCCGGCGTGCCCGACGGAGTGGTCAACATCATCACCGGCTTCGGCGATGCCGGCGCCGCCATTTCCGGCCACGACGACGTGGACAAGGTGGCCTTCACCGGATCCACCGAGGTCGGCAAGCTCATCGTGGACGCCGCCAAGGGCAACCTCAAGAAGGTCTCGCTGGAGCTGGGTGGCAAGAGCGCCAACATCGTCTTCGCCGACTGCGACTGGGACGCCGCTGTGGCCGGATCGGTGGCCGCGTGGATGTTCAACCACGGCCAGGCCTGCACCGCCGGCACGCGCCTCTACGTCGAGGACTCCATCTACGAGGAGTTCACCCAGGCCGTGGCCGACGCCGCGTCCCAGGCCACCATCGGCCACGGACTCGACCCCGACACCGTGCTCGGCCCCGTCGTGGACCAGGACCAGTTCGACAAGGTCTCCTACTACCTGCGCGCCGGGATCGAGGACGGCGGCCGGGCACTGACCGGCGGGGCCCGCCACGGTGACACCGGCTTCTTCATCCAGCCGACGGTGTTCGTGGACGTCAAGCCCGAGGACCGGGTCGTGAAGGAGGAGATCTTCGGCCCCGTCGTCTCCGCACTGCGGTTCACCGACGTCGAGGACGCCGTCCGCCAGGCCAACGACTCCGTGTACGGACTGGCCGCCGGCGTCTGGACCAAGGACCTCTCCAAGGCCCACCAGGTGGCCAGCCGCCTGCAGGCCGGTTCCGTGTGGGTGAACCAGTACAACGGCTTCGACACAGCCATGCCGTTCGGCGGATTCAAGCAGTCCGGCTGGGGCCGCGAGCTCGGCGCCGGTGCGCTCGACCTCTACACGCAGACCCGCTCGGTCAACATCCAGCTGTAGTTCCGCGTCGCGGCCGCGCAGGCCGCGCCCGACACCTTCCCTCGGCCCCGCTCCCCCGCAGGCCGCCCACCTCCGAAAGGACCCCTGTCATGAAGACCAGAGCTGCCGTCATGTTCGACACCGGCCAGCCGTTCGAGATCATCGAACTCGACCTGGACGATCCCGGCCCCGGCGAGGTGCTGATCAAGTACACCGCCGCCGGTCTGTGCCACTCCGACCTGCACCTGTCGGACGGCGACTTCATCCCCCGCTTCCCGATCGTCGGCGGCCACGAGGGCGCCGGCATCATCGAGGCCGTGGGCACCGGCGTCACCAAGGTCAAGCCCGGCGACCACGTGGTGTGCTCGTTCATCCCCAGCTGCGGTACCTGCCGCTACTGCTCCACCGGCCGGCAGAACCTCTGCGACATGGGCGCCACCATCCTCGAGGGCCACATGCCCGACGGGACGTACCGGTTTCACAAGGACGGTCAGGACTTCGGCGCCTTCTGCATGCTCGGGACGTTCGCCGAGCGCTCGGTGATCTCAGAGCATTCGGTGGTCAAGGTGGACGACTGGCTGCCGCTCGACAAGGCAGTCCTGGTGGGCTGCGGCGTGCCGTCCGGCTGGGGCACGGCGACCTACGCCGGCAACGTGCGCCAGGGCGACACGACGGTGATCTACGGCGTCGGCGGACTCGGGATCAACACAGTCCAGGGCGCGGCCAACTCGGGTGCCCGGCACGTCGTGGTGGTGGATCCCGTCCAGTTCAAGCGCGACGAGGCCATGAAGTTCGGCGCCACGCACGCCTTCGCCACCGCCGAAGAGGCCCACGCCGAGGTGGAGAAGCTGACCTGGGGGCAGATGGCCGACCAAGCGCTGATCCTCGTGGGCTCGCTGGAGGAGAAGGTGGTCTCGGATGCGTTCGAGATCATCGGCAAGGGCGGCACGGTGGTGATCACCGGCATGGGCAGCATGACCGACAAGACCGTCCAGGTGAACGGCACGATGATGGCACTGTTCCAGAAGACCATCAAGGGTGCGCTCTTCGGCTCGGCCAACCCGCAGTACGACATCGTCAAGCTGCTGCGGCTCTACGACGAGGGCAAGCTCAAGCTGGACGAGCTGGTCACGACCACGTACACGCTCGAGACCCTGAACCAGGGCTACGAGGACCTGCGCAACGGCAAGAACCTGCGGGGCGTCCTGATCCACGACACCTGATCCGCCCCGCCCCACGAACTCGCCCTCCCGGCCGTTGCCCATCGCGGCCGGGAGGGCGAACCCATTTCGGGCGCCGGCCCCATGTCGTCGATGGCCGCGGTCAGGGGGTCGGCGATCCGCCGGTCACGGAGAGCGTGTTACCCGTGGTGTACGACGACTCCTCCGAGGCCAGGTAGACGTACGCACCCGCCATCTCGACGGGCTGCCCGGGCCGCTTCAGCGGGCTCTTCTGCCCGTGGTACGGCAGCTGCTCCGGGTCCTTGCCGCCGCTCACCTGCAGCGCGGTCCAGAACGGGCCCGGCGCCACCGCGTTCACCCTGATCCCCCGCGGGGCGAGCTGCTGAGCGAGGGACTTGGACATGGTGTTGACCGCCGCCCGCGACGTCGCATAGTCCACCAGGCCGGCCGACGGGGTGTAGGCCTGCACCGACGAGGTGAAGATCACGCTCGAGCCGGGCATCAGGTGCGCAAGCGCCTCCTGGATCTGCCAGAACGGCGCGTTCACGTTGACGTTCATCGTCTCGGCCCACTGCTCGGAGCTCAGATCCTCCAGGTTCTCCACGTAGGTCTGGCGTGCGGCGTTGAGCACCAGCACGTCCAGACCGCCGAGCCCGGCCACCGCGTCGCGGACGATCCCCCGTGCCGTCTCCTCGTGGCCTACGTCCCCCGGCAGGAGCACACAGTTGCGTCCGGCTTCACGGACGAGTTCGGCCACCTCATCGGCATCGGACTGCTCGGACGGCAGATAGCCGATCGCCACGTCGGCGCCTTCCCGCGCGTAGGCGATCGCCACCGCCCGTCCGATCCCCGAGTCACCACCGGTGATGAGCGCCCGGCGCCCCTCGAGCCGCCCGTGCCCCACCCAGGACTTCTCACCGTGGTCGGCCAGGGGCACCAACCCGGAAGCCAGCCCGGGGGCGGGCTGCGACTGGAACGGGATCTCGATCGGATGCTTGGTCACCGGGTCCACGGGCGGGGCCGGCTCCGGTATCTCAGTGGTCGAGTGCGGGCGATTGCCGCGGCGATCGGCGGTCACGGTGGCCTCCTGGGGTCGGGAGTTCGACCGTACGCGCCGTAGGAGGATGTGCGAGATCACTCGGAAAGGCAGCGCGTTGACCAGTAACTTAGCGAGAACGCTTTACAAATGGTCGGCTCGTGTCCAATACTCTCCGGCAACTGCTGTGAGCTTCTTCACGCAGGCTACTTCCGAGGGGGAAAACGTGGCAACACCCACCAAGAACCGAAGCGACGAAGGGCTTTTCGGCCCCGGCTCCGTGGCGTGGAAGGTCTGGACTTTTCCCGCCTCCGCCCTCCAGGGCTTCGCCCGGGCGGTGACCATCGAGCATCTGGACCCCGATCTCACCGCCGCGGTGGACGAGACCGGCCAGGTGATCCAGCGGACCCCGCTGCGCTACGACCGCACCATGGAGTACTTCTCGGCGGTGCTCTTCGCCGATACGCCGACGGTCATCAAGATGTCCGACATCCTCATGAAGGTCCACTCCCGGGCCTACGGGACCAACAAGGTGACCGGCAACGAGTACGACTCGAACGACCCGGATTCGCAGCTGTGGATCCACATCACCGCGTGGCACTCGATCCTCTACGTCTACGAGACCTTCGGCCCCGGCCGGCTCAGCCGCGACGAGGAGAACGAGTACTGGCGGCAGTGTGCGATCGCCGCCGAGGTCCAGCCCATCCGCCAGGAACAGGTGCCGCGTACCCGCGGCGAGGTGCAGAAGTACTTCGACGACTGGCGTGATCGCCTCTCCGCGTCGGAGGCCGCGATCGCGAATGTCGACCACATTCTCAACGGCTTCGAGACCATCGAGCCGCGCGTGCCCAAGGTGCTGCGGAAACTCGGCCGGCCGGTCCTGCGGGCGAGCATCATCGCGACCTACCCGCGATGGATGCGTCCGATGCTCGGTGTCCGCCAGTCCCGCGCCGTGGACACCGCCGCGATCGCCTTCTGGAAGGCGTTCTACCGGGTGGCCGCCCATCCTGACGCGATGATGTGGATGGTCGAGCGGATCTGCCCACGCGCGGTCCGCTACATCGAGCCGGCGGTCCGCGGCGTCCCCGCCGACAGCCCGCGCACCCACTCCCCGCAGTGGGCGCGCGAGCGATTCGGCGACCCGCGCACGCCCCTGGAGCAGTGGGAGGACATCAAGGCCGCGCGGACCACGGGTGAGGCCGCCGCCCCTTACGAGCACAACCACAGCGACCCCGTGATCGAGTTCAAGGAGGCCGACCGCCTGGCCACCACCGGTTGAGGCGGGGCGCCGGACCGGATGCGGGCGCCTGTTCGATCACCCAGACTGCGAGCGGAAGCGACAACACCCGAACGAAGGAGCAGTCATGCCCCGTTACCGCGTGATCGATCCCGACCAGAACGTGATCGACGAGAAGGAGTTCGCCGACGACACCAAGGCCTACGACTGGTTCAAGACCATCGAGGTCCCGGACGATTCCCTCGGCTACGCCATGCAGGTCGACATGGACGGTGAGTGGACGCGTTTCGAGATCAACGACGGCGGCACCAACACCTCGCCGTCCGCCTGATCAGCCCGCTCACCGGCGGGGGCGGGCACTCCACCCGGCCGCCCGCCGGTGAGCGGGCTGGGTCGACAGACCTCACAGCCAGCCACGCACCTGCGCCTCCCTCGCCGCCTCGCCGCGGGTGGAGGTGTGGGTCTTGGCGATGGCCGAGGACAGGTGATTGCGAACGGTCCCCTGCGTCAGATGTAGTTCGGCCGCGATGTCGGCGATGCGGGCCCCTGTCAGCGCCTCGCGCAGGACGTCCTTCTCGCGCGGGGTCAGGGGGTCCGGGCCGGCGGCCATCGACTCCCGTGCCAGCTGGGCATCGACCACCGTCTCCCCCGCGTTGACCTTCCGAACGGCCTCGGCCAGCTCGCGCGCCGGGGTGTCCTTGACCACGAATCCACCGGCCCCGTATTCCAGAGCCCGGTTGACGTATCCGGGCCGCCCGAAGGTCGTCACGATCAGCACCCGCACGTCCGGATGGTCCTGTCGGATGCGCCGGGTCGCGGTGATGCCGTCACCGCCCGGCATCTCGATGTCCACCACACACACGTCGGGCAGATGCCGGGCGACCGCGGCCTCGAGCTCGTCGCCGCGGCCCACCTCGGCCACCACCTCGATGTCCGGCTCCATCGCCAGCAGTGCCGCGAGCCCGCCCCGCACGAGCGCCTGGTCGTCGGCGAGGATGATCCGGATCGGCTCGGTCATCGCGGCCACCCCACTTCGACGACGGTGCCGGTGACCGACGCCGCTTCCGCCGCGCCCCGGTCGCGGACCACGAACCGTGCGCCGGCGTCCTCGGCCCGGCTCGCGAGCCCCGGCAGGCCCTGCCCCGCCGGAGCCGAGATGGTCCGGCCGACGTCAGAGTGGGCGGCGCGGCGAGCGTCGACCCCCACGCCGTCGTCGGTGATCCGTAGCCGGTCGCGGGAGAACTCGACAGTCACGTTCCCCGCGCCCGAGTGGCGGGCGATGTTGGTGCCGGCCTCGCGGAGAGTCCAGGCCACCAGGCCCGACCGCGCGTCCGGGAGGAGAGAAGGGGACCCGACGACGACGACATCGATACCCGCGGTATGCAAGGAATCGGTCAGGCCGGCGAGTTCCTGCACCGGATCCGCCACCCGCATGCCGGACACGGTCTGCCGCATCTCCGACAGGGCTGTCCTCGTGAGGTTCTCGATGTTCTCCAGTTCGGCCCGGGCGGCGTCCGGGTCGGAGTCGAGCTGCGCCCGGGCCAGCTGGGCGCGGATCGTCAGCGCCGTCAGGGTGTGTCCGAGGACGTCGTGCAGGTCGCGCGCGACCCTTGCGCGCTCCTCTGCCACACCCAGCGCCCGCCGGTAATGGCCCTCTCGGTCGCTGATGCCGACCGAGATCCGTGTGCCCAGCATCGACAGCACCACGGGGATCACCAGGAACCCCGGGACCAGCATCCCCCACGTCTTCTCGACCAGGGCCGCGACGGTGCCGATGACGATCAGCGTGATCGCGGTCGGCACGCTCCGCCGGATCGGCCACGCGGCAGCAACGAAGCAGGCGAGGAACGGGACGAAGTTGACCGGCCCGTTCAGCCCGGCCGCCGGGAGGGTCCCGAAAGTGCAGATCACGAGCCCGGCCAGGTAGCCCAGCCCGAGCGGCGCGGGCTCCTCCCGGGCAGGGTCGCGGAGATCGCCGGCGACTCGCCCCGATGGTCCGGCGGCACCGGAGCTGCGCAGGTGTAGCGGGTATCCCTCGGTCACGGCAGGTGAGGCGAAGGCAGCCAGGTAGACCGCGGAGAACGCCGCGATCGAGACCAGCCCCAGCACCGTGGGCGCGGCGGGGGCCCCGGAGAAGACCACAGCGAGGATCGGGTAGATCAGGAAGACCTGCCAGATCAGCGAGAACAGCACACTCGGACCGGTGATCGCGGAGCGGAATCGCCGCCACCGCGACGGCCCCGCAGCTGCTTCATCGTTCACCGACTTCGCGCTGACCTCCGGGTCCGCCACTGGTGACGGGGACGCACGCGTTGCCGTTGTCGTCGTCGTACTCTCACCGCTCGTCATGCCCGGTCGCTCCTCACACCCGACCGCGGCGGCGACGTACCAGCACCGCGGCTGTCGTACCCAGTATGAGGGCCCAGGCAACCACGTTGAGCACAGGCAACCACACCGGATCGACCACGCCGTCGGCCACCACGCCGCCGGTGATCGGATAGCGGGCCAGCGCGTTGACCCCATAGAGCGGTGTGAAGCGCGCCAGGTCCAGCATCACGCCCGACAGCGGGATGAACAGGTTCCCCGCGAACGCGAGCAGGACCAGGCTGCCGCCCGCGACCCCCAACGCGGACTCGGAGCGGAACGCCATTCCCGCGCTCAGTCCGTAGCCCGCGAAGACCGCGGAGCCGAGCCACGCCGCGCCGAGCGAGAGCACCCAGGCCAGCGGTGTGGCCTGCGCGCCGGTGGCCGCGCCGGCGATGCCCACGGTGAGGACGGGCACGGCCGCGATGGTCATGGCCACGGCGGACTTGGTCACCACGAAGCCGGCGCCGCTCCACGGGGTGAGTCCGAGCTGGCGGCCCCACCCCTGGAAACGCTCGAGGGCGGCCCCACCGCTGATGGCGGTGGTGGCGGTGACCGCGCCGTAGACGGCCATCGAGATCATGACGACGGCGCCCACGTTGCCGTGCGCGACGGGTGCATCGCGGTAGCTCTGCGCGCTGCCGAACACGAAGTACATGACCAGCGGCAGGCCGACGATGAAGAAGATGTTGGTGATGTCGCGCAGGGTCCGGCGCAGGTCGATGGCCCAGTAGGTGACGTTCATCGGGTGGCCTCCGGATCGGTGTCGGTAGCGGCAGGGTCGACGGGTGCCGTGTCGGCCAGTGCAGGGTCTGCAGGACCATCGGCGGTGAGGGTGACAAAGGCGTCGTCCAGCGACCTGGCCGAGATGGTGACCTCGCGCGCGGACGTCTCGGTGAGAAGGACGCGCGCGGTGGCGTCGCTGTCCGAACTGGTGAGGATCACCCGGGCAGCCGTGCGGTCAACGGCGGTGACACCGGGCAACTCCTCCGGCGACGGCTCGCCCGCCATCGGGTCCCAGACGGCGGTCACGCGACTGCCGGCGGCCATGGCGCGGACGCGGTCGACGGGGCCGTCGGCGACGATCCGCCCCCGCGCCATCAACACGATGCGGTCGGCGAACGCCTCCGCCTCCTCCAGGTGGTGCGTGGCGAAGATGATCGTCGACCCGGATGCGGCCTCAGAGTGCATGGTCGCCCAGAACTCACGGCGGGTCCCCACATCCATCGCGGCGGTGGGTTCGTCGAGGATGAGCAGGTCCGGATCGGACAGCAGCGCGAGCGCAAACCTCAGGCGCTGCTGCTCACCACCCGAGCACCGGGCGACCCTGCGGCCGCCGAGTTCGGCGATCCCCGCCCGCTCGAGCACCTCCCCGACCGACAGCGTCCGGCGGTAGAGTGCCGCGATCGCGCGGACCGTCTCCTCCACCGTCAGGTCGGCGAGCAGACCTCCGGTCTGGAGCACCGCGGCGATCCGGCCGGCCGCGATCGCCTCTCGCGGGGCCTCGCCGAACACCCGGACCTGGCCCTCCGTTGGTTCGGTCAGCCCCAGGGCGATGTCGAGCGCGGTGGTCTTGCCCGCACCGTTCGGGCCGAGGAGCGCGACCACCTCTCCGGGGTCGATGCGCAGGTCGAGCCCGCGGATCGCGCGGACGGGTCCGGATCCGCGAACCGTGAACGTCTGGCCCAGGTCCCGGAACTCCAGAGCCGGCGGCCGCGGACCGACACCGGGAGAACGACCCGTGGCCGTGGCTTCGGCGGGTGGGGTGTGGGCTGGGCTGTGCTTGACCATGCCTCCACGATCGTCGGCCAGCGCCCGCCTGAACAGGGCTGGCTGTCACGACTTACCCGGTGACATCTGTCATGGGTCGGACGTCAGAGCCCCTCACGACGTCGTCGAGTCGTGAGGGCTCGCTGAAACAGCGTCTCCTCTCAGCCCTTGACCAGACCACCGTCCACGATGAGGTTCTGCCCCGTCACCGCCCGCGCCCACGGCGAGGCGAAGAACAGCACCGCGTCCGCCAACTCGGCGGGCTCGATCGCGCGACGCAGCGGCGTGCCCGAGGCGATGAGGTCGAAGACCTCTTCAGGTGTAGCGGCACTTGCGTCGGTGGTGCGCAGCAGCCCGCCCGAGACCATGTTGACCGTGATGCCGTCCGGCCCGAGGTCTGTGGCCAGGGTCCTGGTCAGCGAGAGCGCGGCAGCTTTCGCGGCCGTGTAGTCGTGGTACGGCACGACCGGGTGCTGGAACAGGTTGGTACCGATGTTCACGATCCGCCCGAACCCGCCCTCGCGCATCCCCGGCAGCGCCGCCTGGGTGGTGGCGAGCGTCGCCTTGACGGCGCCGCGCAGCTGTGCTTCCATGTCCGCCCAGGTCAGCGTCTCGGGCGAGGGGCGGGCGTCGCCGTTGAATTCGAAGTCGGCGAGGGCGTTGTTGATGACCGTCGTGATCGGCCTGTCGAAGTGGGTACGTGCCGCCTCGACGAGGCTGCTTACCTCGTCGTCGTCGGTCACATCCGCCCGGACCGCCACGGCGCGGTCCTCGCCGAGCTCACGGACCAGGTCGGCCGCGGCCTCGGCGCTGCGACGGTAGTTGACGACGACGAGCGCGCCCTCGCGCCCGAACGCCCGCACGATTTCCTTACCGAGGCCCCGGGCTCCGCCGGTGACCAGGACTACCTGCTCGTCGATACGCACGCTGTTCCCGGAATTCACTGCCACTCGCTTTCCGGCGGTTCCCGCGAAGGGTGGCGATGCATACCCGCCTACCTGCGCAGAGACGCGGCCGCGGTATCGACATTCCTTCGCTGGAACTACCCAGATCAGGTTCGACGGGTGTGATCTCAGCTGCCCGGATGGGCGGCACCCCGTGTCGCGGCCCAGCCTAAGTCATACCGCGAGCCACAGCGTGCCCCATCGCCCGGCCGACGCCACTGAACCGGTCACAGATGCCCTCGACGATGTCCTCGGTCTTGTCGTACATCCCGGCGGAATCATCCATCTGATCGACAGTGTTGCGTGCACTGCGCTCCAGCAACCCGTCGTACCTCTGCGATCAAATGGCTCGCTTTCACACCTTCGACGAGCTCTGGACCTACGCCGGTTCTATACACGGATCTTCCATTCACCCGTGATGTTCTCCCAATACGAGTTGTGGTTCGGAACCGTGTCCGAGACATCGACATCCACGAGGTTCGGAGCCTCGCACCCGGTTCCCTTGAGCCCCACGGCGACGCTGCCGACTTCCGCGACCGCGTACGCATTCTTGAGAACCGCGTCGTTTCGAGAGAAGTAGTTGACCACGTACCCCGAGGTGGTCGATGCAACCGATGCCCAGTCGAACTTCTGGCCGATCGCAGCCCCGAGAATTCTGAGATCCCGGACCTTCTTGCCTGCCTTGGCTTTGGACAGGGTTTGTGTCGCAGTCGCCATCACCCGGCCGCCGAGACTATGTCCGACCAGGATCGCCTCGCCCTCGAATCGGGCGAGGATGTCGCCCAAGATCACTCCGGTCTTGTCCGCGCGAACTCGTGCCACATGCCATGGGTTCTTGGCCAGATCCGTTGCGACCATCACCGGCATCAGCGGGCTGAGTCTTCCGGCCGCAGCTTTACTAGCTTTCCTCGCGACGGCGCCGACCGCGAAGCGTCCCGCCTGAGCTCCACCGATCGAACCCAATAGGAGAGCCACATCGTTGAGTTCCTTCGAGCCCCAGTGCAGGAAGTAGATGGGCTGATCCGGGTACGTCTGCTCAACGAACCCGACCGACTTCCACCATTGGATATCGCCCTCGGTGGTGAAACCCCGAGCGATGATCACCGGTGTACCGGTGCCCTCCCGGAACAGTTCCAGCTTGAACGACTTGTCATCGCGCAGATAGGCATTGGTCACCGACGCCCCCAGCGCACCACCCAGCGCTGCGCCGACGGCGGTGACGACCATTGTCCCGCCGGCCATTCCCAGTCCACCGGCCGCAACCGAACCGCCACCGAGGAGTGCGAGACCGAAACTCTGCGCGGCTGCGCCACTGAGCGCAGCGCCGGCTCCCACCTTCGACGCCAGAACTCCGACCGCGCCGCCCACCGCCGGCGCAGCCATCAGCGCGAGCGGGAAAGCCGCCCCGACCGCAAGAACTGCAGTGAGCCCAAGCTTGGACCCCTTCGCGAGGTTGGGCTTGTCGTACTCCATGAACGAGGCGAAATCCTCGAGTCGCTCCAAGGGGTCACGCGCGCGCTCAAAACTCGGGAGAGTATGCGAGTGTTCGGCACAGAAACTCGGCAGATGCACCCTGTTGAGGCTGCGAACTGCCATGTTCTTGCACCTGGGTGCAACACAGACGTCGGTGGCGGACCCGCAGGCGTCACAGATGTAGGTCGAGGTCTGCGTGCTGGCGCTCTCCACTTTGTGGTGGGTCGACTTCTCGATGCAGTTGGAGCACCACCCGACCCGGGATTCGTTCCCGAGTTCGTCGATGAGCACCGTCAGACGCTGTGCGACCTTCGCGTGTACTTCTGCCTTCTTGAGAAGCGCAGACGACGCCTCATCGTCCACCATCTCCGATGCCTGCTGCCGGAAGCCGGCGTACGCCCAGAGATTGTGTTGCAAGGTCATGTTGCCGACGAGTTGGACGTCGCCCTCCGCGGCCGGCTCAAGATCCCCGGGCTGCCCCGTCAAGGTGAGCTTGCGTCCCTTGGGCGACCGCGCCTGAGCCTTCAACGGCCCGTCGGGACTCTTCTCGAACCAGATTGCTTCCATGACCATGCACTTGCCTCACTATGCGACGCGGGAGTGTGCCGCCGATCGCCGCACCGCGCATAAGGGTAATCCCACCCGTCGATCCGTTGATCCTCAACCGACGAGTTTCAGCCCGACGACGCCGCCGACGATCACCAGCAGAAAGATCACCTTGAGCACGGACACCGGCTCGGCGCCCGTGATCATCGCGTAGATCACGGTCAGCGAGGCGCCGATGCCCACCCAGACCGCGTAGGCGGTGCCCACGGGCAGGTCCCGCATCGCGTAGGCGAGACCGCCCATGCTCACAACCAGCGCCACTCCGAACACCACGGAGGGTCCGAGCCGGGTGAAGCCCTCGGACCGGCCCAGGGCAGTGGCCCACACGGCCTCGAGAACACCGGAAAAGACAAGAACTATCCACGCCATGACGGCCTCCTGCGGGCCGTCTTGTCGCGCACCGGGTACGGCACCCCTCGTCCGGAGGCCCCGTGTCGGGGTCCTGTGATCGAGGTTGTCACACGGGTCCGGCCCGGGCAACGTCAGATGCGTCACCACCTCGTAGCATGAGCCCATGCAGGTGGGCGAGGTTTCTGAGCTGTGGCGATACCCGGTCAAGTCGATGCGCGGAGACCGCGTCGTCTCCACGGAGGTGACCGAGCGGTGGGGCTTCCCCGGAGACCGGGGCTGGGCCGTGCGCGACGAGCAGGCCTCGGAGATCCGCGGGGCCAAGCGGATCAATTCGCTGCTGCAGTTCCACGCGCGCTATCTCGAAGAGCCCGCCGCCGATTCCACGCCGGCGATCGAGATCACGTGTCCTGATGGCACCGTGGTCCGGAGCGACGACGACGAGATCCACGACGCCCTGTCCGCTGCGACGGGCCGGACCGTCACACTGTGGCCACGCCGCTCACCCGACGACCACGAACATTACCGCCGCGGCCGGATCACCAGGGCCGACATACGGGCTCAGCTGGACCTGGGTCCGGATGACCCGTTCCCGGATTTCTCCACGCTTCCCGAGGACCTGCTGGCCGAGCTGTTCGACTACGTCACCCCGCGGGGCACCTACTTCGACGCCATGCCGCTCTCGCTGGCCACCACCACGGCGTTGGGGTCGCTGCAGGCCACCGTCCCGGATTCGCTGATCGACGCGCGACGGTTCCGTAAGAACGTCATCGTGGCCGGAGAGCCCGGCGCCGAGGGCTTCCCCGAGTTCGAGTGGGTGGGCCGACGGCTGCGCATCGGCGACGTGGTCTGCGAGGTCACGACGCCCATCGCGCGGTGCGTGATGGTGGGCCTCCCCCAGGCCGAGCTGCCCCGCGACCGGAACATCCTGAAGTCACTGGTCCGCAACACGGGCATGGATCTGGGTGTCTACCTCCGGGTGGTCGAGCCCGGTCGGATCACCGAGGGCGACCCGGTTCACCTAGATTGATCAAGATAATAGTAACTACCCCCGCTCCGCGGGGCGGGGGTAGATGACGACGCAGTCAGACGTCGGAGGGCCCACCGCCGCAGCGACAGGCCCTCCGACACGGTGCCCACTGACGTCCTTACTCGCAGGCCACGCCGTCGTTGTCCCGGTCGAGTGCCGGGCGGTAAGCGTCCTGGCCGCGGTAGATCGGAGCAATGCCGAGCCTGCGGGCCTCTGTGCAATTGGCGACGTACGTGGCCGCTGGGGCCTGCCGAGGAGCGGGAGCGGCGACAGGCGCCGGCGCGGGTGCGGCGACGGGCGCGGGGGCCGGAGCAGGCGCCGGGATGAACGGGAGGTCCCACACGAGCGGGAACGGCAGTGGCGGGAGAGCACCGGCCTCGGACCCCATCGGGATCGGCACCACGACCGGGGCGACGTCCGGAACCTGCACCGCCCAGGGGCCGATGTACACCTCGGCGGCGGAGGCTGCCGGAGCCACGGACATCAGTGCTGCGGCAGCCAGACCGGCCACCACGAATGAGCGTTTGATCATCGATTAAATCCCTAGTAGAGGACCACTTACGGATGCGCGGTCAGATAATTCTCATCTTATGACACAGTGCGAGCATCCTTCAGCAGCGCCCCCGGTGCTGCCGCCGCCCTTCTGGTGGCCGGTAACGGGACGGATCACCCTTGTGGCTACCCGAGCTCGGAGTGAAACGAGCCGGACCATCTGAGCGGAGGCCAGCACCCACCACGTCGGCGACCCCTGTCAGCCTCGGTGCGGATTGCCCTTCTGCAGGCGGTCGATGTGCTCGGACGCCTCGGCTTTGGTGAGGGTCGCGGGTAACTCCTCCCCCGCCTCACGAGCGAGGGTGTCGAGGTAGCTCTTCTGGGCCTGCGTCATGGGCTCGTCGCCGGTGACCCAGTCGTCCGGATCGCGCTGTAGAGACGTCTCCCCGGGGTTCCGGCCCTCCGGCACGGGGGCGCCCAATGTTTCGGAGTCGTGGTTGCGTTCGGCGTCGGGATCAGTCATGGCTTCACGCTACGCAGCATCCGGGCGGCTTCAACCGCATCGGTTCAGGCGCCGTCGACCGGTCCCCACGCCGCCACCCAGATCACCCGCAGGCTGTCGAGGGTCTGCTCGGATTCCGCCGGCGAGGGTGTGCGCTGACGGTCCTTGTAGAACACCGCGGTGATCATGTCGGTCACCGAGGTGATCAGACGGAGGTGGTCCGTTGACAGTGGCGTGATCAAGCCTGCGGCCGCGTCCCGGTCCATCTGCTCGGCGAGCTGCCGGTTGAGCTCGGCATCCAGCGCGTCCCACCGGGCCCGGAGAGTGAGGTCGTATCCGGTGGCCTGTAGTCCGGAGAGGATCACCCGCGAGCGGCGCACCCACACGGAGTGGGACACCACGAAGAGCCTGTCGAAGTAGTCCGCGTGTGACTCGCCGGCCTTCCGGTGGTAGCTGCCGATCGCCGCGTCCCACTCGTTCCACACCGAGGACACGAGCTCCGACAGGACCTCGTCCTTGGACTCGAAGTAGAAGTAGAAGTTGGGTCTCTTGATCCCTGCGGCATCGGTGATGTCCTTGACGGAGATCTCCATGACCGGCATCTGACCGAGAAGATCCTCGAAGGCATCGAGTATGGCCTGCCGCTGGACCTCACCGCGGGACATCCGTCGCCGCCGGTTGCCACCGTCATCGCGCACCGGGGGCCCGACGGCTGCGGCCGCGGCTGCCGGGGAGGTACGGGGTTCCATGGTGCACATCCTCTTGTCGCTGATGCCCGCACGGGACGCGCGAGGCCACTGCCCGATCATCAGATCAGATAGTGGCCACCCGCGTGCCCCGCGCCTCCCGTGCCCCGTCGGCCGGTCCACGGGGCGCCACGCCGTGCGACCGCCGGGACCTCAGCCGACCGGCAGCGCGGGCCGCGACGGCTCCAGGGTCAGTTCATCGAACTGCCCGGCTTCCCACCAGTCCTCGATCATGTTCCAGAAGTCGATCTCCGAGGAGTTGTAGACATCCATGAACACCGCCTTGGACACGTCTCCCTGTCCGTTGTAGTAGCCGGGCGTGCACGCGCCCCAGTAGGCCATGCGGGGCTCGTTGGACTCGCGGACCTTGCGCACCCAGTCGGTCTCGGCCTCGAGAGTCGGCTCGAAGGTGCCGAGACCGTTGTCCAACATGTGCTTGATGAGCCGGGCGGAGTGCCGTGCCTTGCGGTCGAGCATGTAGACGAAGTTGACGTAGTAGGCCGTCTGGGTCATCCCGAGCTCGACGAAGTTCGGGAAGCCGTGGGTGAAGAACCCGTGGAAGGTCTTGGCGCCGTCGGAGAAGTACTCCTGCAGGGAGTTTCCGCCGCGGCCGATCACGTCGTACCCGTAGATCCCCGCCGGGCCGGACCCGGTCTCGAACCCGGTGGCAAAGACGATGCAGTCCACCTCGTGGTGCTCTCCCGCCACGACGATCCCGGTGGCGGTGATCCCGTCGATGCCACTCGGCGACGCCGCGAGGGTCACGTTGGGGCGGTTGAACGTGTCCAGGTACTCGTCGTTGAAGCACGGCCGCTTGCACATGTAGCCGAACCACGGCTTGAGTCCGTCGGCGGTGGCGGGGTCGCTCACGATCTCGTCGACGCGCGCGTGCGCGCCCATGAGTAGTTGCATGTCGGCGACCTCGGCGATCGTCGCCTGATCGGCCGCCGGAAGCTCACCGACAGGGGTGTCGACCAGGTGCTGCCCGCCGAGCGCCGGGAACAGATGCGTCCAGCCGTCGTCGACGTGGTTCCCCTCGACCTCGTGGCCGGAGATGATGCCGTTGAAGTTGTCGTGCCGCTCGTACTGCCAGCCCGGCCCGAGCGAGGCCTTCCACTCCGGGTCGGTCTTGCGGTTGTTGCGCGGCTGCACGACGCTCGGGGTCCGCTGCACCACGACGAGTTCCTTGACGTCCTGCGCGAGATACGGCACCACCTGGACGCCGGTGGCCCCGGTCCCCACCACGGCGACGCGCTTGTCCCGCAGGTTCTCCAGGTTCCCCGCCTGGGTGCCGCCGGTGTAGGCGTAGTCCCATCGGCTGGTGTGGAAGATCTTCCCCTGGAAGTCGCCGATGCCGGGCACCTTGGGCAGCTGGGGCTTGGTCAGCGCGCCGTTGCAGCGCATGAAGAACTTGGTGCGGAAGCGGTCACCGCGGTCGGTGGTGACCTCCCACCGCTGCTGGTCCTCATCCCATTCGGCATGGGTCGCGCGGGTCTGGAAGTAGGTACGGCTGTAGAGGTCGTAGTGCCGCCCGATGCGCTGGGCGTGTTCGAAGATCTCGGAGCCGTCGGCGTAGCGCTGGCTGGGGACGTAGCCGGTCTCCTCGAGCAGTGGCATGTAGATGTGTGACTCGATGTCGCACTGCACGCCCGGGTAGCGGTTCCAGTACCAGGTGCCGCCATAGTCGCCGCCGTACTCGACCATCCGGAAGTTCGTGATGCCGTTCTGCATGAGGTAGGCCCCGGCGGTCAGCCCACCGAAACCCCCGCCCAGGACCAGCACGTCGAGCTCCTCGGTGACCGGCTCGCGGGTGATCGGCTCACTGAACGGGTCGCGGTCGTCCACCTCGAGCACGTCGGACAGGCCCTGGAACTGGGCCAACTGGTCCTTCCGGAGCCGGGCCTGCTTGTCATCCGCGAAGCGCTGACGGAGGTACTCGGGGTCGAAATCGATGTCGAGGGGGATGTTCGACTCGGGGAGGGTGAAGGCCATTCTCGCGTCCCTTTCCTGTGGGGCCGTCCACGCGTAAGGGGTTTGGACGGCCTGTCGAGAACACTTGACGCCGCGTCAAGTTGTGACCAGGATTACATGCGGAACGTGACGGGCGCAACAGTTTCTCGGAAAATCGGCGCACGGCGACGCCAGGGGCCGGCCGCGATCAGCCCACCGAGCCGGAAGCTCGGGCGCGTTCAGTTCTCGCGCAGCCTGCGGCGCAGGATCTTCCCCGTGGCGGTCCGCGGCAACGCATCCACGATCTCCACCTCGCGCGGATACTTGTAGGCCGCCATCCGGGCCCGGCAGTACTCGATCAACTCCGCGGCGGTGGCCATCTCCCCGTCGCGCAACGCGACATAGGCCCGCGCGGACTGCCCGCGGTACTCATCGGCGATATCCACCACGGCGACTTCTTCCACAGCGGCATGCGCCGAGAGCACCTGTTCAACTTCGTAGGGCCAGATCTTGTAGCCGGCGGCGTTGATCACGTCGCTGGAGCGGTCCACGACGAAGAGCCACCCGTCGTCGTCGACAAACCCGATGTCCCCTGTCGCGAACATCCCCGTGCCGAGGGCGTCCGCGGTGGCGTCGGGTCGTCGCCAATATCCGGCCATCACCTGGGGCCCGGACGTCATGATCTCGCCGAACGCCCCGGGGGGCACCGGCCGCCCCGCCTCGTCCACCACCGCCACGGTCGTCCCCGGGACCGGGATCCCCACCGAGAGCACACCCGTCTCGGGGTCGACCGGCGCGCGCTGCCCGTAGGGAACGAGGTGCGACGGCGACGCGGTCTCGGTCTGGCCGTACGCGTTGTGGATGTAACCGCCGAGCCGCTCCTCGAGCTCGTCCACCACGTCCGGGTCGATCGGCAGCCCGCCCGAGAATCTGATCCGCAGCGGCGCCAATCGCCCGGCGGTGATGGTCGGCTCCGCCGCGAGCGCCTTGTACGCGGTGATCGCGGCGATCCCGAACGCAGGACGCCGCTCCTCTACCGCATCCGCGATCACCGTCGGACCGAACCGGTGCGTGAGCACGATCGGCGAGCGGGTGACCATCGCCAGGATGGCCGCCCCGACGAGCCCGGTCACGTGAAAGAGTGGCGACATCGCCAGGACCGGCTCCCCCGCGACGAGCTCCGACCAGTCGCGGTAGATCCGCGCGCTGACCAGCAGATTGCGGTGGGTGAGCATCGCGCCCTTCGGCGCTCCGGTGGTCCCGGACGTCGGCGCGATCACGGCCACGTCGTTCGGAGCGATCCGCACTGCGCCGAGCTGCCGGTCGGCACGGTCGTCGGACTCGCGCGTCGACGGCTCCGGCACCGGTTCGGCCCCGGATCCGGACGACGACGACGACGACGACGACACCGTGCCCGCCCGGGCCGCCTCCGCCACGCGCGCCTCGACCACCCTGGCCAGATCGATGGTGTCGGCGGGATCGCGGCGCCGGCATTGCTCGAACATGCGCGGGTCATCGCGTGTCTGGAAGTCCAGGGGCGACACGGTGAGCACGATCGGCACCCGCACGGATCGCTCGCCGAGGACGTGTCGCGCCACCTCGTCATAGACGTCATCGAGACAGAGGAGCGCAGTCGGGTCGAGGTCCGCCACGGCGAGCGCGAACTCCGACCTCTTGCTCATGGGACTGATCAGGGCGACCGTCCCCCGCGCTTTCCATGTCGCGAGAAGTCCGATGACGAATGCCGGATTGTTCTGCACGCACAGGGCGAGCCGGTCGCCGGCGTTGAACCCGCGCGCGGCGAGGAGCGCGGCGACGGCATCCGAGGCCCTGTCCACGTCCTGCCACGACATGGTGGTGTCGAAATAGTGGATCGCGGGCAGTTCTGGCCCCGCGGCCACCGCGGCCTGAAAGGCCGCCAGCACGGACTCATGCGTCGCGCCGACCTGCGCGACCGGCGCCCTGCGGCAGTTCTCGTCCTCGGCGTTCATTCCTGCAGTGTGGCCCACTCCGTCACCCTCCCGGCCGATTCCCGGACAGCCGGTCACGGACAGTGCCTCTGCGGACGGCCACACTCTCGTACTGTGTTCAGCATGCCCGAACAGGCCACGCGTGCCGACACCGGAAGCGCCATCCGTGCCGCCCGCCTCGATGCCGGACTCACCCTGCGCGGACTGGCCACCGCGATCAACGTCAGCACCGGCACGATGAGCGCGATCGAGAACGGCAAGGTCGGCGTGACCGTCGATCGACTGAGCCACATCTCCGACGCTCTCGGTGTGCCCGCGGCCCGGCTGGTCCGGCCTCGACGAGCCGCCGTGAACACCGCCACGCCACGACCACCGGCGGAGGGCTCGGGCTGGCGATCGTTCGACGACATCAAACTGGATTCCGTGCTCGCGTCCGCGGTCGAGGTCTTTCGCGAGACCGGCTACCACGGGGCCACGATGCGGCTGATCGCCACCGGCGCCGACATCAGCGTCGCCGGCATCTATCACCACTATCCGAGCAAGAAGCACCTACTGATCGAGTTGATCTCCCGGGCGCACGCCGACCTCGGGTGGCGTTTGAACGCGGCCGCCGCGGATGGCGCGGACGCAGCCGGGGGGTTCTCGAACATGGTGGAGGCGCTGGTGCTGTTCCGGGAAGAGCGCCGCGCACTGGCATTCGTGATGGTGACCGAGTCGTACCGGGCGGGCCTCCCGTTGGCCGGCGGCTCGGGCCCGGATAACGGTGATTTCCGCGCCACCCTCCAGGCGGCTGCCCTCCGGGCCGTCGAATCCGGGAGTTTCAGCAATACTGAACCTGAACTCGCAGTCGACGCAATTCTCACGATGTGCCTTGCCCCGCCCTCCTGGACGGGCGCCGATCAGGACAGCAACCCGGCAGAGTTGGCGCGCGACTACGCCAGTCTCGCCCTATTCATGATGCAGTACCGCCACTGAACTGGCAGTTCAGTCGAGCTGAACTCCGTTTCCGCCATGCCACCCCCCAGCCTCGCGGGCCCACCCGCACCACCCACCCAGTGCGATCCGGTCCTCCGCAAACACTTGACGGGCCACCCTTGCGATGAGACGCTCATCACAATGAACCAACCGAGTGATCGCTCGAACCGTTCAGTAGTCGTTTCATCCACGCGAGAGGATCAGTCGATATGAGCCACGATCACGATGCCCCGGGCATGGGCGAGCTCCTGAAGGATTCACCGAAGAACTGGGGCAGGTGGGGAGACGACGACGAGGTCGGCGCTCTCAACTACCTCGGCTCCGACGAGGTGCTGCGCGGAGTGCAGTATGTGAAGTCCGGTCAGGTGTTCACGCTGCAGATCCCGATGGGCCATCCTCATGGCGACCCGGTGTTCCCGGGCCGGGAGGGCACCAGGCGCGTCAACGTCCTCGACGAGTCCTCGTGGGACGAGGGCAAGGAGGGCGCACCTGATTTCGCAGGCGGCCTGCACTACTCCGACGACAAGGCGGAGATCTTCCTGCAGGGTTCGACGCAGTACGACGCGCTGGGCCACGTCTGGTACGACGGCCAGATCTGGAACGGCTACGATGCGCGGACCACTGTCGGAGGCAACAAGAAGGCTTCGGTCCAGCCGATCGCCGAGCGTGGCGTCGCGGGCCGTGGAGTGCTCATCGACATGGCCCGCCACCGCGGCAAGAAGTGGCTCGACAAGGGCGAGACGTTCAGCCACACCGACCTCCTGGAGGCCGCCGAGGCGCAGGGCGTGACCATCGAGAAGCGCGACATCCTCCTCATCCGCACTGGTTTCATGACGTACTTCTACTCGGTGACGGGCGAGGAGTTCTACGAGAACTTCGTGGAGCCCGGCCTCACCTACTCGCCTGAACTCGTGGACTGGTTCAACGAGATGGAGATCCCCAACCTCGTGACCGACACGATCGCCAACGAGGTCACCAAGGATCCGGTGTCCGGCGTGATGCTCCCCCTCCACTGCGCACTCATGCGCAACCTGGGCATCGTGCTCACCGAGATCTGTGACATGGATGCCCTCGCCGAGGCCTGCGCCGGGGACGGCCGGTGGGACTTCCTGTACACCGCCGCCCCGCTCAACATCGTCGAGGGCACGGGCGCGCCGGTGAACCCAGTGGTGCTGCGGTGACCAGCGCTTACGACGACAAGATCTGGCTGGACCGATACCCGGACCCGTCACGTCATTCGATCGAGACCGAGTTCGAGACCGCCCTGGAGATGTTCGCGGCCACAGCACAGCGCGTGGGCGACGGACCGCTCATCGAGTATTACGACAACGCCATCTCCGCCAGGGAGCTCGACGAGCTGTCGGACGCCTTTGCCGCGGGCATTCTCGACGCCGGCTTCAACGCCGGGGAGCGCGTGGTGATCTACGCCCAGAACATCCCGCAGTTCGTGATCGCCCAGTTGGGGACATGGAAGGCCGGAGGCATCGCCGTCTCGGCCAACCCGATGTACCGGGCGCGCGAACTCACCGAGATCCTCCGGGACTCGGGGGCGACGGTATTGGTGTCGATGCAGGATCTCTACCGGGATGTGGCAGCGCTGGTCGTGGATGCGACCGACGTCCGGACGGTCATCACCACGTCCGAGTTGGAGTACCAGTCCGCGAACCGGGGGCCACTGGCCGGCGCGACCAGAATCGACTGCCCTGACACAGTCGACATGGCCACGATGCTGGAGAAGTACCGGGGCCAGACCCCGCCCGCCCCCGACCTGAACGCCGACTCGATCGCGTTCCTCACGTACACCTCGGGGACGACCGGCCCGCCCAAGGGCGCCATGACGACCCACCGGAACGTCGTGTTCAACGCCCAGACCTATCGGGACTGGATCGGCCTCGACTCGTCCGACGTGGTGTTGGGTGTGGCCCCGCTGTTCCACATCACCGGTCTGGTCGGACACATCGCGGTAGCGCTGCTCACCGGCGCCCCGCTCGTGCTCATGGGCCGGATGGATCCCACGGAGACCCTCCGGACCATCGAAGAGCACAAGGCCACGTTCACGGTCGGTTCGATCACCGTGTTCATCGCGCTGATGAACGCCCCGGACGTACGCCCGGAGGCGCTTGCCACGCTCACCAAGATCTACTCCGGCGGCGCGCCCATCCCTCCGAGCACCATCCGGGCGTTCGAGGACAAGTTCGGTCACTACATCCACAACATCTACGGACTGACGGAGACCACCTCGCCGTCGCATGGTGTGCCGTTCGGGGTCCGCGCCCCGGTCGACGAGACCACCGGGGCGACCTCCGTCGGTGTCCCGGTCTACAACACCGTCGTCCGCATCGTCGACGAGTCCGGTCAGGATGTCCCGCCCGGTGAGGTCGGGGAGCTCGTGACCGCCGGGCCGCAGGTGGTCGCGGGGTACTGGAACAAGCCCGAGGCGACGGCCGACGGGATTCCGGGCGGCGTCCTCAAGACAGGCGACGTCGGGTACATGGACGCGGACGGTTGGTTCTACATCGTCGACCGCAAGAAGGACCAGATCAATGCCTCGGGCTACAAGGTCTGGCCGCGTGAGGTCGAGGACGTGCTCTACGAGCATCCGGCCGTCCGGGAGGCCGCGGTGGTGGGTGTTCCCGACGAGTATCGCGGCGAGACGGTGAAGGCGTTCGTCAGCCTTCGTCCTGGCACCACGGCCACACCGGAGGAATTGATCGAACACTGCAAGGCCAGGATGGCAGCGTACAAGTACCCGCGGGAGGTCGAGATCATGGACGACATCCCCAAGACCGCGACAGGCAAGTTGCTCCGTCGCGAGCTGCGCCGCAACTAGCCGGGCGAGGCGGCCTCACAGGCGCGGGCCCCGACGCCGGCGACGACCACAGTTCGCGTTCCCACCACAGGAGTCAGTCATGAGCCATCCCCCTGCCGGTTCACCCCGGATGACGGATCCCGTCTGGTTGGAGGGGGCGGGTGTGGTCGTCACCGGCGCCGGCAGTGGCATCGGTCAGGCCCTTGCCCGGCGGCTGGCCGCAGCGGGGGCGCGGGTGGTGGTCAACGACCTCGACGCGGCCGCCTGCGAGGCCACCGCACACGAGATCGGCGCGCTCGCCCTGCCCGGCGACGCCGCCTCCGCCGACGGCGTGGCCGCCCTGGTCTCCGGGGCCCGCGAGCACTTGGGCCGCGTCGACGCGTACTTCGCCAACGCCGGCATCGAGACGGGGGCCGACGCAAGCCCGGCCGCGTGGGAGCGCTCGTTCGCCGTCAACGTGATGGCGCACGTCCACGCCGCCGACCAGCTGCTGCCGGACTGGCTCGAACGGGGCGCGGGACGGCTGGTGGTGACCGCCTCGGCCGCGGGCCTGCTCACCATGCTGGGCAGCGCACCGTACTCGGTTTCCAAGCACGCGGCCGTCGCCTACGCCGAATGGCTGTCGGTGACCTACGGTGACCGCGGGCTGACCGTGCAGTGCCTGTGCCCGCAGGGCGTGCAGACACCGTTGCTCCCCGGGGGCGCGGTGGGTGAGGTGGTGTTCGGCGACGACGTGCTCGCCCCGGAACAGGTGGCCGAGGACGTGATCACCGCCTTGCACGGCGAGGAGTTCTACATCCTCCCCCACCCGGAGGTCGCGAAGTTCTACGCCACGCGCGCTACCCAGCCGGAACGTTGGCTCCGGGGAATGCGCCGTATGCAGGCGGAGCTCGACTCACGCACCGGCTGAGTCCATCCTCTCGGCCCTCCCTGCCACACCCGGGCGGCCGCCGACGGCTTTCCGGGCCGGGCAACCGGGGACTGGGTACGGTTGCCGGGTATGACCCCTCCGCCGCCTTCCCCCGTCGCATCAGATCGGCCGCTGCAGGTGGCCGTGATCGGTTCCGGCGCGATCGGCGGAGCCGTGGTCGAGGCGATCGCGAACGGGCGGGTTCCCGACGCGCAGCTGGTCAGCGCGCTGCGGTCGGACAGTACAGAGGCCGAGTTCGACCGGGCGATCGCCGCGGCCGACGTGGTGGTGGAGGCCACCACGGTCGCCGCTGCGGAGAAGTACATCCCGCAGGTCACGGCCGCCGGCAAGGACATCATCGTGTGCTCGTGCGGGGTCTTCGCCCGACACGGCAATCCCCGTGACCTGATCGGTGGTTCGACCGGGCCCGGCGCGGCTCGCGCGGGCCGGGTGCTCGTACCCGCCGGCGCCGTCGGCGGGCTGGATGTACTGGCTGCCGCCGCCCGGGCCGGCACCGCCGACGCCCGCCTGCGCCACTACACCATCAAGAGCCCCGCGGCGCTGGGCGTGGAGGGCAGGCTGTCCGAGCACCGCGAGGTGTTCCGCGGAAGCGCCCGCGAGGCGGCCCTGGAGTATCCGCGGACGTCCAACGCATCCGTCGCTCTCGCGTTGGCGACGCTCGGGCTCGACCTCGTCGAGGTGATCGTAGTGGCGGACCCCCGGGTCACCCGCACCCGCCACGTCGTGGAGTGGGAATCCCCGATGGGCAGCTACGAGATGAGTTTCGAGAACTCCCTCGATCCCGACTCCGGCGGCCGCACCTCCGCGATCACCGCGTGGTCGGTCGCGGAACTGCTCATCGGTATCCACGACGGCGTCGGCCCGGGCGCGGTCGTGCTCGGCCGTCCGGTGGAAGGTGTGTCGATGGGCCCCTAGCGTGTGCACCCAGTCGATCGAGAGGTGCGATATGAGCAACGCCCGCCCGTCAGACTCCGGCCCCCACGAGCACCCGGAGACCGGGAAGCCCGGCCGCGCCGGCGCGCCCGGCGAACCGCAGACCCCGGATCACGCCCGCACCGAGCGCGTGTCCGAATCCGAGACGATGGAGCAGAGTCCGACTCCTCAGCCCGGCAAAAAGGGTGCGTACGTGTGGATCGTGGTTGTCGTCGTCGTCGTCCTACTACTGGTGATAGGGCTGATCGCTTACGCCTTCGAGGTGTTCTGAACCGACCACACAACGGGCGGCCCCGCCACGCTGTCACGCGGGCGGGGCCGCCCTCTGTTGGGATCCGTCAGTGCGTGGCCAACTCGATCCGCTCCCTGCGCGCCCGCGGCAACTCGGTGCCGCTCTGCAGGTCCACGCGCACGTGGTGCAGCACCGCTCCACGCACCGGGAACGCGCCGTCGTAGGCGTGGCTCACGGCGCTGCCGCGACTGCGGCCGACGTCCAGCGTCTCGTTCATACTGAACATCGCCGGCGCGGTCACCGCGATGCGCCCGGCACCCACCTGCTCGCCGTCGACGAACAGCACCAGGTCGGCGCCCGCGGCGATCCCGCCGTCGTAGGCGAACTCCAACTCCACCGTGTGCGCGCCCGGCGCCAACGGCGCGGCGCCCTCGGCCTTGCCGCGTGCGCGACCGAAGAAGTTGTACTCGAACACCGGGACGCCCTCGAGCAGGTACAGCGCCATCCCGCCGAAGCGGCCGCCCATACTGATCAGCACGCCCTCGCACGGGTCGCCCTCGGCGCTCCCGGGGGTCACGTCCAGTGACGCCGACAGCAGGAAACCCCGGTTGAACAGCTTCGGCGCGGCCTTCTCGTTGAGCCCGTCCATGTGCGGGTACAGCGTGATGGACGAGCGGCCCGCCATGGGGTGCGGCGGCCGGTTCTCGGCGCCGGCCTGGCGACCGACCGTGGAATCATCGAGCGGCAGCACGTCATACCGGGCCGCCTCGGCGATGAACTTGGCCTTGAGCCGCTCGAGGATCTCCGGATGCTCGGCCGCCAGGTCGCGGGACTGCGACCAGTCGACGCTCGTGTCGTACAGCTCCCACCTGCTCTCGGACAGCGGGGTCAGGTCGACGCCCCCGGTGGCCATGAGCCACGGCGCGCGCTGCGAGGTGACGGCGGTCCAGCCGTGGTCGTAGATCCCGCGGTTGCCGAAGATCTCGAAGTACTGCGTGGTGTGCCGGTCAGGCGCGTCGGGCTCGGTGAACGTGTACGCCATGCCCACGCCCTCCAGCGGCTTCTGCGCCACCCCGTCCACGGTGTGCGGCATGGGCAGGCCGGCCGCCTCGAGGATGGTGGGCGTGATGTCCACGCAGTGGTGCCACTGGTGGCGCAGACGCCCGGGCTCCGTGATCCGCCCCGGCCAGTGCGCGACCAGCCCGTTGCGGGTGCCGCCGTAGTGCGAGGCGACCTGCTTGGCCCACTGGTACGGGGTGTTCAGCGCCAACGCCCACGACGACGGGAAGTGCGGGTACGACTCCGGCCCGCCGAGCGAGTCCCAGTTCTCCAGGAGCTCCTCGGTGGTCGAGGCGATCCCGTTGAGACCGGCCAGATAGTTGAACGCGCCCAGGCGCCCGCCCTCGGTGGACGCGCCGTTGTCCCCCACCATGTACAGGACCAGGGTGTTCTCCAGCTCTCCGGTGGCCTCGAGGTGGTCGATCATCCGCCCCACCTGGTCGTCGGTGTGCTCGAGGAACCCGGCGTACAGCTCCATGAGGCGGGCGGCCACACGGCGCTCGTCGTGGTCCAGCTCGTCCCAGTGCGGCAGGCCGGGCGCCCACGGGCCCAGCTCGGTGTCCTCCGGCACCACGCCGAGTTCCTTCTGCCGGGCCAGTGTGCGCTCGCGCAGCGCGTCCCAGCCGTCGTCGAACTCACCGGAGTAGCGGTCCCGGTACGACTCGGGCACGTGCAGCGGCGCGTGGACGGCGCCGAACGGCAGGTAGCAGAACCACGGCTGGTCGGGGGCCACGGAACCCAGCTCGTCGGTCCACTGGATCGCGCGGTCCACCAGGTCCTCGGTGAGGTGGTAACCCTCCTCCGGGGTGCGCGGCGGATCGACCTGTCGGCGTCCGTCGTAGAGGACGGGCACGAAGTGGTCGGCCTCGGCGCCGAGGAATCCGTAGAAGGTGTCGAACCCCTCCTCGGTGGGCCAGCGGTCGAACGGCCCGGCGGCCGTGGTCTCCCACGGCGGGGTCTGGTGCATCTTGCCGAACGCGCCGGTGGCGTAGCCGTTACCGCGCAGCACCCGGGCGACGGTGGCGGCCGAGTCGGGCCGGACCCCGGTGTAGCCGGGGGCGCGGGTGGCCATCTCGGAGATCACACCCATTCCCACGCTGTGATGGTTCCGGCCGGTGAGGGTGGCCGCGCGGGTCGGCGAGCACAGGGCCGTGGTGTGGAAGCGCGTGTAGCCGGCGCCGTCCCGGGCCAGCCGCTCGATCGTGGACGTGCGGCACGGGCCACCGAAGGCCGAGGAGGTGCCGAAACCGACGTCATCGAGCATCACCAGCAGGATGTTGGGCGCGCCGTCGGGCGCGTGGACCTGCTCGGCTCCGGGGAAGGCGTCCTGCTGGTGGCGGCGGTCCATCTCGGCGGGGATCCGGCCGGCGAGGCGGCGGGCCGGGAGGACATGCCGGTCGAGGTCGCTCATGCCGGCACGTCCCCCTCGATCGCGACCCGCTCCATGACGCGGCGGTTCGGGAAGTAGTCACTACACGCGTAGTGCTGGGTGGCGCGGTTGTCCCAGAACGCGACGGTGCCGGGCGCCCAGTGCAACCGGACCTGGAAGTCGGGCATCTTGACCTGGTCGATCAGGCGCCGCAACAGGAGCGCGCCCTCCTCGGGATCCACGCCGTCGATCCGCGTGGTGAACAGACTGTTGACGAACAACAGCTTGCGCCCGGTCTCGGGGTGGGTGCGCACCACGGGGTGATGCTGCGGCGGGTAGGCCTCCTGCATCGCGGCCAGCTTCTCGGGCGTCATGCCGAGCCCGAACGACGGCGTGAAGTCATGGGTGGCGGTGAGACCGTCGATGCGCTCCTTGATGTCGGAGGGCAGGGCGTCGTAGGCGTTGCCCATGTCGGACCACAGGGTGTCGCCGCCGGCCTCGGGGACGTCGATGGCACGCAGGACCGACCCGAGCGGCGGGCGCTGCTGCCACGAGACGTCGACGTGCCAGATGTTCTCCATGCCGGGGTTGTCCTGGCCGCGGTCGAACCGGACGACCTCGGGGAGCTCGCCCTGGTCGAGCAGTGGGTGGACCTCGAGCTCGCCCCAGTTCGCGGCGAAGTCGCGGTGCTGGCGGGCGGTCACGTGCTGCTGGTCGCGGAAGAACAGAACCTTGCGCTCGAGCAGCGCGCGCTTGAGCTCATCGATCTGCGCCGATGTGGGGTCGGCCAGGTCCACACCGGAGATCTCGGCCCCGATGTACGGGGTGACCGGCCGGACCCCCACGTGCTGGTAGGGAGCCGGGACGGCGTCGTCGGCGCTCAGCCGCAGCCGTTTGGGGCCGAACTCTATCTGGTGCTCACCGATGGTGATCTGCAAGACGGTGTGTCCTTTCCGGGACTCGCGCAGGGTGTGGCGAGGGGGTATGACACAGACTGTAGACATTCGTCTACAGTCCTGTCCATGGATAGCCCGAAATCGCACCGACCCACCGGGCGCGAAGCCGTGCGACGCGCCGTACTGGGGACCGCTCGCAGGATCTTCGCCGCCCGGGGCCCCCGCGCACCACTGCGGGAGGTCGCCGACGCCGCCGAGGTCAACCTCGGCCTGATCCACCGACACGTCGGAAACAAGGACGACCTGCTCGCGGCGGTCCTCGACCAGGGGCTCCGGCACGGGTCCGCGCGACTGGACGGTTACGACGACGCCGGGGCGGCCATCCGGTCCATGCTGCTGGGCGCCACCGACAATCCCGACTTCAGCCGCCTGCTGGTGTGGCTCTCTCTCGACCCGGGCGCGGTGGGCCGCCCGGTCCTGGACGCCTCGACCCGCCCGGCGCAGGCGGTGGCGCGCATGACCGATCCCCCGCCGGTCGACACCCTCCACCTGGCACTGGCCCTGACCACCGTCTACGCGTGGCCGGTGCTGCGCGAGCAGATCCTGGACGTGCTGGGGTTCACGCAGGACGCGCGTGCGGACGTGGACGCGCGGATGGCGGACCTGGTGGCGCGCGTCGTGACAGGATCCGGTGCGGAGTCCACGACGGAGAGAGAAGAAGTATGACGACGACGAGCTCGTGCTGCGCCCCGTCCGGCCCGCTCGGTCCGGATGACGCGCGAACGCGACCTGAGAAGAGCCCGGATTCCGGGGCGGCGCCGGGGCCCGGCGCCATGGTTCCGGGAGCGGGCGCCGGGCGACCGCGTCGACAGAAGGTGATTCCCGCGGGATCGTTCCTGATGGGCGACCACCACGACGAGGGCTACCCCGACGACGGCGAGTTGCCGTTGCACGAGGTGCGGTTGCGATCGTTCCGGATGGACGAGACAGCGGTGACCAACGCGCAGTTCGCGACGTTCTGCAAGGACACCGGTTACGTGACCGAGTCCGAGCAGGTCGGTGTGTCGGCGGTGTTCCACCTCGCCGTGGACGCCGCCCCCGCCGACGTGCTGCACCAGCTCGACACCACGCCGTGGTGGGTGGCGGTGCGGGGTGCGGACTGGCGGCACCCGGGCGGGCCGCGGAGTTCCATCACAGACCTACAGAACCACCCGGTGGTGCACGTCTCGTGGAATGACGCGTCGGCCTACTGTCAGTGGGCGGGAGCCCGGCTCCCGACCGAGGCCGAGTGGGAGTACGCGGCGAGGGGCGGGCTGCCGGCCGCCCGGTTCCCCTGGGGTGACGAGCTCACGCCACGGGGGCGATGGAACCTGAACGTGTGGCAGGGCCGGTTCCCCGCGCACAACTCCCTGGACGACGGGTATCTGACGACCGCGCCGGTCCGGGCGTTCCGACCGAACGCCTACGGTCTGCACCAGATGGTCGGCAACGTCTGGGAGTGGTGCGCGGACACGTTCGACCCCGGCTGGTACGCCGTGTCCGGGGTCGACAACCCCCTCGGACCCGGTCCTGAGGAGCTCTCGGAACTGGCCCCCGGCCGCGCGCCGGGCGTCGGTGACTGGCGGGTCATGCGGGGCGGGTCGTACCTCTGCCACGACTCCTACTGCTACCGCTACCGGGTCGCGGCGAGATCGTCCAACACCGCCGACTCAGCCTCCGCCAACCTCGGGTTCCGGTGCGTCCGCGACCTCTGACTTCTGCGCGCCAATACCTACCCCGGCGCGAAGTGCGGCCTCCACCATGTCGTAGAGGTGCGCCAACACGCTGTCGAAATCCGAGTTGACCACCGTGTTGTTCGCGTCCCGACGATCCTCGTACACCGCCAGTGACCCGGTGAACATCTGCGTGGCCAGGTCGATGCGTTCGAAGGCCGTGCGCCGGGGCAGGTGAGACAGCACGTCGATCAGCCGCACCACAACGTCGTCGGTCGTGGTGCGCAGATTCACCTCCGGCACAGCCGGACCCATGACGGGCCCGACCCGCTGGAGGAATCGCGCGTAGTGGGTGGCCTCCGGCTGCGCACGCAGCAGGTCGACCATCGGGCCGAACAACACGTGCACGAGCGAGGTCAGATCGGTTCCCAGCCCCTGCTCGTCGACCTCGGCCAGCCGACGCTTGCGCTCGACGTCCAGGGCCACGAGCCGCCGGCGCAGGATCTGGGTGATCAACCCGTCCCGGCTACCGAAGTGGTACTGGACGGCGGAATTGTTCCGGTGCCCCGCCATCGCCGCGACATCGCGCATCGAGACGTTGTCCAGTCCCCGCTCGCTGATGAGCTTCTCGGCGACCTCGATCATGGCCGCCTTGGCGTCTCTGTTCTCGGCCTGGACGCCGGGCTCCACCCCGTCCGGCATGTCACCGGCGACGACGTCAGATCTTGGCTGCACCGGGACTCCACTTCCGTCCCGCGGCCTCACCCAGCTGGTTGAAGCTCAGCACGGTGAGAAACAGGACGACGGCCGGGACACCCACGAGGTAGGGGTACCGCTGGAAGTCCGCCTGGCCCGCGCTGATCATGTTGCCCCAGGTCGGCTCCGGCCTCGGGATACTCAGCCCGAGGTAGCTCAGCGACGCCTCGGCGACGATGAGCACCGCCACCAGCATGAAGCTGTAGGAGAAGATCGCCGGGAAGATGTTCGGCGCGACCTCCCGCAACATGATCCGGATCTCGCCCGCACCGAGGGACCTCGCGGCGGTGACGAAGTCGCGCTTGGCGTAGGTCATGGCATTGGCCCGCACGAGGCGCGCGAAGGACGGCACCACCATGATCCCCAGCGCGAGGGTGACGTTGGGCAGCGTGGGGTTGAGCACGGTGACGATCGCGATGAGCAGAACCAGGGAGGGGAATGCCAGAAGGGTGTCGGTGAGGATCGAGACCACGCGGTCGGTCCAGCCGCCGCGGTAGCCGGCGACCAGGCCGAGGGCGCCGCCGATCAGGGCGCCGATCACCACGCCGCCGATGCCCACCACCAGCGACACGCGGGCGCCGTAGAGCAGTCCGCCCAGGACGTCCAGGCCCTGGGAGTCCGTTCCGAGTGGGTGCCCGGATCCGAGGTCCGGCGGGAGCATCGAGGCGGTCGTCAGCGCCAGGGAGGGATCGCGAGCCTCGGCGATCGGCAGGAAGTCAACGATCAGTGCACCCAGGATGATGATGACGGTCCAGCCCAGTGCGAGCCAGGTGCCGAGACCGGAGACCCGGGGCAGGGAGCGGCGACGTCTGCCGGGCGTCGCGGGGGCGACAGGGTCCACGGGCAGATCGGTGCGGGTCGAAGAGATGTCAGCCACGGCGGATCCTCGGGTCGATGAGTGCGTAGGTGATGTCCACGGCGGTGTTGACGAGGACATAGAAGATGGCGATCACGATCACCCCGCCCAGAACGACCGGGAGGTTGTCGTTCTGGACCGCGTCGACGATCATGCTGCCCATTCCTGGGAGGTTGAACAAGCGCTCGACCACCACGGTGCCGCCGATGAGCCGACCGAGGCTGATGCCCGCGAGAGTGACGATGGACACCGTCGACGGGCGCAGCGCCTCGGAGACCAGGACGTGCCCGGTGGGCATGCCCTTCGCCCGGGCGGAGAGCACGAAGTCCTGCTGCAGAGTCGAGATCATGTCCGTGCGCAGGACACGGGTGAAGATCGCGACCTCCATGAGTGCCAGAGTCAGCGCCGGCAGGGCGATGCTGCGGAGATTGTCCCCGAGCCCCTCGGCGATGGGCACGAACCCCTGGCGGGGAAACTCAGGAAGCAGCAACGCGATGAGCGCGAGCACGCCGCCCACCACGAGCCCGCCGATGAGCGCGCGTCCCCACATCACACCGGGCGCGCCGCGACCACCCCGCTTGCCGATCGGTGACAGAGCCACGGCCAGTCCGATGACCACCGCGGCCCCGAGGATGACCTGCTGCGCGAGCGAGTGGTTGAACACGAACAGGTAGATGAGCAGCAGGCCGGCCACGAAGCTGGGCACGGAGATGAACGCGAACGCGACGATCGAGGCGACCTTGTCGAAGACGCCGCCACGTCGGTAGGCGGACCAGACCGCGACCGGCACGGCGATCGCCAGCGAGAGGATGATCGCGGTGAACGCGAGCTGCATCGTGACGGGCAGCGCGTTGCCGATCATCTCGCCCACCGACTGGTTGGGCGGGATGAGCGAGCTGCCGAGATCGCCTCGCACGATGTCGCCCGCCCAGTTGCCGAAGCGGGTGGAGACCGGGTCGTCGAGACCGAGCTCCTCTCGCGCCAACTGGTATTGCTCCTCGGTCGCGCCGGGGCCGACGGCTGACGCCGCCGAGTCGCCCGGCACCGCCTCCATGAGGAAGAACGCGCCGATCGCGGCGAGTATGACGACGACGATCGCGTGCAGAGCGCGTTCGCCAATGAACCTGAGCACGTGGGGAGACCCTCCGTTTGAGACACCGCATGAGGCGGCCGCTTAATTTTCTTGACGTGGACACCCTAAGCCGTGATACTCATCACAGCAAGACGGATTAAGTAGATGACTTAGACCGGACCACGATTCTGAGGAGGCAGTCATCCCCGCAGCTTCATCGCGCCGGCCGGACACCCCGACCGGCGGCGCAGACCTGTTGTTGGAGGTCCGCGACCTACGCACCCACATCGACACCCCCGGGGGACGAATCACTCCGGTCGACGGCGTCGACATCTCACTGCGCCGCGGTGAGACCATCGGCATCGTCGGCGAGTCCGGCTCCGGCAAGTCGATGCTCGTCCGGTCGATCATGGGAATCGCACCGACCACCGCGCGGATCGATCCCACGTCGACGGTGCGGTTCGACGGCCGCGACGTCCTGTCCCTCACCCAGCGCGAGTCGCAGAAGTTCTGGGGTCGGGAGATCGCCATGGTCTTCCAGGACCCGCTGACCTCGCTCAACCCGATCCGGACGATCGGCCGGCAGATCACCGACCCGCTGCGCCACCATCTGGGGCTGAGCCGGCGGGAGGCGACCGACCGCGCCGTCGAACTGCTCGAGCGGGTGCGCATCCCCTCCCCCCGGGTACGCATGAACGAATACCCGCACCAACTCTCGGGCGGGATGCGTCAGCGCGTCGGTATCGCGATCGCGCTGTCCTGCTCCCCCAAACTGCTCATCGCCGACGAGCCCACGACCGCCCTGGACGTGACCGTGCAGCACGAGATCCTGGACCTGCTGCACGCCCTCCAGTCCGACGGGGACATGGCGATGATCCTGGTCAGCCACGACCTTGCGGTGGTCTCCCAGCACACCGACAGGATCGGCGTGATGTACGCCGGCCATTTCCTCGAGGTGGGCGAGACCCGGGTCCTGCTGGACGAGCCCGCACACCCGTACACCGGGGCGCTGCTCAGCTCCATTCCGCGCCCCGACCTGCCGCCGCACACGCGGCTGACGGTGATCGAGGGTCGACCCCCGAACCTGCGGGACATGCCTGCCGGGTGTCGATACGCGCCGCGGTGCACCCGGGTGCAGGACGACTGCCTGCAGGTCGATCCCCCGCTCGAGGACCTGAGGGCCACGGGAGCCGGAGCCCCCGGCTCCGATGTGCACAGGGTCGCCTGCTTCCACCCCACCATCCCCGCCCGAGCGAACATGAGTAGCGAGGCATCATGACCGGCATCTCCTCGAGCGTCGCGGACGAGTCGACCCCGGCCGGCGCCGGCCGGGCCGCGGACGCCAAGCTCGTCGTCGACGCCGTGACCGTCGAGTACCACACCCGCAAGGGCACGGTCCACGCCGTCTCGGACGTCTCCCTGGACGTCCCCCGCGGCTCGACACTCGCCCTGGTGGGCGAGTCGGGCTGCGGTAAGTCCAGCCTCGGACGCGCGATGCTCCAACTGCCCCGCCCCACCTCGGGCCGTGTGATGGTGGACGACACCGACCTGTGCGATCTCTCGGGCGCCGCGCTCAAGCACGCCCGGAAGATGATCCAGATGGTGTTCCAGGACCCCATCTCCTCGCTCAACCCTCGGCGCACGGTCCGGAACATCGTGGCCGAGGGACTGGAGATCCAGGGCGTGGGCAGCAGACGCGCCGACATCCGTCAGCGGGTCGACGCGGCGCTGGAGGCCGTCGGCCTGGACCCCGCCCACGCCGGCGACCGCCGTCCATCGGAGTTCTCGGGCGGCCAGTGCCAGCGCATCGCCCTGGCCCGCGCGCTGGTGCTCGAGCCCGAGGTCTTGGTGTGCGACGAGCCGGTCTCCGCACTCGACGTGTCCGTGCAGGCGCAGATCCTCAACCTGCTCGAGGACATGAAGGAGCGCTACCGGCTGACGATGGTGTTCATCTCCCACGACCTGTCGGTGGTGCACAACATCGCCGACCAGGTGGCGGTGATGTATCTCGGCCAGGTGTGCGAGGTCGCCGACACGGAGGCGCTCTACAGTGCCCCCGCGCACCCGTACACCATGCTGCTCATCTCGTCCGCCCCCACGCTCGGCGGCACCCTCGCCGACTCCCTGGGCGAGGCGCCCATCGTGGCCACGAGCTCCGAACTGCCGTCCCCGCTCAATCCCCCGTCCGGCTGCCGATTCCGGACCCGGTGCCCCCGGGCCACCGAGATCTGCGCGACCGAACGCCCACAACTGATCGATATCGCACCCGGCCACAAGGTCGCGTGCCACCACCCTCTCGAGGAGAACTGAATGAAGCGCACTACCGGCGCCTTCGCCGTGCTGGCCGCGGCGACGCTGACCCTGACCGCCTGCGGAGGGGGGCCTGACGATTCCTCAAGCGCCTCGGGCGGCGGCGGACTCACCCCGGCCGAGTCCGGCCGGTGCACCGAGGACCAGGTCGGCGGCACCATCACCATGGGCGAGTACGTCATGCTGCCCACGTTCATGCCAGGTCAGGGCCAGTACGGGATCCGCGGCGGCGCCGAGTCCGCCGCCATCTATGACCGGCTCATGCGCTGGAACCCGGAGGCCGAGGAGTTCGAGCCCAAGCTCGCCGAGTCGCTGGAGTCCAACGACGACAACACGGTCTGGACCCTGACGCTGCGCGAGGGCGTGAACTTCTCCAACGGCGATCCCGTCACCGCCGAGGACGTCGCGTTCACCATCGGCCTGCACCAGGACCCGGCCACCCGCTCGGTCGTCATGACCGACGCCATGCAGGTCGAGGAGGCCGTCGCCGTCGACGAGCAGACCGTCGAGTTCACCCTCGCCGAGCCGTGGGCCGGCTTCCCGGTACTGCTGTCCGGTGCCGCCGGCGAGGTCATCCCCCAGGCCGCGTTCGAAGCATCGACCCCGGAGGAGTGGGCCCGCAACCCGATCGGCGCAGGCGCGTTCGTCATGGACTCCTACACCCCTGATCAGAACGTCGTCCTCCAGCCCAACCCGGACTACTACGGCGGCCCGGTCTGCCCGACCCTGGAGTTCATCCGCATCCCCGGCTCCCAGGGCACCATCGACGCCTTCCAGACCGGTGAGCTGCAGGTCGGCGTCCTCCGCGGCGCCAAGTTCGTCACCGAGGCCCAGGACTCCGAGTTCCAGGGCTTCGAGGAGATCATCAGCTCGGGCTCCGTGATCAACATGAACTCCGGCAACGCCGGCTACGACGGTGTCCTCACCGACGAGCGTGCGCGCCGGGCCGTGGGTCACGCCATGGACCGCGACCTGTGGGACCAGCGTCTCGCCGGTGGCACGGGCCAGCCGACCTCCGCACTCGTGGCCGAGTCCTCGCGACTCTACGACAACCAGGAGGGCCCGAAGTACGACGCGGAGGAGGCGAAGCGTCTGGTGGACGAGGTCAAGGCCGAGAACCCCGACTGGGACGGCTCGCTCGAGCTGCTCATCTCCGACGGCCCGGAGAACGTCGAGGCGGGCGTCGTCGCCAAGGCGATGCTCGACGCCGCCGGATTCAACGTCAGCATTGTCAACGCCCCGGTCTCCCAGGTCACCGCGCGCCAGTTCACCGGTGACTACGAGATCGTGATCGGCGGCCTGGCGCCGTCCGACGCAGACCTCGCCTCGACCTTCGCCGCCGCGATGACCCCCGGCGGGGCGACCAACCTCACCGGGATCGACGATCCGGAGCTGACCGCCGCTCTCACCGAGTTCAAGGCCGCCGCGGACGTGGACTCCCAGAAGGAGGCCCTCAACCGGGTCCAGGAGGTCTACAACCGGGTACAGCCCTTCGCCGTGTTGGCGAACGCGGAGCAGTACGTGATCGTCGACGAGTCGGTCAAGGGAATCGTGCCCACACTGTCCTCGGTCATGCTCTTCGACGGCGCATACGTCGAGGAGTGATCCCCCTCGGCCCCTGAGAGGGCCGCGTATCACCAACTCCACCGGCAGTACCGGGCCCCGCGGATCATCTCCCCTGCGGCGGGATGATCCGCGGGCCGCCCACGCACTATCACCCTCACCCCACCTCAGGAGTCTTCATGACCCGCTCCATCCGCGCTCTGTCCGTCCTCGCCACCGCAACCATCGCTCTTACCGCCTGCGGAGGGGGTGGACCCGATTCCGACAGTTCGGCCTCGGGCGCCACCGCGCCCGACCAGACCGAGCGCTGCACCGCCGATCGAGTCGGCGGCACGATCACCATGGGCGAGTACGCGATGCTCCCCTCCTTCGCGCCGGGCCAGGGACAGCACGGCGTGCGCGGCGGCTCCGAAGCCGCCGCCGTCTACGACCGGCTCATGCGCTGGAACCCGGAGGCCGAGGAGTTCGAGCCCAAGCTCGCCGAGTCGCTGGAGTCCAACGACGACAACACGGTCTGGACCCTGACGCTGCGCGAGGGCGTGAACTTCTCCAACGGCGATCCCGTCACCGCCGAGGACGTCGCGTTCACCATCGGCCTGCACCAGGACCCGGCCACCCGGTCGACCGTGATGTCCGACGCCCTGCAGGTCGAAGAGACCGTGGTGGTGGATCCGCTGACCGTCGAGTTCACCCTCACCGAACCGTGGGCCGGCTTCCCGATCCTGCTCGCCGGAACCGGCGGCGAGGTCATCCCCCAGAAGGCCTTTGAGGCAACAGACCCTCAGGACTGGGCACGCAACCCCATCGGCGCGGGGGCATTCACCATCGCCAGCTACACCCCCGACCAGGAAGTGGTGCTGGAGCCGAACCCGGACTACTACGGCGGCGTGGTCTGCCCGACTCTGAAGTTCATCCGCATCCCGGGTTCACAGGGCACGTACGAGGCGTTCCAGACCGGCGAGGTCCAGGTCGGGTTCCTGCGGGGGGCCAAGACCGTGACCGATGCCCAGGACGCCGGTGACCGCGGTTTCGAGACCATCACCAGCTCCGGCTCGATCGTCAACCTGAACACCGGGGCGGCCGGCTATGACGGGGTGCTCACGGACGAGCGGGCACGCCTGGCCTTCGCCCACGCGCTCGATCGCGAGCTCATCGACCAGCGCCTCACGGGGGGTCTGGGTCTGCCGACCGACGCGCTCATCGCGGAGTCCTCACGCCTCTACGACGGTGAACAGGGACCGGCATATGACCTCGAGGCCGCCACGGCGCTCGTCGACGAGGTCAAGGCGGAACGTCCCGGATGGAACGGCGAGCTGACTCTGCTGATCGCCGACAGTCCGGAGAACATGGAGACCGGCGTGGCTCTCAAGGCACTACTGGACGCCGCCGGGTTCACCGTGACTCTGGAGAGCGCGCCCGTCACCCAGGTCGTGGCACGCCAGTTCACAAGCGACTTCGAGGCGGTGGTGGGCGGACTCGCGACCTCTGATGCCGATCTCGCGGGCACCTTCTACAGCGCGTTCTCGCCGGGCGGATCGACCAACCTCACCGGGATCGACGACCCGGAACTGACCGCCGCGGTCACCGCGTTCAAGGCCGCGCCGGATCTGGACACGCAGAAAGAGGCACTGAGCCACCTCCAAGAGGTCTACAACCGGGTGGTGCCGATGGCGGTCCTCGCCAACTCCGAGGAATACGTGGTGATCGACGACTCCGTGCGTGGGATCTCCCCCACCCTGTTCACGACCATGCTCTTCGACGGCGCCTTCGTCCAGGAGTGACCGGACGCTGACACGGCCCCGGATCCCGCTAGGGTATTCGGGGCCGTGCCGTATCCAGGCGGTTGTCAGTGCACGCGACGGAGCTTGGTGTTGACGAACTCGCCCATCCCCCACCGGCCGAGCTCCCGACCGTAGCCGGAGGCCTTGACCCCGCCGAAGGGAAGACCGGCGCGGGTGGTGCCGTGTTCGTTGACGTACACCATCCCGGCATCGATACGGTCCGCCACCCGTGACGCCTCGTCCGGGTCGGTCCCCCACACGGATCCGGAGAGACCGAAGCGCGTGTCGTTGGCGACCCGAAGCGCCTCGTCGAGGTCGGTGTAGCGGTAGACCATGGCGACGGGCCCGAACACCTCGTCGTGATACACGTCCATCTCGTCCGTGATGTCGGTGAGCACGGTCGGCTCCATGTAGGCGCCGGGCCGGTCGATCGGGTCGCCGCCGATCCGTAGCTTGGCGCCCTGTTCGACCGCGGTGCGCACCTGCTCGACCACGCCGTCGCGGGCGTCCTCGCTGGACAGCGGCCCCATCTCGGTGGCCTCGCCGTCGGCCTCTCCCACGGTGATGCGGCCGTAGAGGTCGGTGAGGCCGGCGACGAACTCCTCGTAGATGCCGTCCGGGACGAACATGCGCTTGGGCGAGTTGCACGCCTGTCCGGAGTTGGACAGCCGAGCGCGGCCGACGGTGTCGACCAACTCACCGACGTCGTCGGTGTCCAAGACGACGAGAGGGTCCGAACCGCCCAGCTCGAGAACGCTCTTGGTGAGGTTCTTGCCCGCCACCTCGGCCACCGCCGCGCCGGCCCCCTCGCTGCCGGTGAGCGAGACGCCGTGGACGCGCGGGTCGGCGATCATCTCCGCCACCTGATCGGAGGAGGCGTAGACGTTGACATACGCGTCCGCGGGCAGACCCGCCTCGCGCTGGATCCGCTCGATGAGGGCGGAGCTCTTGGCACAGATCGAGGCGTGCTTGAGGATCACGGTGTTGCCGGCCATGAGGTTGGGGGCGGCGAACCTGGCGACCTGATAGTAGGGGTAGTTCCAGGGCATAACGCCGACCAGTGGCCCCACCGGTTCGACGGTCACGGTGTTCTCGCGGGCTCCGCCCACGTCCAACGACTCCGGCTCCAGCAGCGCGGGCCCGTGCTCGGCGTACCAGTGGTAGATGGACGCGGCCAGCTTCACCTCACCGGCGGCCTGTGCAGTCGGCTTACCCATCTCCTCGGAGATGGCGGCGGCCAGCTCATCGACCCTGTCCGCGAACGCGTCGCCGATGGCCGCGAGAACCTGCGCCCGCTCGGCCGACGACCTGCGGCGCCACGCGTCGAATCCGTCGGCCACGCGGGAGATCACCGCGTCGATCTCGTGGTCTGCCAGGCCGTCGTATTCCGCAGCGGTCTGGCCGGTCGAGGGGTTGTGGGTCCGGTACGTGCTCATCCTGCGATCACATCCTGACGTGTCGGGGGCGTCTGGTCGCGACCGTACGCCCCCTCGGCGCGCCCGCCCACCGATGCCGCCAGCTCACCGGCCCCGCCGGCTCACCAGCCCGGGTATCCCGGCGCGACCCGCGTCCACGGCGCGGCGGCCTCGAGCTGCCCGGCCAGCCGAAACAGCAGGTCCTCGCGCGCGTAGTCGGCCACCAACTGCACCCCGACCGGCATTCCGCGCTCGTCAGCGCCGGCCGGCAACGAGACGGCCGGCTGACCGGAGATGTTGAACGCGCTCGCGCACACCGAGTACGCCGAACTACGCGCCCACATCGACTCCGGATCGGTCACGTCGAGAAAGCCCAGCTCCGGGGTGGTCGACGGCAGCGTCGGGAGCAGCAGCACATCCACTCCGTCGGGCCCGAACAGTTCAGCCACCTTCCAGCCGGTCCGCTGCGCGGTCTGCAACGCGCGAGCCACTCCGGGGGCGGTATGGGTTCTCGCGTTCTCCAGGATTGTCCGGGTCCACGGCTCGATGTCGTCGTCGTCGAGCTCCCTCCCCAACTCCGCGAGACGGTCCTCGATGGTCGCCAACAGCTGGGCGCCCATGATCGTGCCCACGGTGGACAGCACCTCAATGATGTCCAGTCCCAACTCCACCTCGCGCACCTCGTGGCCCAGCCCTGTCAGTGTCGCGGCGGTGCGGTCGACGGCGGCGGTGCAATCCGGATCGGTGGGGAACGGCCCGGGCGCGACCCGCAGGACGCCCACGCGCAGTCGCCCCGGATCGATACCCACCTCCTCGACGAACGGGCGCGCCGGCGTGGGCGCCCCGTAGGCGTCGCCGGGCACATGCCCGGCCACGATGTCCAACAACGCGGCGCTGTCCCGGACGGTGGTGGTGACCGCGTGGTGGTAGGCCACCGGGGCGGCGAGCCCGATGGGATGCGGCCAGGTGGGGACCCGGCCGCGGCTGGGCTTGAGGCCGACGAGTCCGCACATCGCGGCGGGGATACGGATCGAGCCGCCGCCGTCGGTGGCGTGGGCCACGGGCACCATCCCCGAGGTGACCGCCGCCGCCGACCCGCCACTGGACCCGCCGGTGGAGTATCCGGTGTTCCAGGGGTTGCGGCACGGCCCGTGCAGCAAGGATTCGGTGGTGGTGGTCTTGCCCATCTCCGGCACGTTCGTGGTGCCCAGGACCACCATCCCGGCGGCCTTGTAGCGCTGGACGATCGTGCTGTCCACGCTGGCCACGGCGTCGGCGAACAACCTCGACCCGTCGGCGGCGGGCAGCCCGGCGACATCGGTGCCGAGGGCCTTGATGACGATCGGCACACCGCGCATCGGTCCGTCGGGCAGTCCCGCGGCGACCTCGGCGCGGGCCTCGTCGAAGCGGGTGGCGACCATGGCGTTGAGCTCCGGGTCGTGGGCCTCGATTCGGCCGATGGCCTGCTCCAGCACGTCGGCGGGGTCGAGGTCGCCGGCGCGGATGTCGGCGGCGAGCGCCAGGGCGTCGCGGGGGTCGGTGCTCATGGCGAGGGGCTCCTTGTGGGGGTGTGGGGTGAGTATTGCGACGACGACAACGGCTGCGGCCCGGTCAGCCCCACCGGGACTGGCCGCCATCGAGCGGGATGGTCGCACCGGACAGGTACGAGGCCTCCGCCGAACAGAGCCAGGCCACGGGCCGGCCGATGTCCTCCAGGGGGTCGCCCACGCGGCCAGCGGGGATTCCGGCGACGAACTCGGCGGCCTCCTCCGGGTTCTTCTCCATCCACCAGTCGAGCCCCGGGCTGTGGGCGTGCGGGGCGATGTTGAGGGCGCGGATGCCGTCGGCGGCCCATTCGTAGGCGGCCGCGCGGGTCAGGGCGCGGACGGCTTCCTTCACCGCGGCGTAGATGCCGTAATTGGCGGCGTCCCAGCGCACGGCCGCGGAGGTGACGAGGTTGATGACGGTGCCGCCGCCGCGCTCGGCCATCACCGGGCGGGCCAGCTTCATCAGCGACAGGCTGACGCGGGGGCCGCCCTCGAAGGCCTTGCGGAAGTCGTCATCCGGGTAGTCCGACAGCGGCAACGGCATGGCCATGTTCGCATTGTTGACGAGGATGTCGACACCGCCCAGACGCTCTACCGCCGTGGAGATGATGAGCTCGGGCGAGCCCTCCTCCACGATGTCGGCGGCCAGGCATTCGGCGGTGCCGCCGGCGGCGCGGATCTCCTCGGCCACGGTCTCGAGCTTGTTCAGTCGGCGGCCCACGAGCAGGACCGCGGCGCCGGATTCGGCGAGGCCGAGCGAGATTCCGCGGCCCACGCCCTGGCCGCCGCCGGTGACGACCGCGACCTTTCCGGCCAGTCGGTTCGCACGGTCGGCGCCGGCGAGATCGTTGGGGAACTGAGCTGACATTGGTCCTCCGTGGTGATGGTGGTTCATGAGGTGACGATGGTGACGATCCCGGCGAGTACCACGAGGGCGATCACGGCCGAGCGGAAAATGTGGGTGGGCAGGCGCTGTGCGATGGCGATGCCGATCTGGTTGAAGACCACCCCGGCCACGACGCAGGCGGCGAGCATCGGCAGGATCGCCGGGACGTCGACGTCCGTACCCGCCCACAGCAGCGACAGGGAGACGATGCTGGTGATGACGAAGTAGCCGGCGAGGTCGGCGATGAAGCTCAGCGGCGGCAGCTTGGCCCGGCCGAGCAGCAACACGACGGGTGGGCCGTTGAGTGAGGTGGTGGTGGAGAAGTAGCCGCCGACGGCGCCGGTGACCGCGGTGAGCCACGCCGCCGGCGGCCTGGCGCCTGTCGAGGTGGGCAGCGCCATGGCCAGGCCGCATACCACGGTGATCACGCCGGCGGCGGGCTTGAGGTGCTGCTCGGGCAGCATGCTCACGGTCTCCACGCCCAGCCACGCCCCCGGCAGGCTGGCCCCGCCGAGCAGCGCTACCCGGCGCCAGTCGATGTGCTGGCGCAGCTGGTAGGTCACGCCGACGCGGGTCACCAGGGCCACTACGAGGTTGATCACCACGGTCTCCGTGAGCCCGACCCCGGCCATGAGCATGAACGGGGTGGCCATGAGGGACGTGCCGAAACCCGTCGCCCCGCCGATGACCGAGGCCACGGCCACGCACAGGACCGCGACCCCGATCAGTTCCACGCCGATGCGCTCGTCCCGTCTACTCGCCCGCCCTCGCTCCTACTTGTCGTCGGTCGGGGCGAGGTGGTTGTCGTTGAGCTGGAAGCTGGGCACGTCCTTGAGGTTGATCATGGCCTCGTAGGTGCGCTCATAGCCGGTCTTGGAGATCATCCAGCGGCCATCGATGTACGCATACGCGTCGTCATAGAACGCGCCGCCGAAGATGTACGTGTCGAAGGCCGGGACGATCACCCGGTCCTGCAGGTACCAGCGGCCCGTCGCGGTGTCGCCGTCGACCTCGATCTCCGGGTGGTGGACCTGGTGCTCGGTGACCACGTCGTTCGTCATCTGCCCCCTGAGCCCCTCGACCACCTGGTCGCGGCCGGTGTAGGACAGGCGCTTGCCGTAGGAGGCGGTCACCTCCGGCGCGAGGGTCTGGGCGAGCTCATCCCACAGGCGGAGGTCCACGCAGCGCAGGTAGCGGTACTTGAGCGACTTGATTGCGTCGATGTCGTCGCGGCGGTCACGGGAGGTCATCAGCATGGGCCTTTCGCACGGGGAACTGGCACGTGTTCTACGTGCACCACTGCGACTGTAGTCAATTGTGTACAGTTTGGGAATGGAACGCGAGAGTCCGACTCCCGAACAGGCGCCCGCGCCCGAGACCGAGACCGGGGCCGCGGTCCGCCCGACCGGCAGGGACGAGATCCGGTCGGCCGTCCTGCGCGAGGCCCGCCGACTGTTCTCCGAACGTGGCCCACAGGTACCGCTGCGCGACATCGCCGACGCCGCCGGAGTGAACCTCGGACTGATCCACCGCCACATCGGCCGGAAGGAGGCCCTGATCACCGCAGTCATGCAGGATGCGGTCCGGTTCGGCGCAGCGCGCCTGGAGAACACCGACGACGCCGGCAACGCCGTCCGCGGCATGCTGCTCGGCGCGTCGTCGCACCCCGAGATCAGCCGCCTGCTGGCCTGGCTGGCACTCGACCGCGACGCCGCCTTTCCGCCGATGCTCGACCCCTCCCAGCGCCCGGCCGCGGAACTGCGGCGCATGACCGATCCCCCGCCGGCTGGTGACATCGAACTGCTGTTGGCGTTCACGGCCGTCTACGGATGGCCCGTACTGCGCGGAGCGTTGCTCGACGCGCTCGACATCCCCGAGCCCGAGCGCGTCGGCATCGACGAACGCCTGGCCGACCTCCTGGCCCGGGTCGTCACCCGTGGGGCCGACGACGGGAACCCCTGACCCCTGGCCGGGCAACGACCCACATCTCCCCGAACCCGTGTGCGCTACCGCCAACCCGGGTAGAACTTGTTTCACCAGCAACTCGTAAGGCACTGACTTAGAGGTGGGTATGGGAACTCTTGACAGCCGTGTAGCAGTGGTAACCGGAGCCGGGATGGGCATCGGTCGTGGGATCGCCGCGGCGCTGGCCCGAGAGGGCGCATCGGTGATCGTGGCGGAGATCGACGAGACCGCGGGTGCCGACACCGCGACCTGGCTGCGGGACGAGTGGGGGGTCGAGGCGGAGTTCGTCCGCACCGATGTCACCGACAAGGAGCAGGTCCTGGCGATGGTCACCGCGGCATCGGATCGCTTCGGCCGACTGGACATCCTGGTCAACAACGCGTGGAAGGGCTCCGGCTTCGCGCGGCTGGAGAACATGACCGACGAGAAGCTGCGTGGCGGTTTCGACATGGCCGTGATGGCCGCGTTCTGGGCGATGCAGGCGGCATTGCCGGAGCTCGAGAAGCACGGCACCGGGCGCGTCATCAACTTGTGCTCTCTCAACGGCGTCAACGCGCACATGTACTCCGTGCAGTACAACGCCGCCAAAGAGGCCCTACGCACCCTGACCCGGACCGCGGCACGCGAGTGGGCGCCGCGGCAGGTCTGCTGCAACGTGATCTGCCCCGGCGCCCAGAGCGAGGCGTACCGGCGGGTGGCCGAGGCGAATCCGCAGATGGCGGCGGGCATGGCCTCCGCGAACCCGATGGGCCGAGTCGGTGACCCGCTCGACGACATCGGGCCCGTTGCCGCGTTCCTCGCGAGCGACGCGAGCCGCTACCTGACGGGCAACACGCTGTTCGTTGACGGCGGGAGCCACATCAACGGCGTCCAGTGGGCGCCGGACGTGGACTGATTCCGGACGCCGTCCGCCCACGGTGCGCGCGGGTGCAGAACATTTAGGATCGGGACCATGTCGGAACCGCACGCAGCCCGGATCCCCCTCGGCCCCGACGTACTGGTGCTCAGAGACCGCTACGAGACGCTGAGCATCGCCAACGACGTGCTGATCGGCATCTGGTTCGTCGTGGGCAGCATCCTGTTCTTCTCCGAAGCCACAACCGCCACGGCGACGGCGCTGTTCGCCGTGGGCAGCGTGCAGATGCTGATCCGGCCGGTCATCCGGCTCAGTCGTCGACTCCACCTGCGCAGGCGCGGGTACAGCGACGCCGACTCCGGCCAGGACTTCTGACCACCACACTGGACGTCGCGACTCCCCAGCGTGTCGGACATGCAACGTACATTGGTGCCAAGCCTGCCGAGGAGAGTGTCATGCACGAGCAGTACCGTTCACCTGCGCACGACCGGCGCGCGAACGAACTCGCCTACCCTGCCGGGCAGACAGAGGCGTTCGACTCCCGGGACCCGGGCATCCCGTCCGCCGAGACCCGCAGGTTCCCACCGGCGCCTTCACCGGGGTCGGCCCCGCGCCTCTCCATGCCCGCCCCACATGATGCGGCGTCTGACCGAGCGGCTCCCGGGCCGCTCGCACACGAGGGCGGTCTCCCGTACGGGAACCCGCCGGCTCCCGCGTATCCCCCGCCCCACCAGCTCATCCCCCAGCACTTGGCGGTTCCGCACCAGGTCGGCGCCGGTCCCTACCCCCAGCATCAGTACCGGTACATGTACCCGCCGCAGCCCTTCCAGCAGACGGTGATCGTACACAACAGTCGCCGCGTCAACCATGCATTGCACCTGGTACTGACGCTGCTGACCGCGGGGCTGTGGCTACCGGTCTGGATCATCCTGGCGATCGCCAACTCCTAGGCGCCCACCCGGCATTCGGCCTTGCAGGCCTCGGGGCCGCCCGGCCGCCCGGCCGCCCCGGGCAGCCCCGTGCGGGTCAGGCCGGTGAACGGCCGTAGCGGTCGTACTCGGCCAGCAGGGCGGCCTTCTCGTCGTCGTCCATCCGGTGGTACTCGTGGGTCTTGGTGTCACCGAGGTACACGGCGTCCTCCACCGTCCACGACTGGCGACGCAGGTCCTTCTTGTCGATCTTGCGCGTCGCGGTGACAGGGATGTCCTCCACCACCCGCACGAACCGCGGCGCCCATTTGGTGCCCAGATCCGGCTGCTCCGTGAGGAACCGGCCGAAGGCGTCCGGGTCGAACGTCGTACCCGACGCCATCTCGACGGTGGCCATCACCTGGTCTCCGGTCCGCGAGTCCGGCACCGGGTAGACGGCGACCAGTGCTATGCCCGGGAACCGGGCCAGGATCCGCTCGACAGGGGCGGCGGCGAAGTTCTCGCTGTCGACGCGCAGCCAGTCGCCGCCGCGGCCAGCGAAGTAGAAGAATCCCGCCTGGTCGCGGTATCCCAGGTCCCCGGACCTGTAGGTGGCACCATCCACTCGCTCCGCGGTGGCCTCGGGGTTGCGGTAGTAGCCCTCGAACATCGCCGTCCCGGTGCGATTGACGATCTCACCGATCGCGACGTCCGGGTTGATCAGCTTCCCACTCTCGTCGAACTCGGCACGGGGGCACTCGTTGCCGGCCGGGTCGAGGACGCAGACGTCCATGAACTCCGGCGGCAGGCCCAGCGCGTTGCGCGGCGAGTCCGGCGTCAGGCTGATGACCACCGCCCCCTCCGACGAGCCGTAGCTCTCGATGGGCCGGGTACCGAAGCGACGCTCGAACTCGTCCCTGTCGTGCGGGGACGCCTCCGTACCGAACACCAGTCGCAGCCTGGTGTGCTGCTCCTCCGGCGTCTCGGGCACCGCGAGTATGTAGGCCAGCGACCGGCCCACGTAGTTGAAGAAGGTCGCGCCGAACTTCAGGACGTCCGGCAGGAAGCCCGAGGCCGAGAACTTGCGGCGCATGCTGAATGTGGCACCGCTGAACACCGACGGCCCCCAGCAGGAGAAGATCGCGTTGCCGTGAAAGAGGGGCATCGAGTTGTAGGTGACATCCTCGCGGGTGAACGAGAGGTGGTTGATGGCCGAGAGCGACGCCATGCGGCCGGTGCTGCAGACGACGGCCTTGGGGGCGCCGGTCGAGCCGGAGGTGAAGGTCAGCAGCAGCATGGTGGAGGGGTCGTGCGCCTCCGGGACGTCGGGGAGCTCCGCGCCCTCCGCCGCGCTGAGCGCCTCGGCCCACCGCGGGCTGTCGATGGTGAGGACCCGGTCGGCGTCCACTCCCGTGTCGAGCCCGTCGAGCAGTGCGGCCTGCGCGGAATCGGTGATGATGACATCGCAGTCCGCACCCCGGATGTCCGCGGCGAGCTCGGCACCACGACGGGTCGGGTTGATGCCGACGATGGTCGCGCCGGCCAACGCTCCGGCGCCGATCAGGAAGATGTAGTCCGGCACGTTCTCCAGCAGAACGCCCACGTGGAACGGCCGGTCCTCGCGACGAAGTCCACGAATCACCACGGCACGCTTCTCGGACTCCCGCACGACCTCATCCCACGTGAAGCGCTGGTCCTCGAACAACATCCCGGGGCGGGTGTCTCCCCTGCGGCGTCCGAGCACGTCGGCAAAGGTGAGCCGCCGCTCGGCGACCTCGGCTGGGAGCATCCGCTCGACCTCGGTAGCCCCTACTGACGCGACGGCGTTGGAACCGTCCAATGTCGCCGTGGTGTTCTCGCTGCTTGTGGTGGTCATCCGTGTGGACCTTTCGTGTCTCGCGTGGGCCGACTGCCGCCAGCCGCACATAACAACTGTTGTGTGGACTCGTCCGGACAGCGATGCTAGCCCAGATGTGTCGGGAGTCACAAGCGCACCGCGTGGATTACTGTGAACCCTTGAGCGCCCGGCTCACCACACCGTTTCCAGCCGGAGCAGAAGTGAGGACGACCGTGGCCATGCCCCCTTCCAGCGTCGACGCGAACCGGCGTGAGATCGCCTCCGCGGCCTGCGAGCTGGTCGCCGACGGCGGACTGGACAGCGTCTCCATGCGCCGGATCGCCAAGCACCTGGGGGCCACCACGGGCTACATCTCGCACTACTACGCGGACAAAGAAGACCTGCTCGAGGCGGCACTCCGTGCGGCCCTCTCCGAACTCACCGCCGGTTCCGCTCCGCGGTCCACCACCCTGGAGGAGTGGATCGACAACGCGGTTCTGACGCTGCCGCACAACGTCGACACCCAGAGGTTCTGGCGGATACTGACCGCGTACCAGTCCGCCAGCCTCAACAACGCGCGACTGGCCCAGATCCTGCGCGACTACGTGGTGGAGCAGGTCTCGGCGCTGACCGACCACCTCGCCGTCACGCTGGGCAGCACCCCGCCGGAACACGAGGTCACCGCGCTGGCCCGCTCGTTGTTCGCGGTGGTCTCGGGGCTCGGCACCACCTCGACCATCACCCCGGACGCGTTCACGCCCGCCCAGCTGCGCACGATCGTGCGCTCCTCGGTGTGCGGCCTGCTCGACGAGTTCGCCTCGCGACACCCCGGGATCGGCCCCGCACCCGGCAGGCCCACGCGCCCGGCCTGAGCCGACCCCCTCACACCGGTGCAGGTGGCGACCCGGCGCGACCACTGCTAGTCAGTAGGTGTCCCAGTGTGGAACGACGCGAGGAGGCACGCAGATGGGTGTCGAGGACCACGATCCCGAGGAATACACGCCCGATCCCGATCCGGTCACGGCGCGGGAGGAGTATGAGCCCGCGCCTGTCGATGCCGGCTCCGTCGGCGAGGCCGACCCGGCCGACGTGGCCGAGCAGTCCGTCGAGGTGCCGGTGATCGAGCCAGGACCCGAGGAAGCCGAGGAGTACGACGACGAGGAGGTCGGCTGACACCAGCCGGCCAGTCGCCCGACGCCCGGATGGGCCAAATAAGGGAATCGCCGGGGCCGCGGAGGGGGGACAACGCGGCACCGGCGATTCTGACGCACGACGCGGGGTCGCGACCCGGGGGGCGGGTCTGCGGCATCCGCACATCGCTGCAGAGTCGGCGACAGCTGGCGGGGGGATATCAGCTTTCGCCACCGACAAACCCGAGGGTAGCCACACATCTGCGACTTCACAACTGTCAAGTGAGTTCGGAGCCCCCGTTCGGGCGTGCTACCGCAGCCGGACGCTCGGCGCCCAGATAGGCCAGCGCCGCCACCACCTGCGCGCGCGTGGCCGTGAGGAGCGTCGGCTCCTCCAGCGGCGCGAAGCGCGGCGAGTGGTTGGCCGGGATCTCGCGACTCACCATGCCCGGGGAGAGCGCGTCCCGGTAGCGGTCGGGGTCCACCGAGCCGACGGTCCAGTACGTGTACGGCACACCGAACGCGTCCGGAATCAGGGAGAAATCCTCCGACGCTGTGACCCGACCGGCCTCGTACACCGCGCGCGCGCCGAAGTAGGCGACGAAGGCCTCGGTGACCGTGTCCGTGACCGCAGGGTCGTTGCGGGTGAGCGGGTACTGGTCGTAGTAGAGGAAGTCCGGATCGGCCGGGGCCCCGGCCGCCACACACTCCGCGCGGACGATGCGCTCGATCGCCGAGATCACCTGCTCGCGCACCGCCGGGTCGTACGTGCGGATGTTGAGCAGCAGCTCGGCCGAGTCCGGGATGATGTTGGCCTTGGCGCCCGCGGAGATCGAACCGACCGTCACGACAGCGAACGTCCCCGGCTCCACCTCACGCGAGACGATCGTCTGCAGGCGCAGGACGATCGACGACGCCACCACCACCGGGTCCACCGCCGTGTGCGGCATCGAACCGTGCGCGCCTCGGCCGTGGATCGTGATCTTCAGCGAATCGCCGGCCGACAGGACCGGGCCCGTCACCGTGCCGATCGTGCCGGCCGCGGTCGGCATGACGTGCTGCCCCAGCGCCACATCCGGCCGCGGGACCCGTTCGAGCAGGCCGCCGTCGACCATCGCCCGGGCGCCGGCGGCCGTCTCCTCCCCCGGCTGGAACACCGCGATGTACGTGCCGGACCACACATCCCGGTGCTCGGCCAGGATGCGGGTGGCGCCCAGCAACGCCGCCGCGTGCGCGTCGTGGCCGCACGCGTGCATCACGCCGGGAGCCCGGGAGGCGTACTCCAGGCCGGTGTCCTCCTCGATCGGCAGCGCGTCGATGTCCGCGCGGGCCAGGACCGTGGGCCCCTCGCCGTTGCCGATGACCGCCACGACACCGGTCCCGGCGATGCGCTGCGGTTCGAGACCCAGCGCGGCGAGCTCCCGCTCGATCCGGTCCGCCGTCGCATGCTCTGTCATGCTGAGCTCCGGATGCCGGTGGAAATGGCGATAGAGGTCGCGGAGCCACGGGAGAAGGTCCGCCGCGCGGTCGGCCAGCTCGGCGGCCGGGTCGGGAACGGTCCGGCCGGCCATCAGGCCGACTTCTTGGCCGGCGTCTTGCGGGCCGTCGACTTCGTGGCCGGGGCCTTTTTGGCTGTCGACTTCGACGCCGTCGATTTCTTGGCCGTGGATTTCTTCGCGGCGGCCTTCTTCGCGGCAGGCTTCTTCGCGGCGGACTTCTTCTCCGCCGACTTCGTGGCCGGGGCCTTCTTGGTGGACGACCTGGTGCTCTTCTTGGCCGCTGCCTTTGTCGGGGAACCGGAACCGTTGTCGTCGTCGGGCTTGTCGTCGTCGGAGTCATCCACGTCCCCGCCGCGGTCCTTCACGCTCGCGCGCAGGGCGGCGAGGAGGTCGGCGACCTCGTCGTCCCCGTCGTCGTCGGAGCTCTCCCGCTCCTCCACCGTGAATGCCTCACCACCGGCGGCCTTGGCCTCGATGAGTTCCTTGAGCTGGTTCTGGTAGTCGTCCTCGTACTTCTCCGGCTCGAAATCCGCCGCCATGGTCTCGATGAGCGACGCCGCCATCTTGACCTCCTGCGGCCGCACCGTGGCCTCCTTGTCCAGCCCCTCAAGGATCGCCGGGCGGATCTCGTCCGGCCACAGCAGCGTCTGCAGCATCAACACGTCCTTATACACCCGTAGAGCACACAGGCGGGTCCGGTTGCGCAGCGTGAACGTGCAGATAGCCAGCCGATCAGTCGACTCGAGAGCCTCACGCATGAGGATGTACGCGCGGTTCGAGCGCGACGCCGGCTCCAGGAAATAGGCGTTGTCGAAAGCCACCGGGTCCACCTGATCGGCGGGCACGAACTCGGTGACCTCGATCTCGTGGTTCTGCTCAACGGGCAGGCTGGCCAGGTCCTCCTTGGTCAGGATCACCATCTCGCCCTCGTCGGACTCGTACGCCTTGGCGATGTCGCCGTACTCGACCTCGTCGCCGTTGTCGTCACGCACCCGCTTGTAGCGGATCCGCACGCCGTCGTTCTTGTCGACCTGCCGCGCCCGCAGATCGTGGTCCTCCGTCGCCGCGTAGACCTTGACCGGCACGTTCACCAGGCCGAAGGAGACCTCGCCCTTCCAGATGGATCGCATGGGGGCAGTATGCGCCGGATCGGGGCCCGGGGCAGCCGGACGGGCATAGCGCGCTCGCGTCGGTCATGGCGCCCCCACGCCTTCGCCCGCCTTCCGTGCGAGGTACCGCTGCTCGGGCAATGAGGTCGCCTCCGAGGCCGCTCGGCGGTAGAGCTCGCGCGACCGCGCGCGGTCCCCTGCCATGTCGTACAAGTACGCCTGCGCCGCGCTGCGCCTCGCCAGCGTCTCCGGCACCTCGGCCAGAGCGGCCAGCCCGGCGCGCGCGCCGTCGGCGTGCCCCACCGCCACCGACCGGTTCAACCGCGCGACTGGGTTCTCACGCAGGGCCAGCAGCTCGTCGTACCACTCCACGATCTGCACCCAGTCCGTCTCGGTGGTGGATGGGGCGTCGGCGTGCAGTGCGGCGATCGCCGCCTGTGCCTGGTACTCCCCCAGCTGATCGCGTGCGAGCGCCGCCTGCAGTATCGCGATGCCCTCGGCGATCGCGCCCTGATCCCACCGGCTCCGGTCCTGCTCGGCGAGGGGCACCAGCTCGCCGTGGTCGTCCGTCCGGGCCGCCCGGCGCGCGTGATGGAGCACCATGAGCGCCAACAATCCCCGAACCTCGGGGTGGTCGATCGACCTCGACAGCTGCCGCGCGAGGCGCAACGACTCGGCGGCCAGGTCCACCTCCCCGGTGTACCCCTCGTTGAACACCAGGTACAGAACCCGCAGCACGGTCGCCACGTCGCCGGGCCGGTCCAGCCGTCGGCCGGCGAGGGTGCGCTTGGCGCGGCTGATGCGCTGCGCCATGGTCGCCTCCGGCACCAGGAACGCACGGGCGATCTGGCGGGTGGTCAGTCCTCCCACCGCGCGCAGTGTCAGCGCGATGGCCGAGGGCACGGGCAACGACGGGTGGGCGCACAGGAAGTACAGCCACAGGGTGTCATCCATCGCTGGCCCCGTCGCCTCATCTGCACGCTCAACCTCGATCACCTCCTCGCGGCGCCGACGGGCGGCCTCCGACCGGGTCGCGTCGAGAAACCTGCGCCACGCCACCGTGATCAACCAGGCGCGGGGGTCGCGCGGCGGATCGACGGCCCAGGAGCGCAGCGCCTCGAGCAGTGCTTCCTGCACGGCGTCCTCGGCCGCCGCGAAATCCGCCCCGCGCCGGACGAGGACGCCGATCACCTGCGGGGTCAGCGCCCGCAGATCCGGATCATCCACGGGCTCAGCCCTCGACCTCCCCCATACCGGTGAGCAGTGGCCGCAACTCGAGCCATTCGCGGATCGGCTCCCCACCGGGCCCCGGGGCGGCGGACAACTCGCCGGCCAGTTCCACCGCACGCTCGTAGCCGGCCACGTCGATCACCATCCAGCCGGCGATGAGGTCCTTGGTCTCGGCGAAGGGACCGTCCGTCAGCGGCGGACGCCCCTCCCCGTCGAACCGCACCCATGTCCCCGACTCCGACAGCGCGTTGGCGTCCACGTACTCGCCGGACTCCTCCAACCGGGCAGCGAAGTCGTTCATGTACTGGATGTGCGCGGACACCTCCTCAGGCGTCCACTCGGCCATGGGTGGATAGGTGGGCTGCTCGGGGGCGGAACCCCGGTAGTGCTTGAGCATCAGGTACTTGGCCATGACGGTCCTCCTCGGGTCGTGCGACCCAGTGTGGTCGCTTCACCAGGGGGACGGAACCGCTATCGGGTTCTCGACACCGCCAGGCGCGGCGCCGCCGTGTCGCACCAGATTCCGCCGTTCCGCCGGCCGGGGCGGGCGGCGCTCATTACCCTCCTCCCATGGGTCGAGGGGCGTCACTTCTGCGGATCGGGATCGCCTACGTCATCGCCGTCGCCGCGGGACTCGCCTGGCTGACGTGGGGGCCTGACACCGGCCGGCTGTGGCTGGACGGCTTGATCGCCGACCTGATCGCCACGCTGGTGGTCTTCGCGGCCAGCCGGATCTACGGGAACTCGAGTTTCTACGACGCCTACTGGTCGGTCATTCCGCCGCTGCTGGCCTTCTACTGGTGGGTTGCCGCGGACGCAGGGGTGGACGACGCCCGCTGGTGGGTGATGATGACCGTACTGCTGGCGTGGGCGGTCCGCCTGACCGCGAACTGGATCCGCACCTTCCCCGGCATGCACCACGAGGACTGGCGGTACCCGATGGTCCGGGCGAAGGCCGGCCGCTTCGAGTTCGCCGCCGACCTGCTCGGCATCCACGTCTTCCCGACCCTGCAGGTCTTCGCGGGTCTCATCCCGGTCTATGTGGTCGCCACAAGGGCCGGCGAGCCGCTCGGGTGGCTCGACGTTGTCGCCTTCGTAGTGGGCGTGGCCGCGCTGGCCCTGGAGACGATCGCCGATCTGCAGATGCATCGGTTCCTCGCCACCCGCACGCCGGGCCAGGTGATGGACACCGGGGCGTGGTCGTGGTCCCGGCATCCCAATTACTTCGGCGAGTGCGGGATCTGGTTCTCGATGGCGTTGTTCGGCTTCGCGGCCCACCCCGGCGCGTGGTGGGTGTTCTCGGGCGTCGCCGCCATGGTGGCGATGTTCCTGGCGGTGAGTATCCCGATGATGGACCGGCGAAGCCTCGAACGTCGTCCCGACTACGCCCGGGTCGTCGAGCGGGTGTCTCGGTTCGTTCCGCGCCCGCCCAGGAAGATGCCGGCAGAGAGGACTCCTGTGTAGGACCGATGCCGGTCGCCGGCGTCGGACGCAGATGCGAGAGTGGGGCCATGGCTAGCAAGGGGCAAAAGGAATCGGTGGAGGTCGACGGGCAGACCGTGCGCTTCACCCATCCCGACAAGGTGCTCTACGAGACCACCGGCACCACCAAGGCCGAGGTGCTGGAGTACTACCTGGCCGTCGCGCCGCTGCTCATGACATACGCCGGCCGCCGGCCGGTCACCCGCAAGCGCTGGCCCGATGGCACAGACGACAAGTCGTTCTTCGAGAAGAATCTCCCCCAGCACGCGCCCGACTGGGTACCGCGGGTCGCCATCGAGCATTCCTCGCGCACCGTTCGCTACCCGGTGCTCGACTCCCCCGCGACGCTGGCGTGGTTCGCGCAGCAGGCCTCCCTCGAACTGCACGTGCCGCAGTGGACCCTCGAGAACGCCGAGCCCGGGCGCACACGGCGCATCGTCATCGACCTGGACCCCGGCGAGGACGTGGATCTCGACACCACGGCGAAGGTGGCCCTGCGCGTCCGCGACCTCCTCTCCGAGGCCGGGCTGGACGCATTCCCCGTGACCAGCGGCTCCAAGGGCATCCACCTCTACGCCCGCCTGGACCGGGCGGTGACGTCCAAGAGCGCCGCCGCCGTGGCCAAGCAGATCGCGCAGTCATTGGAGAAGCAGACGCCCGACCTGGTCACCGCCACCATGAAGCGCTCGATCCGCTCGGGCAAGGTGTTCGTGGACTGGAGCCAGAACAGCGGCGCCAAGACCACCGTCGCTCCCTACTCCCTGCGAGGGCGCGCCGAACCCTGGGTCGCCGCGCCCCGCTCCTGGGAGGAACTCGGCGACGGCGGACTCGCGCACCTGCACTGGGACGACGTCCTCAAGCGGCTGGACTCCGACGGCGACCTCCTCGACGGGCTCGAGGGCTCAGGTTCCGGTTCCGGTTCGGCCAAGAAGAAGTCGGCCACTAAATCGGCCGCGAAGAAGACCCCGGCAAAGAAGGCTGGATCCGAAGGCGGGAAGTCCTCGGCCGGTTCGGCATCGCGGGCCAAGAAATCGAGGGGCGGCAAGAAGAGCTCGTCGTCGTCCGATGACGAGGACCCCGAGCCCGCCGACACCAGCTCGACCGACGTCGAGGGCTGCGACGCCAAGCCCGCCAGCGAGGACGCCGTGGTCACGAGCCTGGCCGAGTACCGGCGCAAGCGGGATCGCCGGAACACGCCGGAGCCGTTCGAGGGTGAGGTCGAGACCGATCGCGACGACGTCGACGGGCCGATCTTCGTGATCCAGGAGCACCATGCCCGGCGCCTGCATTTCGACCTGCGGCTCGAGCACCACGGGGTGCTGGCGTCGTGGGCCGTGCCCAAGAACCTGCCGACCGAGCCCAAGGACCGGCGGCTGGCGGTGAACACCGAGGACCACCCGCTCGGCTACGAGACGTTCGAGGGCACCATCCCCAAGGGCGAGTACGGCGCCGGCCACATGACCATCTGGGATCAGGGCTGGTACGAGTGCGAAAAGTGGCGCTCCGACGAGATCATCGTGTGGCTGCACGGCGACAAGGTCTCCGGCCGATACGTGCTCGTGCGCACCAGCGCGGAGAAGAACCAGTGGATCGTGCAATACATGAAGGACCAGTCGCCCGACTCCTTCTACGGGGGGCGCGACAACCCCAAGTCGTCGTATCCCGAGGGCGACAAGCGGGCACGAGGGTCGGGCAGGGGGGCCGCCCGGCGCTCGGGCGGCGGATCGTCCGGCGACTCGGGCAGCGGGTCCGGCGGCGCCGACCGAACCGACGCTCCCCCGCTGCCGATGATCCCCACCGCCGCCACGGTGACCGAGCTGCCCGGCGAGAAGTGGGCGTTCGAGGGCAAGTGGGACGGCTACCGCGTGACGGTGGCGACGAACGGCGAGCAGGCCCGCATGGTCAGCCGCAACGGCAACGTTATGGACTGGCTCACCGACGGTTTCCCCGGTCTCGCGCAGGCGCTGGGCCGGCCGGCGGTGCTCGACGGCGAGCTCGTGGTGCTCGACTCCGCCGGCGTCCCGGACTTCGCGGCGCTGGCCAAACAGGCAGGGGCCGAGGGGACGGATGCCTCGATCGCACCGGTGCATCTGTTCGTCTTCGATGTACTGGAGCTCGATCGCGTGGACCTACGCTCGCAGCCATGGTCGCGACGGCGGGAGGTACTGGATCTGCTCACGCCCCCACTGGCCGAGGTCCCGCGCGTGCAGGTGCCGGGAGTGCTGGACGGACCCGGCGATCGTGCCCTCGCGGAGGCGGAGAAGTTCGGCTGGGAGGGCATCGTCGCCAAGCGTCGCGACTCCCGGTACGAGTCGGGGCGGCGGTCGCGAGCCTGGCTCAAACAGAAGCTGCTCACCACCACCGACGCCGTGGTGGGCGGGTGGCGGCCGGGCAAGGGCGGCCTCTCCGGCGGGCTCGGCTCGCTGCTCCTCGGGCTGCCCACGGAGACCGGCCTGACCTACATCGGCCGGGTGGGCACCGGCTTCACCGACCGGCAGCGGCGGGCGATGCTCGACGAACTCGAACCGCTGCGGCGCAAGTCCAGTCCGTTCGTCGGGCAATTGCCCTCCGACGCGCGCCGCGACGCGATCTGGGTGTTGCCCAGGCTCGTCGTGGAGGTCCGCCATCAGGGTTTTACGGACGACGGCCACATGCGCCAGCCCGCCTGGCGCGACATCCGCCGCGACAAGCTGCCCGGGGATCTGTAAACACGCGTCCGTACCCGAGTCGAGTGCGACCCCGCTGACCTGCGGCGCCCTGGAGAGGCTGTTCAGGGCACCGCAGGTCACGGCGGTTCAGTCACGCACGCGCCACCGCGCGGCCGTGCCACGAGGGCTGCCATCACGGCCGCGGCCACCGACGTCCTGGGCCCACTTCCCGCCTGGAGCCCCGCCCGAGCCCCGCCCGGATCAGGCGTGAAGTATGTCCGCTGACATGGGGCGCCCTGCACGGCGCCTGCAGGGCACCCAAGGCCAGGCGGGCCGGTCGGGGTCGGGCGGACTCAGGCGGCGATCCCGGCGAGCCGCTTCTCGTCGATGGTGCGATCGAACACGAACGCATAGAGCAGTCCGGCCACCACGGCGGTGTAGGGCCAGATGAAGTAGACGATCACGGCCATGGACATAGGGATGCCCCAGAGATTGGTGTCGCTGTTGTAGGACAGGATCGACCACGCCACGAGTCCGGCCAGGACCGCGCAGTGACCGATGATCCCGATCGTGGACTGCCTCTCCCAGGTGCCGTCGGAGCGTAACGAACCCTTGAGCATCAGGACCACCGCGAACAGCGGCACGGTGAGGAACACCATCTGCCACACATCGATGAGCATGCCGACCAGTGCGAACGCGCTGACCGCGGCGAAGGCGTGGATCAACATGTCCGCGCGCTTGTGGTCAGGCTCGGGGGCCAGGGCGGCGTCGAGAACGGGCTCAGACATGGTCGTTCCTTTCGGTGGATGTGGCGACGACACGAGCAGCCGCGCCATCGCCCGACGTGGTCGACCCGCCGTAGAGGTGGGCCAGCGTGGCATCGGGGTGACGGTTGGAGGTCATGAGCGAGACCACGTAGAACAGCAGGATCGACACGAGCAGCGAGATACCCCCGACCTGCATGTACGCGGGCATCGTGATGACCTCTCGTGCGGCGAGGGAACTGATCACGAGATTGCCGACGATCGCGAAGATCACAGTGACGGTCGCAGCGGTGGCCGTGGCGCGATGCCAGTAGATCGACATCACCACGGGCCCGACGATCGCCGCGGCGAAGGCGGCCCACCCCAACGCGCCGAGCAGGAACACCACCTGGGACAGGAACAGGGTGAGCAGCACGGACAGGACCACCAGGACCAGGCTCGAGATGCGGCTCCACAGCAGTTCACGGACCACCTTGATACCGAACGCGGAGGGCAGGTCACGCATCATCGAGGACGCGCCGATGGTGATGAAGCTCGAGGCCGAGGACATGATCGCGGCCAGCAGCCCGGTCAGCGCGATGCCGCCGACGATCGGGTGGGTGACCGAATCGAGGAACCAGATGGCGGTGTCGTCGATGTTCGCCAGCTCGGGGGCGTCCCCGGTCACCACCATGGACCGGGTGGCCAGGCCGATCCCGACCGAGAACAGGGTCGTGACGCCGTACGCGATGCCGGCCACCGCCGCGCCCCACTTGAGCTGGGTCATGTCGCGCAGCATGAGGAACTTGGTGAGCAGCTGCGGCTGTCCCACGGCGCCGACGAAGATCAGCAACCCGAAGGCGAAGATGTAGGTCGGCGACTTGACGCCGTCGATCGACAGGAGTTCGGCGCTGGCCGAGGAGATGGTGTCGAGCATGGGGACCCATCCGCCGGCCATCTGGATGGCGAAGAAGAACAGCCCCACGGACATGACTACCATCAGCACGCCCTGCACGAGGTCGGTCCACACGGCCGCGAGCATGCCGCCGGCCATCGTGTACGCGGCCACGACGAGGGAGCCGATCCACGCGCTGGTCGCGACCGAGGTGCCGAGCAGCAGCGAGATGATCACTCCGATCGAGGTGACCTGTGCCGTCATGTAGGCCACAGCCGCCACGAACACCGCGACGGACATGGTGGCGTGCGAGGTCTTGTCCTGGAAGCGCACGCGGATGAGGTCGGGCACCGAGTAGACGCTGTGCTTCTTGCCGATCCAGTTAAGTCGGCTGCCCAGCAGGAACCAGGCCACGGCGAAGCCGAACGGCGCGAAGAGTCCCACGGCGATGAGGGCCTGGAAGCCCCACGCGTAGGTCTGGCCGGTGCCGCCGACCATGCCCCAGCCGGACTGGATGGAGGAGAAGCTCGCGATGGCCATCACGAAGAAGCCGAGGGACTGCCCGGCCACCAGGAACTCCTTCGCCGACTTCATCTTGGTGTTGGCCCACGCTCCGATGGCGAACATCAGCACGAAGTAGGCCAGCACCACACCTATGACTACGGGATTGTTCATTGCAGATCCTTTGAGAAGAAGACAGTCTTTGAGAAGGAGTCAGTCTTCGGGAGAGTGGAGGGTTCAGCGCCCGTGATCCGAGCGCAGCTGCGCCCGGCGGATCTTGCCGGTGTTGGTGGTGGGCAGCTCGTCCAGGAAGACGACCTCCCGCGGATATTGGTAGAAGGCCAGGCGCTCCTTGACGAAGGTCTGGATCTCGGCGGCCAACTCGTCGGAGCCGGTGACACCGTCAGCGGCGACGATGTACGCGACGATCGCCTCTCCCCGTAGCTCGTCCGGCACGCCGATCACCGCGACCATCTCGACGGACGGGTGCCGCAGGATCTGGTCCTCGATCTCGCCGGGGCCCACCCGATAGCCGGCGGTCGAGATCAGGTCGTCGTTGCGGCCCGAGAACCAGTAGTTCCCGTGGTCGTCGACCGTCGCCAGGTCACCGGTGTGCAGCACGTCGTCGGCGGTCTTCTCCGCCGTCTTGTCGGGGGCGTTCCAGTAGCGCAGGAAGGCGTTGGGGCTGGGGAGTCGCACGCAGATCTCGCCCACCGCCCCGGGGCCGACAGGGTGACCGATCTCGTCGAGCAGCACCAGGTCGAACCCGGGTGTGGGACGGCCCATAGAGCCGGGCGGGGTGTCGAATCGGGCGTGGCAGGTGCCCACGATGAGGTTGCATTCGGTCTGCCCGTAGATCTCGTTGACCCGCACACCGAGGGACTCGCATGCCCATTCGGCCACGGCCTCGCCCAGTGCCTCGCCGCCGGAGAACGCGGCCCGTAGTCCGGTACGGGAGTAGTCCACGTCGGAGGCACGCATCATCTTGAGAATGGTCGGAGGCAGGAACGAGCAGGTCACACCGTGTCGCCGGAGGGCGTGCTCGACGGTCTCGGGGCTCGGTCGACGATCGGAGGCCACCACGGGGACGCCGCTGTAGAGGCTGGGCAGCAGCACGTCGAGGAGGCCGCCGGCCCAGGCCCAGTCGGCGGGGGTCCAGAACACGTCGCCGGTCTCACCGGTCGCGGCGGGCCGGGGGAAGCCGTCGAGCGCGCGCACCACCCCGGGCATGTGACCCAGCACCACGCGATGACCGTGGAGGGCGCCCTTGGGCTGGCCGGTGGTCCCAGAGGTGTAGATGAGCAGCGCGGGGTCGTCGGGGCCGGTGTCGGGGACGACGACGGCGACGTCGGCCGAGTCCGTGACCGACAGCGGGAGCACGGTGAGCGCATCTTCCCCCGGTCTCGCTGGGGCCTCCGGCTCGGCCCCGGTGACGAGGACGAGGCGCAGCTCGGGCAGCCCGGCGAGCTCGTCGGCGAGACGCTCGTGGCAGTCCGCGTCGAACACGGCGGCGACCGCGCCCGAGTCGCCCATGCGGAACAGGGCCGCCTCCGGGCCGAACTTCACCGACAGCGGCACCGCGATGGCGCCCATCAGATATGCGGCCATGTGGGCCACGGCGGTCTCGGCGGACTGTGCGCACATCACCGCGATGCGGTCGCCCTCACCGACCCCGTGGTCGCGCAGGAAGGTGATGAGCCGGCGGGCACGGGCGCCGAGGTCGCCGAAGGTCGTGATCTCCGGTGGGGCGTCGCCGCGGTCCACCACGATCGCGGGGGATTCCGGCGGATGCGCGTCAGTGCACGCGGCACCGATGTTGAATCGCTCCGGGATCTCCCAGTGGAAGCCGTCGGGCTCGAGGGGCGGGCGCCAGGGAACCGCCCGCCGATCTGTGACCTCACTCACGTTGTTCTGCATGCCCTGACCGTAGGAGTGGTCTGATTCACATACAATGGAGATTCCCCCTAGTCTTGGAGCCCTTCGATGTATGAATCCCTATCCCTGGATATGACAGACGGCGTCGCCCTGATCACGCTCAACCGTCCGCCGGTCAACGCCCTGTCCCGTGCGATGCAGGAAGAACTGCGTGCAGTCGCTTCGGAGGTCTCGGGGCGCGACGACGTGGAGGCCGTGGTCCTCACAGGTAGCGATCGCGTCTTCGCGGCCGGCGCGGACATCAAGGAGATGCGCGACATGTCGTATGCGCAGATGGTCTCCGAGGCCCGCGACCTGCAGTCGGCGTTCACCGCCGTGGCCGCGATCCCCCAGCCCACCGTCGCCGCGATAACCGGCGCGGCCCTGGGCGGCGGCATGGAGCTCGCCCTCTGCTGCGATCGCCGGATCGCCGAGTCAAAGGCCAAGCTCGGACAGCCCGAGATCCTGCTCGGCATCATCCCCGGCGCCGGCGGCACCCAGCGACTGGCACGGCTCGTCGGTCCGGCCGTGGCCAAGGACCTGTGCCTGACCGGCCGCACCCTCACCGCTGCCGAGGCCCTCGAACTCCGCGCCGTCGAGGAGGTCGTCCCCGACGGGCAGTCCACCGCCCGCGCTCTCGAGTGGGCCCGGCAGTTCGTGGGCGGCCCCCGCATCGCACTCCGGGCGGTCAAGGAAGCCGTCGACCGCGGCATCGAGGTGGATCTGGACACCGGGCTGAGCATCGAGCGCGCCCTGTTCGCGGCCCTGTTCGCCACCGAGGACCGCCAGATCGGCATGCAGTCGTTCATCGACAACGGTCCCGGCAAGGCCGGGTTCACCGGCCGCTGACCGTGTCCGCCGACCTCACCCGCGGGCTCCGCGACGTCCTGGACGCGGCCGCCGAACTGGCCTCCGCCCAGGACGAGGACGCGGTCCTGCACATCGCCATCCGCAGGGCCCGCCAGCTCGTGGGGACCGATCTCGCCTACGTCATGCTGCTCGACCCCGAGCGAGGCGACACGTACATGCGGATGGCCGAGGGCGCCACCAGCCCCAAGTTCGACACCATCCGGCTCGGCATGGGACTCGGACTAGGCGGTCAGGTGGCCGAAGCCATGGCCCCGCGCTGGACCCGCAACTACCTGGCAGACGAGCAGTACACGCACGTCATCGACCCGATCATCATCGACGAGGGCGTTCTGGCGATCCTCGGCGTCCCCGTCCGTACCCACGGCCGCCTCACCGGGATGCTGTTCACCTCGGACCGCTCCGAACGGGACTTCGCGCAGGACGAGATCACCCTGCTCGCGCTGCTCGCCGACCAGATCTCCGCCGCACTCACCGCCGCCGAACGCGCATCACGGCGCCGCCGGGAACTCGACGAGACCCGCGACGCCCTGGACGCCGAACGCGCCCGCACCGCGACCCTCGCCTCCACCGTCGAGACCCATCAGCGACTCACCGAGCTGGTGGTGGGCGGGGCCACGGTGCCCGAGATCGTGGACCTGCTCGTGGACATCGAAGGCGGCACCGCAGCCGTGTACGACCTCGCCCACCGGGAGCTGGGCTCCGCCCGGTCCACCGAGGGTCCGCCGGTCGACCTGCTCCTGAGGGTCCTGCACGAGGTCACGACGGACCAGGAGCGACCGGCCGGACTCATCTCCCGGCGTGTGGACGGCCACGTCGTCGTCGTCACCCCGATCGTCACCGGCCCCGACCACCTCGGCTACGTCACGTTCGGCAGCCGCGGCGGCGCCCCGACGGCCGGCGTCGCACTGGTCCGGGTCGCGTCCGTGATCGCCCTGTTCCTCCTCGGCCACCAGGCGCGCGACGAGGCCGACAACCGCGTGCGGGGCGAGCTGCTCGCCGAGCTCCTCTCCCCCGGCGAGCACGACCTCGAGTCCCTCAGCCGGCGCGCCGACCTGCTCGGGGTGAATGTGGACTCGGACCTCGTCGCGATGGTCATCACCCCGCCAGAAGCCCGCATGACGCGCGCCCTGCAGACCGAATGTCGCGCACTCGCCCGCACCGCCGGCGGGCTGGTCACCACCTATGGCGACCGGGCCGTGATGCTCCTTCCCGGATCGGACGCCGGCGCCACCGCCCGGGACGCGGCCGGCCGCCTGTCATCCCACCGCGCCACGGTCGGCGCCTCCGGCCCCATCGCCGGCCTGCCCGGACTCGACGGGGCCGACGGCGGAGGCGGAGTCGTCGACCACGTGGAACGAGCCCGGCGGGCCGCCCGGCTGCTCATCGCACTGGACCGCGAAGGCGGCGGCGCGGCGACCGAGGAGCTGGGGCTGTACGGCCTGCTGTTCAGCGAGGTCGACCGCGAATTCGTGGGCCGATTCATCGAGAGCCACCTGGGACCCGTCCGCGCCAGTGACCGCGCGCGCGGCACCGCCCTGCTCGAGACGTTGCAGGCGTGGTTCGCCGCCGAGGGCAGCCCGTCGGCCACCGCCGCGCGACTGTTCGTGCACGTCAACACGGTGTATCAACGGCTCGAGCGACTCGACGCCGTCCTGGGCCCGGGCTGGCGGCGGGGCGACCGCGCGCTCGAACTACGCCTCGCGTTGCGCATGTCCGAGCTCCGCGGGGCCTGAGCAGCTCCCGCCCAGGCCTACGAGCGCACCACGTCGTAGATCATCTTCTGGATCCCGTTCCCGTAGGCCTCGTGCTCGACCAGCGCCAGCGACTGCGCGTCCCTGTCGGCCGCACTGAACAGGCGCTTGCCGGCGCCGAGGAGCAGGGGGAAGACCAGCAGGTGGTAGCGGTCCACCAGCCCGGCGTCGGCGAGCGCGTGCCCGAGCGTCCCGCTGCCCTGCACCAGGATCGGGCCGCCCTCGGTCTCCTTGAGAAGAGCCACCTCCTCCACCGACCGGAGGATGGCGATCGGCCCCCAGTCGTCCACCAGATCCTCATTGCGCAGCGTCTCCGACACCACGTACTTGGGCAGTTCGTTGTAGCGGGCGAAGTCGTCGGTCATCGTGGGCCAGATCGGCGCGAACGCCTCATAGCTCCGGCGGCCCAGCAGCAGCGCCGCAGCCTCCTCCTGCTCCCGCCCCTTGAGTTCGTATGCGGCCGGGTCGAACGCCACGTTCCGGTACGTCCACCCCGCGTTGCGGTATCCCTCTTCTCCACCCGGGGCCTCCATCACGCCGTCGAGCGAGACGAATGCCGTGATGATCAGGGTCCTCATGGGCGTCCTCCTGCCAGCACAGTTTCCTCCAGGCGCGCGTAGCTGATCTCCATGCCGTCGGTCATGCCGGTGCCCAGGATCGCGTCGCGCTGTTCGCGGCTGTCGTAGGTCACCACGAGCGAGATCAGCGTGCCACCGTCGACGGGGGTGAGCGTCTGCTCGTTGCGGGTGGCCGGGCCGTCGACGCCCTCCATCGTCTCCAGGAACACCTCGCGATGCGGTGGGTCGGTCTCCAGCAGCTCGCCGACCAGGGCGAACCCCTGGCCTTCCGTGCCGTCGGTCGGCGCGTACGCGTAGCGGTGCCGGTCCCCCGGCTTCGTGCTCGTGACACATTCGGTGAACTCCCAGCCTTCGGGCCCGTAGCACCACTGCCGCAGCAGTTCCGGATCGTGGTGGGCGGCCCACACCTGCTCCGGGGTCCCGCGCACGACCCGGCTGATCCGGACCGTGGTGTCGGACAGCAGTTGGGCGCTCGTGGCGCGGTCGGCGGCGAAGCTCCGCAGGTCGGCGAGCACGTCGTCGATCTGCCCCATGGCGGAGGTCATGCCCTCCTCCATGCCCATCTCGAGGAGTTGCTCGAGTTCGGGCAGGCTGTTGAAGTGGGTGGTCGTGGTGAGGCGCGAGCCGCCGTCCGTCTCGGCGAACTCGAAGACCATACGCATGGACGGCATGTCGGTGTTGGGCTCGCCGTCGTCGCGGGTGAAGCCGTCGAGGACCTCGAACGAGCGTCCCTCCGCGACCGCCAGGAACTCCCAGTAGCCGCCGGAGCGGTCACCGTCGGGGCCGGTCATGTAGTACTCGGACAGGCCGCCGGGCGCGAGGTCGTGGCGGACGAACGTCGCGGGCCACGTGGGTGGCCCCCAGAACTTCTCGAGTTGGCGCGGGTCGGCGTAGGCGTCCCAGAGACGCCGGAGCGGAACGGTGAAATCAGCGACGACGACGAGGGTCAGCGCCTCCGGGTCCTTGACTACTGAGGTGATGGGCATTGTGAGCCTCCAGGGATGAGATCTGCCTGCGTGGTGGGACGTGGCGGGGCGCGGCGGGCCAGTACCTTTCGCGGTCCTCCTTCCTCTGTTCTCGACCAGGGGCGTTCAGTCTTCGGCCAGGAACGCATCGAGGCGGTCGATACGGCCGCGCCACAGCTGTTCATAGCTGGTGAGCAGGCCCTGTGCGGTGCGGATGGTCTCGGGATTGCCGCGGATCCGGCGTTCTCGGCCGATGCGGTTGTTGCTGATCAACCCGGCCTCCTCGAGGACGTTGACGTGCTTACGGACCGCCGCGAACGACATCGCGTACCGCTCGGCGAGTTCGGAGACGGACGCCTCCTCGACGAGCGTGCGCCGGACGATGTCGCGGCGCGTGGCATCAGCCAGCGCTCGGAAGATCCGGTCGACGTCGGCATCGCTGAAGTCCGTCTCGTACGGTTGATGTAGAACCATTTGGTATCACGTTAGGCCGACCACGCCCGCCCGTCAATGGCTGCCGCCGGGGAATTTTCCCGCCCGGTCCCCGGGCCCTGACCTGGACTGCCCTGAAGGCGCGGTCCAGGGCATCGCAGGTCAACGCGCCGGAGCCGCGCGAGTGGCACCCCCGCCCCGAACTTGTCGCATTCCGGCTTCACTGGCCCCGGCAATCCTGGCAGCCAACAATGTCGTACCTCGAACATACAGTCGGACACATGACGACCACCTACCCGTTCACCACGCAGAATTCGGCCCCCTCGACCGAGGCGCTCAACACGCAGTTCGCTCAGTCCGCTCAGTTTGCGGAGAGATTCGAACCGCCGCCGGGATTCACAACGACCACAGCCCCCGCCACCGAGGTGCTCGTCCCGGACGCCTTCGGCCGGTGGGACCCCGGACAGCAACGCGGGTATCTCGCCCAACGAGCGATCAATGCCGCCGAGGGCCGGACCGTCGTCTACGCCTATGCCTGCGTTCGCAGGGCCACCGAGCACGACGAGCAGCGCGACCCGCTGGACACGGCCGCCACCATGGTGGGCGCGTCGATGGCCTTGTCGCGCCGCGGCGCATTCCGCCTCGTCACCACAGCGGTGGAATTGATCGAGCGGCTCCCGCGAACCGCGGCTCTGCTGACGACCGGATGGATCGGGGCCCAGGCAGCCCACGCCATCGCCGAGGAGACCGCACTGGTCGAGGACACGCTGATCCCTGAACTCGACCGGCGCATCTGCGAGGGCCTCGCACCGACCAGGCGACGGACGCACCCGCCCAGAATCGGACCTCTGCGCAAGATGCTCAGCAAGCATGTCGCGGCCTGCGACCCCGTCGGTGCCGATGCGCGCGCACAGCAGACGCGACGTGATCAGAACGTGAGGATGACGCCCATATCGGGCGACCACGCCCGGATCACCGCGACCCTCACCGCAGTGGACGCCATCGAGATCGCCGACCGCATCGAGGCGCTGGTACGCACCGTCTCCGCGGACGATCCCCGGACCAGCGGGCAACTCCGAGCCGCCGGCCTACTCGCCCTGAGTCGCGGCTGGACCTGTCTGCCGGAGCCCGACGGCAGCCACCCCACCGATCCGGCCGCGCAAGAGGCGGCTCGGCGGGTGATCATCCATTCCTATGACGACGGAGATCCCGACTTCCGCGGGCTGTTCCTGACGGGATACGGTCCGGTCACCGGCTACACCGCCGATGAGTTGCAGCGCATGGCGAGACGAAGGCTCGACGCGCTGGACACTCTCGCCGACCCGGACAGCGAGGCGGCGCGCCGGTACTCCCCCTCGGAGGCACTGTCCCACTTCTGCCGGGGCCGCGACGGCACTTGCGTCTTTCCCGGATGCCAGACCCCGGCGGACAAGACCGACCTCGATCACATCATCCCGTTCGACCATGACGAACCCGGCCGTGGCGGTCACACGACAAGCGACGATCTCGGCTGTCTCTGCCGCACGCATCATCGCCTCAAGACCGAAGGCCTATGGGCGTACTACCGGAACACCGAAGGGGTCTACGTGTGGATCCACGGGCCGAACCATCCCGACCGGGACCCCGGGACGCGGATCATGAGCGTCCCCAACGGGCCGCTCGCGCAGTTCGCCGCACCGCGGCACCCCGAGCGCAGTTGTCTACAACAGGAGTCGGCGGAGGCCGGCCGGACCGGCGACGGCATAGCCGGGGCAGGACGCCGGCCGCACAGGCGGCAGCGCCGGCACACCGAACGGCGGTACCTGCGGGCGCAGGCCGAGCAGCGGCTCCGGCCGACGGGCGGATCCGCCGAGCAGCCGCCGGGGCAGCAGGGGCGGTCGGCAGCCTAGGCCGCGCCGCCGGGTGTCAGTTCAGGCCCGCGTACGAGTGCAGACCGGAGACCACGATGTTGATGAAGAACAGGTTGAACACCAGCACCACGAATCCGGCGATGTTGATCCACGCCGCCTTCTTCGGGCCCCAGCCGGAGGTGGCGCGAGCGTGCAGGTAGCCGGCGTACAACACCCACGAGATGAACGACACCGTCTCCTTGGGGTCCCAGCCCCAGAACCGGCCCCACGCGCTCTCGGCCCACACCGCGCCCAGCAGGATGCCCACGCCGAAGACGGGGAAGCCGATCACGGTGATGCGGTAGGCCAGCCGGTCGAGGGTCTCCGCCGCCGGCAGGGGGCGGGCCAACCCGGCAGCCCAGCCGTTCTCCTGGCCCTGCGGCTGCCACACGCGGATGAGGTACATGATCGACACGACACCCGGGACGAGCAGGATCCCCGCACCCAGCGAGATGATCGACACATGGATCGGCAGCCAGTACGAGCGCAGCGCCGGCACCACGGGTGCGGCCTCGGAGTACAGGTGCGTCCCGCCGAAGAACATGAGCACCAGCACCGGGAGCAGCAGGTACGGCCATGCCGTCTGCATCGCGGGCTTGCGCAGGAACACCAGCCCGGCGCCCACCCCGAGAATCGACGTGCCGAGGATGAACTCGTACATGTTGCCGAGCGGGAACCGGTCGGTTGCGAGTCCTCGCAGGATCAGCGACGCCACCGAGAAGACGAATCCTATGGTGATGAACAGCTGCGCGATCCGGGCCCAGCGCCGGTTCCCGGCGGCGGCCCGCTCATCGTCGGCGATTCCGGTGGAGCTGAGCGAGGTGGACTCGGTGAGCCCGGTGCCGCCGGCCGCTACGAGCTCCTTCTCCGAGACCTTGGCTACGCGGAACCCCCCGTAGTAGACCAGCGATGCGATCAGCGCCAGTACGTAGATGCCGAACGCCGTCCGGAACGCCAGATCCGAGTACGTGGACAGGGTCTCGTTGACAGGCAGCCCCTGAGCGAGAATCAAGGTATTCACCGGGTGTCGTCCTTCCGCACGGTGTCGTCGGCATCGCCGCGACTGGTTGAAGTGTGTCCCGGCTCCGCCGGATCAGGCAAGCCGTCACCGGGCAACACGGGTGTGACAGTGGATTCAGCGACCAGCCGGTCCCGGAGTGCATCGAATTCCGAGCCCCAGCCCGATCGGTCCGTCCGGGCCAGGCCCCCCAGGTCGACGCGGGTGACGTTGTCGTCGTCGATACTCACCCGGGCCCAGATTCGCCGGCGCCGCACCATCAGGCTCAACACCAGGCCGCCCATCATGACCGCGGCGAACACTCCCACCCAGATCTGTGTGGGGTCCTCGGAGACCTGGATGTTGATGAACTCCTCGGCGCCGTCGAACCGGACCTCGGTGCCGTCGGCGAGCGTCGTGGACTCGCCCGGCCGCAGGTTGACGCGCGCCTCGCGGTTGAGCAATCCCGACTCGATGAGGTCCGGCTCCAGCGAGAAGATCGACTGCGGGCGGCCGGTGTCCAGGCCGGCGTCGCCGCGGTAGACGTCGATCGCCACCGCCGGGTCGTCCATGCGCGGGAAGCGGGAGCTGAGCAGGGTGCCGTCGAACTGCGCGGTCGGCGCGAACAGGCCCTGCACGGCGATCTGCTGCCCACGCCGCTCGACCAGGTCCGGGTACATGCCGGCCGGCGGATCGAAGCGCATGATTCCCGAGGACAGGAACGTCTGCAGCTCCGTCGGCTGCCAGTGCTGGGTGTCGGTGCGGGTCTCGCCGTTGGGGAACGTCACCGTGAACGTGGGCGCGAAACCGTGTCCCTGCAGGTAGACGCGGGTCGAGCCGATGCGCAGCGGGTGGTTGACCGCCATCTCGTAGTGTTCCCACGTGTCCGGGGAGGTGGTGGCCACGTCCTCGGTGAAGCGCACGTTCGAGGTGAACATCTCGGCCTGGCCGTTGGACAGGTAGTCGGCGCGGAAGTCCTCGATCTTGATGCAGAACTGCTCGAGGTCTGTGCCGTCGACGAGCAGGCCGGCGCGGAACGAATCGTACGCGCTCGGCGTGGTGTTGCAGAACGCCGGCGACTCCTCGTTGGCGATGAGTACCCGCATGCCCTCGGCGTACACGAACTTGCCAGCCGCGAACATGATCAGCAGGGCGAGCAGGGCGAAGTGGAAGACGATGTTGCCGACCTCGCGCGTGTAACCGCGCTCGGAGGACAGCTCGATGGTGCCGGGGACGCGGCCGTCGCCGTCGTTGCGTCGCACCCGCCAGCCACGCAGCGCGCGCTGCACCTGGCCCGCCGCCTCCTCCGGCGTGGCGGTGGTGCGGTACGCGGCGTGGTGCGGCAGCCGACCGAGATTGCGGGGCGTGAGCGGTGGCGGCGTGCGCAGCTGCTTGACCAGGTCGATACAGCGCGGCGTCAGGCAGCCGACCAGCGAGACGAACAGCAGGACGTAGATGGCGGTGAACCACCAGCTGCCGAACACGTCGAACAGCTGCAGTTTGTCGTAGAGCTCGCCGATCCAGCCGTTCTCTTCGATGTACTCGACGACATTGCCCTCGTTGAGGCTGCGCTGCGGCAGGAGTGCACCGGGGATGGCGGCCACCGCCAGCAGGAACAACAGGATGAGGGCCGTGCGCATCGCCGTGAGGGTGCGCCATGCGTTACGGAAGAAGGCTGTGACGGCGGCTGTTCTGGGCATGGGGTCCATCTGCGTGTCGCGGTGCGTCGAGGCTGCTGCGGCTGGGTGCGCCACAGCCGGTTCGACGCCGGTCGGTCCCAGGCTAGTCGGGGGAACCTGAGCGAAACCTGGCAGGGTACAGCCGGTGACCCCGACTATGACGGGGGTCTCCCGAGGCGGAGATCGACGCGCGGCGAGGGGCCGGTATCGGCGCCCGAGAATCTCTTCGGGGCACCCCGCCTGCGGGCGCTCCGGGGAATGGTCTATTGTTCTTTCTCGCAAGGACACGGGCGCTCACGGGCCCGAGGTCCCATGCGGATGTGGCGCAGCTGGTAGCGCATCACCTTGCCAAGGTGAGGGTCGCGGGTTCGAATCCCGTCATCCGCTCAGAATGTGATGTCCCGGATCGTCGTTCACCGATGGTCCGGGACATCACTCATTTGTGGGCTTCGCAGGTTCGCGCGCGCAGGCTAGATGGGCAGCGTGGTGTCCGAGATGGCGAAGTCGCGCAGCCAGTCGATGAACAGCGCCCATGCGCCGGTCAGCAGCAGCAGGCCCACGACGATCAACATCACTCCGCCGAACACCTGGATGCCGCGGGTGTGCTTCTGCAGCCAGCCGACGGTGCGCATCGCCCAGGTGGAGCCGAAGGCCACCACGACGAACGGCAGGCCGAGTCCGAGGCAGTAGGCCACGATCAGCAGCACGCCGCGGGCGGCGTCGACTCCGGTCCCGGCGGCCACGGACAGCGCGGCGGCCAGGGTCGGTCCGAGGCACGGGGTCCATCCGAGCGCGAACACGGCGCCGAGCAAGGGGGCGCCGAGCCACGTCGACAGCGACCTGGGCTGCATCCGGGTATCACGCTGCAGTGTGGGGACCAGCCCGATGAAGACCAGTCCCATGAGGATGGTCACGACGCCGCCGAGGCGCTGCAGTAGCTCCTGCTGCGGTGCGAGGTACTGCACGGTTCCCAGCACCATGGCGCTGAGCAGGACGAACACCACGGTGAAACCGGCCACGAACAGCAACGACGCCCCCACGACGCGGGCTCGCGACGCCTGCCGTGTTCGGCGTTCCTCCACGGTCAGCGTCGCGTTGGCCGCGCGCTGCCGTTCCGCGGCAGCCGCGGTGGCCGGCGGCCGCTCGGCACCCACGACGCTGGCCAGGTACGCCAGGTAGCCGGGCACGAGTGGAACAACGCAAGGCGAGGCGAAGGAGACGAGCCCGGCGAGCACGCAGGCTCCCAGCGCCAGCAGGATCGGCCCGCCGGCGACCGTCTGCTGGAACGTCTCCCCCACGCTCTGGGCGAGCACGATCACGTCCGGGCTCACGCCGGCTCGACCTCCTCGGCCAGGAGCCGCTCGATGGCGCTGTTGAGTTTCTCGTCGGTGATCTCGACCAGGTACACGGCGGCCACGCGGTGCTGCTTGTCGAGCAGAAGTGTGGTGGGCACGACCGAGGTGGGGAATCCGTGCAGCGCGGCGACGGCGGCGTTGCTGGGGTCCCAGATCGACGGGTAGGTGACGCCGTTGTCCGACACGAAGTCGACGGGCTTCTGCCGGTTGGGGTCCCGCAGGTTGATACCGAACACCGTCGCGCCCCGGGGGCCGAACTCGTCCTGGATGCGTTGGAGGTCGTCGACCTCGGCCCGGCACGGGCCACACCACTGGCCCCAGGTGTTGAGCACCACGACCTCCCCCGCGTGGTCCTGCTGCAGGTTGAGCGTGGTGTCCGGGTCGAGCAGGTCCGGGCCGGCGATCTCGGCGACGGGCTTACGCTCGGCCGGCGGGTCGTAGAGGATCTCGAGCTTGCCGTCGGGGCTGACGAACTCGAAGGTCTCAGGACCGGCCACCACGGCGTCGTCCCCGGTGGCGCAGCCACTGGTGACCAGCACGCCTGTCATCATCAACGCACCGAGCGCGGTTCGGGTCTTACGCATGGTTTCCGTTCAGGCTCCGGTCTGGGACGGGTCGGACGCACCCGCCGGCTCCGAGTAGACGATGTCGCGCAGTGTGGTGCCCTCGAACACCAGCGAGGTGATCGACGCCAGCGAACACTGCCGCTTGCGCGGATCGTGCCACAGTCGGCGGCCCTCGAGAAAACGACGGGTGGTGTAGACGGGCAGCTGGTGGCTGACCAGGACCGCCTCGTGTCCGCGCGCCACGTCGAGGGCCGAGTACACGGCCCCGATCATCCGGTGCGCGATCTGCAGGTACGGCTCGCCCCACGACGGCTGCATCGGGTTCAACAGGATCGGCCAGTACTGGGGGTCACGTAGCGCCCCGCCGCGCCCGCCGACCTTGTTTCCCTCGAACCGGTTGTCCGCCTCGATGATGTCCTCGTCGATCCCCACCGGAAGCCCGAGCCGCTCGGCGAGCGGGGCCGCGGTCTCCTGCGCGCGCTGCAGCGGCGAGGCGACGATCGAGACGATGTCGTGCCCGGAACCGAGCACCCGCCCCACGGTCTCCGCCTGGCTCCGGCCCAGCTCGGACAGCCGGAAGCCGGGTAGCCGCCCGTACAGGACGCCGTCAGGGTTGTGTACCTCACCGTGGCGCACGAGGTGGACGATCGTCTGCGTCTCGGGACCACGGGCCGAGGCGTCACGTGAGGTCGACGACGACGAGCGCGGCTCACCCGGCGCGGCGATCGTCCCCGGCTCGGCGCCATAGGCCTCGGATCCCTCGGCCTCGGTCGACACGTGGGCGTCGCCGGCGTCGGCCGCGGCACCGGGCCCCGTCAGCGACGGCGGCGCGTCGGCGGGGGCGGGATGGTCGCCCCGCAGGGGGATCGGCAGTGAGGTGGGGCCCGTCGCCGGGACTGCGAACCTCGCGCGCAGGCCTCGCTTGTTCCCGCTCATCGGGCGTTGTCCGGGGCGGTGGCGGCGGCTGCTGCCTCGGCGGCGACCGGCAGCGCATCGGCAATGTGCTGGAAGTCGTCGTCGGTGAGCGCGGTGGAGACGAACCAGGTCTCGAACGCGCTCGGCGGCGCGTAGATCCCACGATCGAGGAGGGTGTTGAAGAACGGTGCGTACCGGAACGACTCGGCGGCCTTGGCGCCGGCGTAGTCGGTGACCTGGTCCTCGGTGAAAAAGGTGCTGAGCATGGTGCCGGCACGCTGGATGGTGTGGGCCACGCCCGCCGCGTGCAGCGCATTGCTGATCAGCGCCTCGAGCCGGTCGGCGTTGGTCTGCAGCGTGTAGTAGCAGGAGTGGTCGGCCAGACGCAGTGAGGTGAGGCCGGCGGCCACTGCGACGGGGTTTCCGGACAGGGTCCCGGCCTGGTAGACGGGCCCGGCCGGGGCGAGGGCCGCCATGACGTCGGCGCGACCACCGAAGGCGGCCGCGGGCAGGCCTCCGGACATGACCTTTCCGAAGGTGGTCAGGTCGCCGGCCACGCCGTCGATCCCCCACCAGCCGCGGTCACCGGCACGGAAGCCGGTCATGACCTCATCCATGATGAGCAGCGCGCCGCCTGCCGAGCAGAGGCTGCGCAGTTCCTCGTTGAACCCGGGCAGTGGCGGGACCGTGCCCATGTTGCCGGCGGCTGCCTCGGTGATCACGCAGGCGATCTGGTCGCCGTGGTTGGCGAACGCCAGGCGCACCGCGTCGACGTCGTTGTACGGCAGCACGATCGTGTCGTGGGCGCTGGCCCCGGTGACGCCGGGCGAGTCCGGCAGGGAGAACGTGGCCACCCCGGAGCCGGCGTCGGCGAGCAGCGCGTCGACGTGGCCGTGGTAGCAGCCGGAGAATTTGATGACCTTGGCCCGGCCGGTGAAGCCGCGGGCCAGGCGTACCGCGCTCATGGTGGCCTCGGTGCCCGAGTTGACCAGTCGCACCTCCTCCACGGACGTGCGGGCGATGATCTCGCGCGCCAGATCGACCTCACCCTCGGTGGGGGTGCCGAAGCTGAGTCCGCGGGAGGCCGCGGACCGGACGGCGTCGACGATCTCCGGGTGGGCGTGGCCGTGGATCATCGGCCCCCACGAGCACACGAGATCGATATAGCTGTTGCCGTCGACGTCCGTCATGCGAGAACCCCGCGCTTCACGCATGAAACGCGGGGTTCCGCCGACGGAGTTGAAGGCGCGGACCGGGGAGTTGACCCCACCGGGGATCAGCTCTCGGGCCTCCGCGAAGAGCTCGGCCGATCGCGTGGTGCCGGACAGGCCGGTCGGGGTCGGGAGGGCATCACTCGGGTTCGTCACCCCTCCAGTGTCTCAGAGACGCCCGACGAGCTCTCCCCCGCGGTGCGTGGCCTGCGGCTATGCCGGCGGCGCCGGCGGGGTGAACAGCGACTTGGCCGCCGCGTCGATCTGACCGGCCACGTCCTGCAGCGCCTTCTGCGCCTGCGCGTGCACCTCCTGCGGGGTGGGCAGCGGGGCCGGAGCGGGGATCACCGGCGCGGGGGCCGCGTTCACCGGTGCGGCCTCGACGGATCCGGTGACCGGCGCGGTCGCGGCGTCGCGGTGCGTGCCGTACCAGTCGTCGGCGCCCTCGACCGGGGCCCCCATGCCCTCCTGGGCGGCGGAGGCGCGGTCGGCCGCGTCCCACTTGGGCAGCGGGTCCGGCGACGGCTTGCCCGGCACGTGGCCGGGGGTGGCCTGTCCGGTCTCGAGGAACTCCATGACGATCCGGTCGACGGCCTCGTTACCGGTCCGGAACACGGCGTGGTCGCCGCCCCCGACGGTCACCAGCGTGCCGCCCATGGCGTCGGCGACGCGGTGGGCCCCGGCGATCGGGGTCACGGCGTCGTCCTCGGAGTGCAGGACGAGAGGCTTCACGTCCAGCTCGTCTCCGCTGGGGTCGATCGTGCGGGCGACGGGATCCCAGCCCACACAGTCGTCGCCGGCGGCCTCGACCGCGGCGCGCGTCGCGAGTCGGCTGCCTCCGGTGGCCTTGTCGATCTTGGCCGCCGTCACCCCCAGCTGGTCGGCCGGGGCGGCCGTCTCGTTGCAGGTGATGATCGCGTTCATCTCGATGTCGGTGCGGTAGACCGGCGAGCGGTTCTCCTGCGCCGCGAGCATGAGGCCGACGGTCTCGTAGTCGACCCGGGCGATCTGGCCGCCGTCGTTGTAGTACTTCAGGATGTGGGCCAGCATCGGCCACGCCTGCTCGTTGTAGGTGGCGCCCACGGTGGCGTCGTAGAGACCGGTGGTGGCGTTGTTGGTCAGGCCCTGCAGCGCGGCTGCGCGGGCGAAGCCCTCGACGCGGGCGCGGCCCGGCGCGGTCGTGTTGACCACGTCGATGGCCGGCTGCTCGAGCACCGTTCCGCGCAGCTCGACCGGCAGGTCACGGGTCTCGGCCGGCGGGGGCGTCAGGTTGGCGGGGCCGCCCACCTCCTGGTCGGTCACCCACTTCCAGGAGTGGAAGACCTTCAGGGGGGTGTCACCGAGCCCGTAGTACTCGTCCCGCTCGGAGATCCACCCGAAGATGTCGTTGACCCGCTTCTCCTGCGCGAACGCGCCCTGCTGCGCCTGCTCGGACCAGCGCCAGTCGGGGTGGGTGTTGGAGTCGAGCACCATCTTCCCGGTGTGCTCGGGGAACAGCGTCGCGTAGTCGGTGCCGATCGCGGTGCCGTAGGACACGCCCAGGTAGTCGATCTCGGCGAGCTCGAGCGCCTCGCGCACCGCATTGGTGTCGCGCGCGGCGTTCTCGGTGGTCATGGACTTCATGTACGCCGGGTCGGTGCCGAAGCACGCGTCGTGCAGCGGGTTGGCGGAGTTCGGGCCGACGTACTCGACCTCACAGACCATCGGGTTGGAGCCGAACATGCCGCGGGGCTGGACCGCCACCAGGTCGTGGTTCTCGTACAGCCCGGCCGGCGCGGAGCCGTCCAGCGGCGGGTTCCAGAAGTTGAGCGCGTAGTTTCCCGGCCCGCCCGGGTTGCCGAACACGGTGGACCTGGCCTGTCCCGAGGAGGCCTTGATCCGGGTCAGCGCGACCTTGGTTGTGGCGCCGGCCGGGTCGCCGTAGTCGACGGGCACCTCGACGGTCCCGCACTCCATCCCGGCGGGGAGGTATTCGGACTCCACGCCGAGCATCTCAGTACATTCCTGCCACTCCACCGGGGCGGCTGCGGCCACTCCCGATCCCAGCAGTGCGATCGCTCCCACGACCGCGGTGGTGCCAACGAAAGTGCTAGATGGCTGCACCGATCCCCAATTCCATGTGCTGTAGGTGTCTTCCCGAGAATCGGACGCCTCGCCGCAGGCTTTCACCATGGCCACATACGTCCGAACTTTCCCAACAGTAGCGTGTGGTGCGCACCACGTGGAATCGCCGGGCAAGCACTCAGCGAACCGTCATCCGATCGTTACCGTGACACGCTGATCCGCCACGAAACCCCAGGCAGAAGTGGATATATCAGCCTCGGAGACGTGAGGTGGCACTCAGGATCGACAGCATCGCGAACACCATCGCCAGACCGGCTGACACGGTGGCGGCAAGCAGCAACCGGGTGTCGGTGACCGTGCGGACGACGGTGCCGTCCACGGGCGGGTCGATGGCGGGCGGAACGACCTCGATCGACCCCCGCGACAGCCACCACAGGAGCACGGCCAGGGCCGCCGCGACAGTCGCCACGACGACGTGACGCCGAGCCCTCATGCCGGGCCCGACGACGCATCGGCGGCCCCGACGGCGTCGACCAGAGCCGCACGCAACGCGGCGGGACGGCGGCACCATGCGCGGACCTCGGCGCCGGTGTCCAGACGCAGCCCCACGGCCCCGCGTCGCCGCGGGACCTCGCGTAGCTCACCGAGCGTGCGGGCGGTCTGCCAGGACGCCTCGTCAGGGCCCGCGCCGGCAGGGGGGAGTACCTGCTCGACGTGGGCCAGGTCGAGTTCCTCGGTGCCCTGGTAGTAGGCGGTGGGGGTGAGCCGGACGCGTCCATGCACGCGCGTGGCGGCGATCATGACCCCGTGGCACAGCGCGGACGCGATCGCGCAGATGGTCAGCATCAGCCAGTGCACCGGCGCATCGGTGAGCCACTCGAACAACCCGGCCGCGGTGCAGAACAGCGGGGCCGCCAGGATCCAGGCCCAGCTCCAGCCGTCCTCGGCGTACAGGACGGGCCCCTCGGGCTCGGCGCCCGGCCGGATCCGGGCCGGTTCACTTGCCGACACGGGTCCCCCTGTCGCCCTTGGTGTACGCGAGCGCCTCCGCGGTGTGCTGGCGCCAGACCGCGGTGGCGGCGCACAGCCCCGCGAGGATCTGGAGGGCGACGACGACGAAGCTCACGACCTCGTCACGGTCACCCGCGCCGGCCACGCCACCGAACACGCCGATGACGACGGACACCGCATCGATCACGAGAAAGATCGCGATGAGGTTGAGCATGGTGCGGGCCCAGCCCCTGCCCGCCCGGAGCCGGAATGCCAGCCACACCGTCAGCGCGGCGGCCAGCAGCGCGAACACCGCACCGACGGCCAGCGCGAGCTGGAACAGCGAATCGATGGAGATGTCGGTCGTGCCCGCGTTATCCACGGCGTCGCGGAAGGCGCCCTGGGTGGCGACGGGCAGATCCGTGAGCCGCGCGGTCGCCGCGTTGAGCAACATGCCCGCCAACGCGAACACCGCCGCGGCCAGCCACAGGCCCCAGGCCGCGCGGATCTCCTCGGGGGGCGGGGGCGAGGGCCGGTCGAGCTCGGCCTCCCCGCCGGACCCGGCGACGGGGCCGGCCCCGCCGGTGTCGTCGGGGGCCGGCGGCCGCCACGGTCCGCTGGAGGTCACCGCCGACCACGGCCTTCGGCCAGCAGCTTCGCGGCGAGCAGCGCCCAGTACGTCAACACGATGTCGGCACCGGCACGGCGGATGGACAGGAGCGATTCCATGACCGCCGGATCGTGGTCGATCCAGCCCCGCTCGGCCGCGGCCGAGATCATCGCGTACTCACCGGAGACCTGATAGGCCGCGACCGGGACGTCGGAGATCTCCGCGGTCTGGCGGAGGACGTCGAGATACGACATGGCCGGCTTGACCATCACCATGTCGGCCCCCTCGTCCAGATCCAGCCGCACCTCTCGCAGGGACTCGCGCAGGTTGCCGGGGTCCTGCTGGTACGTCTTGCGGTCACCCTGCAGGGACGAGCCGACCGCCTCGCGGAACGGGCCGTAGAACGCGCTGGCGTACTTGGCGCTGTAGGCGAGCACCGCGACGTCCTGATGCCCCTGGGCATCGAGAGCCGCGCGGATGGACGCGATCTGCCCGTCCATCATCCCGCTGGGCCCCACGACGTGGGCTCCGGCCGCCGCCTGGGCGACCGCCAACTCGTTGTAGGCGGTCAGCGTGGCGTCGTTGTCCACCACCACCTCGCCGCGGGGGCCGGTACCGAGTACTCCGCAATGCCCGTGGTCGGTGAACTCGTCGAGGCACGTGTCCGCCATCACGACGAGGTCGTCACCGACCTCCTCGCGGACCGCCGCCAACGCCCGGTTGAGGATGCCGTCCGGGGCGACCCCACAGCTGCCGCGGGCGTCCTTGTCCTCGTCCCGCGGTACCCCGAAGAGCATGATCCCGCCGAGTCCCGCCTCGGCCGCCGAGGCGGCTTCGCGACGCAGTGAATCCACGGTGTGCTGGGCGACGGAGGGCAGGGAGCTGATGGGCCGCGGCTCGTCGATTCCGTCGGCAACGAACACCGGCAACACCAGCTGCCGGGCCTCAAGCGTGGTCTCCCCCACGAGTCGACGCATCGCAGGAGTGTTCCTGAGGCGTCGCGGTCGGACTACGGGGGCGGCAGGATTCTGCGGCAATTCGATCACGCCCTCCACTCTACGAAAGTCCACCACCCGACGGCGGCGCGCGACGGCGTCACCAGCTACTCTCCCCCACCGACGAGCGCGCCCCCGGAGCTCGGGAGAACTCGGGGGCGCGTTGCCGCGGTCGCGGTCAGCGGCGACGCGCGCGACGACGCGGCGGCGGCAGCTCGCCGGCCGCGCGCAGGTGGTCGGCGTGCGAGGCCAGGGCGTCGACCAGCTCGAGCACCGAGGCGTTCTCGGGCTGCACGTCCACGCGCAGTCCGAACTCGGCGGCGGTCTCGGCGGTCCGGGGCCCGATGCACGCGATGAGCGTGCGGGCATGCGGCTTGCCGGCGATCCCCACGAGGTTTCGCACGGTCGAGGAGCTGGTGAAGCAGACGGCGTCGAACCCGCCGGTCTTGATCATCTCGCGGATCTCGGCGGCCGGCGGAGCGGCACGCACGGTCCGGTACGCGGTGACGTCCTCGATCTCCCAGCCACGGTCGGTCAGGCCCTCGGCGAGGGTCTCGGTGGCGATGTCGGCGCGCGGGAGCAGGACCCGGTTGACCGGGTCGAGGACGTCGTCGTACGGCGGGAACACCTCGAGCATGCCCAGGCTGGACTGCTCGCCGGAGGGCAGCAGTTCCGGCTGGATGCCCAGCTCACGGACGCGTGCCGCGGTGCCCTCGCCGACGCAAGCGATCTTCACGCCGGAGAAGGCGCGGGCATCCAGGCCGAACTCGACGAACTTCTCCCACACGGCACGCACGGCGTTCGCGGAGGTGAACACGACCCACTGGTAGCGGCCGTCGACGAGCCCCTTGACGGCGCGCTCCATCTGGGCGGGGCTGCGCGGCGGCTCCACCGCGATGGTCGGCACCTCGACGGGCACGGCGCCGTGCTCGGAGATGCGGTCGCTCATCTCGGCGGACTGGGCCTTGGTGCGGGGCACGAGCACGTTCCAGCCGAACATGGCACGCGACTCCCACCACTGGTGGCGGTGCCGCTCGCCGGCCGACTTGCCGATGGTCACGACGAGGTCGCCCTCCATGTCCCGCCCGACGTCGGCCATGGTGGCCAGGGTGCCGTCGGCGGACTTCTGGGCGCAGAGCGAACCGGAGCAGGTGACGGTCACCGGCGTACCGGCGGCCAGGCCCTGCTCGGCCAGGTTGGAGGCGGCCTCGGCGAGGTGGCGCCCGGTGGTGCGCAGGACGATCGGTCCGGGAGAGCCGACGAGGGCCGCCCAGTCGACCTTGCCGCGACCGTCGGCGAACACGTAGCCGGAGCCGAGCGCGATGCCGGCGAAGGCGGGCACGGCGGTGGCCTCGGCGACGCCGGGCACGACCTCGAACGGCACGACGGTGCGGCCGACGCCCGCGATCTCGGTGACGGTGGCGTCGGTGGTCATGGGGTCACCGGCGACCAGGCGGACGACGTCGCGCCCCTTCTTGGCCTCGGCGACGAGCTGCTTGGCGACGGCCGCGGGCTCGCCCAGCACGGGCCGGATGTCGGCCGCGGTCGGGGCGGGCAGGGCCTTGAGACGCTTGACCTCGGCCTTGTCCTCGGCGGCGACGGCCGCGTCCATCTCGGCCTGCCGCGCGTCGAGCATCTCCTGCGGCACCGGCACCTGTGTGGCGACCAGCGCGAGCACCTCGGCCGACACGTCGGCGTCGGCGAAGACCAGTGCGTTTCCGGCGAGGACCTCCTGGGCCCGGCAGGTGAGCATCCCCGCGTTGCCCGGACCTCCGCCGACGAAGCGGACGGTTCCGGGGCGGGTGTTGCGTGCTCGAGTCATTGTTCGTCTCTCCGTGGGATGGGTGTCGCGCGCTGGCTGCGCGCGAGTGGGGAGTTCGTGGGCGGGTCAGGAGTCGCGGACGGTCGGTGGCGCCGTCGTGGACTCCCTGGGTACGAGTGGGTCGCGTTGTTCGGGCGACTCGTCGGACATGAGGTCTCGCGCGCCCCGGTCGAGCAGTTCGGCCGCGAGTGTGCGTCCGAGCTCCTCGGCGGCCGCGAGGGGGCCGTCGGGGTGCTCCGCGGGGACGGTGGTCCCGTGGGTGCGTAGAACTGTGGAACCGTCGTGGGCGGCGACGACCGCGTGGAGCGTGAGCTCGGCGTCGGCGGCGACCCGGTCGGCGGCGGGGTCCGTACCGGCGAAGGCGGAGTCCGCGGGACCGATCCCGGACAGTTCCGCCCGCGCGCCCACGGGCGCGGTGCACCCGGCCTCGAGGTCGGCGAGCAGGCGCCGTTCGGCCGCGATCCGCACCCGGGTGGGGAGATGGTCGACGACGGCGAGGGCCGCGATCGCGTCCGGATCGTCAGCACGTGCTTCGACGGCCAACGCTCCCTGGGCGGGGGCCGGCAACATCTCGTCGATGCCGAACCGATGGGTGGCGCGCTCGCCCACCCGGGTGCGGTCGAGTCCGGCGGCGGCCAGGACCACCGCGTCGAGGTCGCCGCTGGTGACGTAGCCCATCCGCGTGTCGATGTTGCCGCGCAGCGGGTGCAGGTCCAGGTCGGGCCGCAGGGCCGCGAGCTGGGAGCGCCGGCGCGGGGCGGAGGTGCCGACGCGGGCGCCCTCGGGGAGCGTGGCCATGGTCAGACCGTCCCGGGCGATGAGCACGTCCGACGGGTCGACGCGGGGCGGCACGGCGATCGGCGCGAACCGTTCGTCGCGTGCGGTCGGCAGGTCCTTGTAGGAGTGGACGGCGATGTCGCAGTCCCCACGCTCCAGCGCGGCCCGGAGTTCGAGGGTGAACACGCCGACGCCGATCCGCTCGACCGGCGCCATCACGACGTCGCCCTTGGTCTGCACGATGACCAGCTCGGCCTGGTATCCGGCCGCGATGAGCGCGTCACGGACGTGCCCGGCCTGCGTGGTGGCCAGCGTGCTGCCGCGCGTTCCCACCTTCAGGATCCTGCTCATGACGCCTCCTCATCCACGATGCTGTCCAGATCGAACAATGTGCTCACCACTGCCGCGAAGTCCTCGCCGTCCGACCTGGCGGCGAGTTCTTTGACCTTCACCGTCGGCGGGTGCAGAAGTTTGTCGACCACCCGGCGGACGGTGTTGGCGACCTCGTCGCGCACCTTGTCGTCCATTCCCGGCAGGCGTGCCTCGAGGCGCCGCATCTCGGCCGCGACCACCTGCCCACCGCGTCCCCGCAGCTTGCCGATCAGCGGGCCGACCTCGGCCATGCGCTCGGCCTGGGTGTACGCGGTCAGCTCGGCGTCGACGATGGTGCGGGCCGCGTCGGACTCGGCGGCGGCGCCCGAGGTGGCGGGATCCTCCTTGAGGGCCTCGATGCCCAGGACCGTCACGCCGGGCAGTCCGGCGACCGCCGGGTCGACGTCCCGCGGCATCCCGAGGTCGCAGATGACCAGGTGGCCCAGCTCGCCGCGGCCGGCGAGCGCGGTGTGCACGTCGCCGAGCGTCACGACCGTGCCCACTGCTCCGGTGCAGGTGAAGAGGATGTCGGCCCTGGACACCGCGCGGGCCAGTTCCTCGAGCGGGAACGCCGCGGCCGGGGTGCCGGCGTCGCGGGCGATCTCCGACAGGCGCTCGGCCCGCTCGGCGGTGCGGTTGGTGACGTCGATGTGGGAGATGCCGCCGCGGCCCAGGTGCGCCACGGCGAGCCCGCCCATCGCGCCCGCACCGAGCACCACGGCCCGACGCCCGTCGAGGTGGCGGCCCGCGCCGGGGCCGTCGGCGGCCGAGCCGGCCGGGTCGAGGCCGGTCGCGTCGAGGATCTCGGCGGCCCGGTCCAGCGCGACCGACACCACGGAGGCACCGGCCGAGTCGATCCCGGTCTCGGTGTGGACGCGCTTGCCCACGTGCAGCGCCTGCTGGGCCAGACGGTGCAGTGTCGTCCCGGCCGCGCCGATCTCCGACGCCGACTGGTAGGCGGTGCGGATCTGGCCGATGATCTGCTGCTCGCCCACCACCATCGAGTCCAGGCCCGAGGCCACGGAGAACAGGTGCTCGGCTGCGGCCTCGGAGTACCGGATGTACAGGTGGCGGCTCAGCTCGTCGATCGCCATCCCGGAATGCCTCGACAGCAGCGCCACCACGTCGTCGAGCGCCGGGTGGAACGCCTTGGCGGCCGAGTACACCTCGACCCGGTTGCAGGTGGTGACGATCATCGCCTCGTCGATGTGCTCACCCGCGATCAGTTCCTCGGTGAGCACGTCCCGGTCGACCTCGGAGACGGCGACGGCCTCGAGCAGCGAGACGGGCGCACTGTGATGGGAGACACCCACCAGGAGGATGCTCACAACCGACCCCCGGCCGCCGGGGCGCGACGGGCCCATGCCAGAATGGATGCCAGCTCGTCAACTCGTGGCCTGACGGCCCGGGACGCGGCATCGGGACGGCCGCCACCGCGCGGGCCGGAGACCGAATGAACGGACAGGGCACCGCAGGACGAACTCGCGGAACGCTGCTCCACAGTCGGTCGTCTCCTGTCGATGTGCACGGCTGCGTACAGGCCGCCCCCACGCCGGGACCGACCTGCCGGGACGGTCGCGGCGGTGAAGCCTGCGTACGACCCGTAACGCGATCCACCGTAACCCGCATGGCACCCCGGGACAAAACCGTCACCGGGGTCAATGCTATGCGCGGCGGACCCCGCGCGCCGTCCGTGAGCAGCACCGACCGCCGGCCCGCCCCACGAAAGGACCTCCCCCGTGCCTCCCCGCCGCAGATACTCCTCGTCGGCGTCGCCGGCGACCCGCGCCCGCTACGCCAGGCGCCGTCAGCGGCGGCTGTCCCGGGTGGACAACGATCTCACCGACCAGCAGTGGTTCGAGATCCTCGACGCCTGGGAAGGATGCGCGTACTGCGGGGAGACCGGGCCGGCGCTGCAGCGCGACTGCGTCCAGCCGATCTCCCGCGGTGGCCGCTACACCGTGGAGAACGTGGTCCCGGCCTGCGCGTCCTGCAACGCGAGCAAGCACAACAGTGAGGTGACCGGCTGGATGCGGCGCAAGAAGCTCGACGAGGGCGCGTTCCTGCTGCGCCACGCGACGTTCCTCCGGGCGCTCCGGGGCGCCGGGCAGCCGGGGGTCCCCGAACTGTCGGAAGAGGCGGACGACGTCTAGTCCCAACCCGCGAACGGCTCGGTGTCGGCGAGCGTGGCGACGAGCTCGTCGTCGTCGACCTCCCAACAGGAGTGCTCGGAGCCGTCCACCAACACCACCGGCAGTCGGTCGCCGTACTCGATCGCGAGCTCGCGATCGGCGGCCAGGTCGACGTCGGTCACCTCCAGCCGCGCGCCCGCCCGCGCGCACAACGGGACCAGCTGATCGTGGACCCGCACGCAGCTCCCGCAGCCCTCGCGCGTCAACAACGTCACACCGTGCACCATGCCTAGATAGTGCCCGACCGCCCCAGGGCTGCCCTAGGATGGGGCCCATCGCCCCCAGGAGGTCACGACAGGTGAACGACGACGACGCCGACACCACGCCCGCCGACGGCCTCGACCCGGAGTCCCCGGGCGCGGACGCGTCGGATTTCACCGACGAGCAGGTGGGGTCGGACGGCCGGCCGGCCGTGTTCGGCATGCGGCTGCCCGGTCGCGCTGACGTCACGAGTGCCATCGGCCGCCTGGCCTACCGGCGTCGCAGCCATCGCATCCAGCGCATGGCGGGTAAGGCGTCGGCTGAGAACGCCGTCAAGATCGAGAAGGGTGTGGAGACCGGCACCCCGCTGGCCGACGCCCCGGTCCCGGCGGACGGGCACGCGGTCGAGCCGTTCGTCGCCGACCCGCAGGTGGCCGCGTTCTTCGACGTGGACAACACGCTGATCCAGGGTGCCTCGATCATCCTGCTGGCCCGCGGGCTGGCCAAGCACAAGTTCTTCACCGCCAAGGACATCATGGGGTTGGCGTGGTCGCAGGCCAAGTTCCGGATCTCCGGCGAGGAGAACGCCGACGACGTGGCGAGCGGACGCGACAAGGCACTGGCGTTCGTCGAGGGCCGCACCGTCGCCGAGCTGACCGCGCTGAGCGAGGAGGTCGTGGACACCTCGATGCTTGACCGCGTCTGGCCGGGCACACGGGCGCTCGTGCAGATGCACCTCGACGCCGGTCAGCAGGTCTGGCTGGTCACCGCCACGCCGGTGATGCTGGCCCGCGTGATCGCCACCCGGCTGGGCCTGTCGGGCGCGCTGGGGACGGTCACCGAGGAGAAGGACGGCGTCTACACCGGCCGGCTCGTGGGCGACATCCTGCACGGGCCCGGTAAGGCGCATGCGATCGCCACGCTCGCCGAGAAGGAGGGCTTCGACCTGTCGAAGTGCTACGCCTATTCGGACAGCTTCAACGACATGCCGATGCTGACCATGGTGGGCCACCCGGTGGCCATCAACCCGGATTCGAAGCTGCGGAAATACGCCTCGGAGAACGGCTGGAACGTCAAGGACTTCCGCACGGTTCGACAGGCCGCCAAGAAGGCCGTGCCGGGTGTGCTGGCGGTCGGCGGGATCGCCGGCGCCGGGGCGGCTATGCGGTCGAAGTACTCCTCCCGCCCCGGCGGCGCGTAGCGCGAGGTCAGCCGAAGAAGACGCTGCCGCGTCGCGCGAGGTTCCGGAACAGCGTGTTCTGGATGGTCTCGCGGACCTGGTCGGTGATCTCGAAGACCACCATCGGGTCGTCGGCAGCGTCCGGCCCCAGGTGCGCGGTCTCGATGGGCTCGCCGAACTCCATCGTCCACTTGGTGGGCAACGGGATACCGCCGAGCCCGCCGAGGAGCGGGAACGTCGGGGTGATGGGCATGTACGGCAGTCCGAGCAGCCGCGCGAGCGCCGGGATCTCGCCGATCTTCGGGTAGATCTCCTCCGAGCCGACGACCGAGCACGGGATGATCGGCGCGCCGGCGGCCAGCGCGGTGGACACGAACCCGCCGCGGCCGAAGCGCTGCAGTCGGTAGCGGTCGGCGAACGGCTTACCGAGGCCCTTGAACCCCTCGGGCCACACGGCCACCACGTGACCGTCCTCGAGCAGTCGCTCGGCGTCGGCGTTGCAGGCCAGGGTGGCGCCTGCCCGGCGGGCCAGCGGCGCGGACACGGGCAGCGTCATGGCCAGATCCGCGGCCAACAGACGCAGGGCACGACCACCGTGGTCGTGGACCGCGACGCTGGTCATCAGCCCGTCGAGCGGGAGCACGCCGGCGTGGTTGGACACGATCAACCCCGCGCCCTCGTCCGGGATGTTGTCCGCCCCGATCACCTCGACCCGGAACCAGTGCTCGAACAGCGGGCGCCACAGGGGCAGCCAGACGTTGGTGTAGAAGTGTTCGTCGAAGCCGAACTCGTCGACCTCGTAGCCGCCGGTGATGCGGGTCGCCAGGATCTCCCCGGCGGTGTTGATGGCCTCGGCCATCCCGGACAGCGCGCTGACGTCGCCGGTCGCGAGCATCACGTCCACGCCGCGCGCGAGATCGCGGACCGGCGCGAGCATCTCGACATCGATCGGCACGGCCTCCACGATCTGCCCGAGGGTGGCCCGCATCGAGCTGAGGAACCTGTCGACGATCCGCCCGATCTCGGTGGCGGCGGCGTCGCTGCTGGTGGTCGCGCCGAGGAAGCCCTCCCCGACCATCCGGTCACTCCGGGCGTCCCGGCGGCCCTCACCCCAGCGGGGGCCGCCGAGTGGCTGGCTCAGATCGAATTCCGGGCCCTTCACAACGCCTCCTCCATGCGGTCGGGCAGGGCCCCGATCGCCTCGAGCTCACCGATGGTGGTGTCCACGCCCGCGCGCAGCCGGTCGGCCACGGGCCCCGGTAGCAACTTCTCGAGCTTGGCGACCTTACGCTCCAGCGAGGCACGGGTGACCAGCGGTTCCGTCCCGGAGTCGACCAGGTAGGCGTGCAGGGCCTCGTCGGTGGTGTAGCTGGGCTGGAAGCCGAACTCCTTGCGCATGCGGGTGGTGTCCACCACCCTGCCGAACCGCAGGTACCGCATCTGCGACGGGCCGATGTCCCTGAGCCCCCGACTGAGCAGCATGCGGGCCGCGTACTTGAAGGTCTGCGGCGGCACCGGCAGCGGGATGTGGCCCGCCCGGCGGATCGCCCGGGCCAGCGTGAGCACACCCTCGGCGGCGATGTTGTACGTGCCCGGCGCCGCCCCGAGGGTGGCGTGGAGCAGCGCGTCCAACGCGTCCTGCGGGTGCAGCAGTTGGACCCGCGGGTCGTAACCGGCAAGCACCGGCGCGACCGACGGCAGCAGCAGCTCCCCCAGCACGGTCGGCTCGGGCAGCCCGAGGATGGCGGGGATGCGCAGGATCGTCACGTCGATGTCCGGGCGCTTGCGGGACATGCCCCGCACATAGCCCTCCACGGACAGGTGGTCCAGCGGGATGCCGCCGCTCGGCTGGCGGCGCGCGGCCATGTCCTCGGTGAACATGGCCGGGTCCGAGCCCGAGGAGCCGTAGACGGTGGTGGAGGAGATCAGCACGAACCGCTTGACGGTCGAGGCCCTGCCACACGCCGCGATGACGTGCATCGAGCCCATGATGTTGGACTCCTTGACGGCCGCCCGGCCGCCCGGCGCGAAGTCGGTGTGGAACAGCCCGGCGTGCACCACGGTGTCGATCCCCGCCTCGCGCAGGATCCCCTGCAGACGCGGCGACTGGGGGTCGAGCCGGACGAACTCCGCGTCACGCATCCGCCTGCGGTGCTGGGGTGACGGCTTGACCGAGTCGATGGCCAGCACGCGCTCGACGGACTCGTTCCGGAGCAGCATGCCCACCAGGTGCGCGCCGAGGTAGCGACTGCCGCCGACGACCGCGACAGCACGCGCCGGCGGGCGGCTGGAAGCTTCGGTGTTCACCCGACCGAGTCTAGCCGCGACGTGCCGTGCGAACCGGCCCCGGCCGGAAATACACCGATGCCCGCCACCACTGGGGCGACGGGCATCCGCTACAGGCGTGAGTCCGGGCGCGATCAGCGCGCCGCGGGACTCACTTACCGAGTTTGCGACGCTGCACGCGAGTCCGGCGGAGCATCTTGCGGTGCTTCTTCTTGGACATACGCTTGCGGCGCTTCTTGATCACAGAACCCATATCGGGGTCACCTACCTGTCGACTACTGGTCGTGGACCTTGGCTTGCGCTCCGGCGTCTGAAGCGGGCTTCTCGAGCCGGAACGGAACCAGTCCAGCCTACCTGCAGGCGGGTCCGCGACGAAAATGGGTCCGGGACGGAATGTACCTCCGCCCCGGTCGGGTCAGCCTGCGGAGAAGTACGAGGTGTCGAGGTACTCGTGCACGGCCTTGGCGTGGACGCGGAACGAGCGCCCCACCCGGACGGCCGGCAACTCGCCGGAGTGCACGAGTCGGTAGACCGTCATCTTGGACACGCGCATCAGCGCGGCCACCTCGGCAACGGTGAGGAACTGGGAGCCCCCCGCCGGCTGCGAGCCGCCTTCGGTCTTGTCGGTAGTCGCCATCGTCACAACCCTTCGTGGCACGCGTCGCGCCGCAGGCTTCCCCTCCTGCGGTACGGACACGCACGTGCTGGAGATGAGCCTAGCGTGAAAGGTGTGATCAATGCGACGGGAGTGGGCGAATTACTTCAATGACACGCCGCCGAGACCTGAGTTCACCCGTTCTGAACTGGGCTTGTGCTAAAAGCGACGTCCCGCCAGGTGGGGTTTCTCTCACCTGGCGGGTCGCCTCCCTCGCTGCTTCGCCCTCCCGGCAACCGCCCGGTCCGTTCTCGTCGAGGCCGGCGGGTGCGTGCGGGTGGGCGTGCGCCGCGGGTCAGTCGATCTCGTCGTCGTCCTCGATCACGGCCCGCGCCATCTCGCGGGACCGCGACGCGGCGGCCTCGACCGCATCGGCCACCGCCGCGCGCAGGCCTCCCGACTCGAGGCGGCGGATCGCCGCCGCGGTGGTGCCGCCCGGCGAGCTGACGTTGTAGCGGAGCTGTCCTGGGCCCTCGCCACCGCCGGCGAGCATCGCGCCGGCGCCGAGCGCGGTGCCGGTGGCCAGGGTCGTGGCCACGTCGCGGGGCAGGCCCTGCTCCACGCCGGCGTCGATCAGCGCCTCGGCGAGGAGGAAGAAGTAGGCGGGGCCGGACCCGGACACGGCCGTCACCGCGTCCATCTGGGCCTCGGTGACGACGACGACGGCGCCGACGCTTTCCATGATCGACCGCACCTGCTCGAGATGCTCGTCGCGCGCGAACCGGCCCTTGCAGATGGCCGAGACGCCCTGGCCCACGAGCATCGCGGTGTTGGGCATGACCCGCACGACCGGCGAGCCGGCGCTGAGTCTGGTCTCGAGCGATTCGGTCGAGACACCCGCGGCGAGCGAGACCACGATCGACTCGTGGACGCTGTCGGAGATGGCGTCGCCGACCCGCTCGGTCACCGCGGGCACATCCTGCGGCTTCACGGCGATCGCGATCACATCGGCGCCCTCACACCCGATGTCGAGGGTCGTGGGCAGGATGGAGTACTTCTTGGCCAACTCGTCGGCGCGGGCCTGGACGGCTTCGATCACCACGATGTCCGACCCCGGGGTCCCGGCCTCGCGGAGACCCGCGATGAGGGCCTCTCCGATGCGTCCGCCACCGACCACTGCGATTCTCGTCATGCCCATCACAGTGCCACACCGCCGCGGGCCGGCCCCGGCGTGCCGCCCCGCTGACGTGCGCGCTGAAATGAGCTCCGCCCGCATCCGGAAGCGGATGCGGGCGGAGTCGGTACGTGCTGGTGCGGAGCCGCTAGGTGACGAGCCTGAGCAGGAGCGGCCCGCAGGTCACGCCTATGCCCACGATCACCGCCAGGGCGATGCTGACCGTGTCATTCGACCGGCGCAGCACGCGCACCATGGCGACGAGCCCCACGATCACGATGATCGCCAGCGCGAACGCCACCCACGGCAGGTCGGTCCACAGCAACTGGAAGCCGATGAACAGCGCCGCGCCCGCGACCGCGGAGGCGAGTACCTGGGCGACGAGGATCATCCACTGCGACGCGGGCGACCGCTCGGTGTCCGCGTGATCGGCACGCGTGGCATCCGGGTGATCGGCACGCGCGGTGTCCGGGTCGGCGTCGCGGTACCGGTCCGTCGTGGCCGGTGCGGAGTCCCGGTCACCGGAGACCGCGGCCGCAGTCATCCCGGCGACGCCGGCGCCGCCCGCGGCAGCAACCGCAGCCCGGCCGAAGGAGCCCTCGCGGCCGTCCGTGTCAGTGCCCTCGGGGGCGGCTGAACCGGTGACCGCGCCAGCGTCCTTGACGCCTGGAGCGGGCGCGGTCGCGGCGGGAGCCGCATCGCTGTTCTTGTCTGTGGCCCTGTCTGAGGCCTTGTCTGCGGCCTTGTCCGTGGTGGCCGCGCCTGCGGCGACCACGCCGGCCGGAGCCTCGGGAGCACTGTGGGCTGTGGAGCCACTGCCGGTCGGCACGCCCCACGCCTGCTGCCGGGCCGGGGCGGAGTCCGCCCGACCGGCGGTGTCCCCCGCGGCGGTGTCCCCCGCGGTGGAGTCCTTGGCCCGCGTCGGCGCCTGTGCCTGCGTCTGCGCTTGAGACTGCGTCTGCGCGGCGGTCGGCTGCCCGGGACCGGCCTGGGAACCGGCACCCGAGCCGGTCGCGGCGGCGCCCGCAAGACCCGCGGCACCGGCAGCAGCGCCACCCGCCGCCGCGGCACCGGCCACACCGGCCCCGGACGGCCCGCGATCATCGCGCGCGTCAGGGGTCCAGGCGCCCGTCGGGCGCGCCGCGGCCTGGTCCTTTTCCTTGCGCTTACGGCCGAACAGACCGCGACGCTTCTCCTGCGGCTGCCCCTCGGGCGTCTCGTCCGCGGTCGCGGGAGCACCGGCCCCCGGGGCGGGCGGCTGCTGCGCGGGCGCCTGCTGTGTGGGTGCCTGCTGTGCGGGTGCCTGCTGTGCGGGTGCCTGCTGCCGGGCCCCCGGCTGCTGGTCGCCCGGCTGCTGGGCCGGGATCCTGGCGGTCTGGGCCGCCGAAGGCTGCGCTGCCGGCGGCTGCTGCGCGGTCGGCGACTGCTGTGTCGCCGACGGGCGCGCCTGCGACGCCGACGCGGGAGCCTGCCCCGACTTCGGGGTGGACGGCTGCGGTGTGGGCGGCGTCGTCGTCGCCCTACCCGTCGCCCCCGACTGCGCGGTTCCCGCGCCCGCACCGGTCTGGTCGCCCGTCGCCCGGGGCCCGTCCGCCGACGGCGACGAACCGCCCTCGGCAGCCTCCGCCTCGCGCGCATGACGCCGCGCCGCACGGCCACTGAGGACCGTGTCATCGGTGATGCGCGGGATCTCACCGGTGAGCTCGGAGACACTCACCCCACCCTCGTCAGCCCGGCGGCGCCGACGCCCGGTGGGCGCGACCTCCTGCTGCTCCGCGCCCATGCGCTTGAGCAGCTCCGCCACGGTGATCTGCTGACCGTCAGAATCCTCGGCCATCGTCAGCTTCCCTTCCCGTCGCCGCCCACGTCCCGGTCGAGACGCTGAAGAATGAGCCCCTCACGCAGAGCCCACGGACAGATTTTCACACTTTCCAACCCCAATGCACGCATGGACGCCTCCGCGACCAACGCGCCGGCCACCACTTGATACGAACGATCAGCGCTGACGCCCTCCAACTCTGCCCTGTCCGCAGCGGTCATGCGAGAGATGAACGCGATCACCTGGCGCAGACCGGCCGCGGTGAGAATCCGCTCGACCCGCGGCCCCTCGGACGACGGCGCCGCGCCCGTCAGGCGTGCCAGCATCCGGAAGGTCTTGGAGGAGGCGCAGGCGACATCCGGATCGCCGGCGGCACGCAGCTCCTTGGCCGGCCCCTCCAGCTCCGCATCGATGTAGTCGCGAAGCTGATTGATGCGCTTGCGCTCCGGCGGGTCCGTCTTGAACCAGTCGTGGGTCAGACGGCCAGCGCCCAGCTGCAGGCTGAAGGCGTGCTCCGGCAGCTCGTCCTCCCCGCTGGTCAGTTCGAGCGAACCACCCCCGATGTCGAGGTTGAGGATCCGCCCGGCGCTCCAGCCGTACCACCGCCGCGCCGCGAGGAACGTCATGCGCGCCTCGTCCTCACCGGAGAGCACCCGCAGTTCGACGCCCGTCTCCTTGGCGACCTTGGCCAGCACCTCGTCCGAGTTCGCGGAATCCCGCACGGCGGAGGTCGCCAGCGCCATGACCTCCTTGCACTTGGTGGCCTTGGCGAGATCGGCGGCCTCGTTCACCGCGTCGATCAGGCGGGCGATGCCGGTCTTGGTGATGCTGTTGTCCTGATCCAGGTACTCGATGAGACGCAGGCGGGTCTTGGAGTCGTTCATGGGCGTGGGGTGGCCACCACGATGCGCATCGACGACGACGAAATGAACCGTGTTACTCCCGACGTCCAGGACACCTAATCTCACACGCCCACCCTAAACGGTCTACGGTCGCTGGTTGTGACCGCCACCGAACCTTCTACAACCCCGGGTACCCCTCGCCCCGAGGTCCCGTTGGACTTCCCTCGCGAGTGGTACAGCTTTCCCGACCCGACCAACGGCGAGCATCTCATCTCAGTGGACATGACGTGGCTGCTCTCGTCCTGGACGTGCGTCTTCGGCACGCCCGCCTGCCACGGCATCGACAGTTCCCAACCGGAGTCCGGGTGCTGCACGCACGGCGCGTTCCTCTCGGACGACGAGGACCGTGAGCGCCTCACCCGGAACGTCTCGCTCCTGGCACCCGGCGAGTGGCAGCATCGCGACGCCGCGTTCGCGGCCGCCGCCGCCGAGAACTCCGAGAACGAGGTGTGGCTCGAGGAGGATGAACTGACGGGCGACGACGGCGAGATGGAGCCGGCGCTGCGGACCCGCAAACTGGGCGGGCGCTGCGTCTTCTTCAACGACCCCGGCTGGCCGGCCGGGTCGGGCTGCGCCCTGCACCACATGGCCGGGCGCACCGGGCGGAGCCTGCCGGAGTCCAAGCCGGACGTGTGCTGGCAGCTGCCGCTGCGCGTGACCCACGACTGGGAGGACCGCGCCGACGAGGTGGAGATCCTCCACACCCGTGTAGGCGAGTACGACCGCCGCGGCTGGGGCCCCGGCGGGCTCGACCTCGACTGGTACTGCACAGGCTCGCCCGAGGCGCACGTGGGCGCCGAGCCCGTCTACGTCTCGCTGCGCGACGAGCTGGTCGAGTTGCTGGGCGAGGAGCCGTACGAGGTGCTGGCCGCGGCCTGTGCGCGGCGGCGGCAGCTGGGCATCGTGGCCGTGCACCCGGCGACCGCCCGCGCGTGCGGGGCCTGAGACCGGCTGCCGACCCGCCTCCCCCGCCCACTCTCCGCCTCGCCGCCAGCCGGGCTGGGCGTCGACCGGCTGCGGGGACCGCACGCGCAGCGGATCAGGGCTCGAACTTGTAGCCCAACCCGCGGACGGTCACCAGGTGCACCGGCTTGCCCGGATCCTGCTCGACCTTCGAGCGCAGGCGCTTGACGTGCACGTCGAGGGTCTTGGTGTCGCCCACGTAGTCCGAACCCCACACGCGGTCGATGAGCTGCCCGCGGGTGAGAACCCGGCCGGAGTTGCGCAGCAGGTACTCGAGCAGATCGAACTCCTTGAGGGGCAGCGTCACCGCCGCCCCGCGGACCGTCACCGTGTGCCGCTCGATGTCCATCCGGACCGGTCCCGACTCGAGGACACCGATCTCCTCGGGTTCGTCCGCCTCCTTGTCGGCCCCGCGGCGTAGGACCGCCCGGATACGCGCGATGAGCTCGCGGGCCGAATAGGGCTTGGTCACGTAGTCGTCGGCGCCCAGTTCGAGCCCCACGACCTTGTCGATCTCACTGTCCCGGGCGGTCACCATGATGACCGGCACGCTCGAGGTCACGCGGAGTCGCTTGCACACGTCGGTTCCCGACATCCCCGGGAGCATGAGGTCGAGCAGCACGATATCGGCGCCCTCGGACTCGAAGCTCTCCAACGCGGTCGGGCCGTCGCCGGCGATGGTGACGTCGAAGCCCTCCTTGCGGAGCAGGAAGGCCAGCGGGTCCGCCAGCGAGTCCTCGTCCTCCACGATCAGCACCCTGGTCACGGCACCTGGTCCTCTCCTTGATCGACGTGCTCTGTGGCGGGAGACGCCCCGCCGGAATCCGGCTCCACATGGGCCGGGAGTTCGAGAGTGAAGGTCGACCCGGTCCCGGGTCGACTCCACAGGGATACGGCGCCGTTGTGGTTCTGGGCGACGTGTTTGACGATCGCCAGCCCCAGGCCGGTGCCGCCGGTCGCGCGGGAACGGGCCTTGTCGACGCGGAAGAAGCGCTCGAAGACGCGCGTCTGGTGCTCGGGGGCGATCCCGATCCCGCGGTCGGTGACCCGCAGCATCACCGTGTCGCCGGAGATCCCCCGGGTGATCGACACCGGCGTGCGCTCGTGCGAGTAGTTGATGGCGTTGAAGATGAGGTTCGCCAATGCGGTGACCAGCAGGGTCCAGTCGCCCTTGATCTCCAACCCGGACGGCGAGTCGGTGATGAGCTCGATCCCGGCCGTCTCCGCGGCGTTTGCCGCCCGCCGGAGTGCCTCGTCCACCACGTCGTCGACGTCCACCGGCTCCGGGTCGCGGATCCGCTCTGCACCCTGCAGGCGGGAGAGCTCGATGAGCTCGGTGACCATCTTGCCCAGCCGCTGCGCCTCGCTCACCACGCGACCACCGAAGTACTCGACCGAGTCCGGGTCGTCCTTGGACTCCAGGAGCGCCTCGGCGAGAACCGCCATCGCCCCCACCGGGGTCTTGAGCTCGTGGGAGACGTTGGCCACGAAGTCGCGCCGGGCGGCCTCCATGCGGCGGTGCTCCGAGTCGTCGTCCGCGAACACCACGACGAACTGCTCGCCGTGGCCCTGCAGGATCTCGCAGCGGCCGCTGACCGACGGGATTCGGCGACGGCCGGCCGCCATCTTCGCGGGCAGGTCGAACACCGAAGTCCGGTCGTCGACGAACGTGGCGTGCGCCGCCGTCCAGACCGGCTCGATCAGCAACCGGTCCTCGACGATGCCCAATTCGTCGGCACGGCGGTTGAACAGCACCACGTCCTGGTGACGGTCCACCACGGCGAGCGCGTACGGCGCCTGCTGATAGACCGCCCGCAACACATCGAGCCTGGTCGGCCCGGCCTGCTCCGCACGTCGCCGGTCGGCTCGCGCATTGATCAAGGGGATGACGAAGCCGCCCACGACGAAGCCGATGATCCCGGCGACGATCGCGAGGAAGATCCCCAGACTGACCTGCACGACCCAGATACTACGACCCGGGTATCCCGCCCGGAAAAGCAGAACCCCCCGTCCACCTGCGCGAAGTTCGCAGATAGACGGGGGTTTACGGCTCGTTCACCGGGCCTTCACCTCACGCGTGGGCGGTGGCCCGGACGGCGTGTCGCCCGCGCGACGGCGGCCCCGAGGAGGTGGGGCTACTTTCCGCCCTGGCTGGCCACGGCGGCAGCGCCGGCAGCGGCGGCCTCCGGGTCGAGGTAGGTGCCGCCCGGGTTGGCGACCTTCCCGGCCTCGTCGAAGCGGTAGACCAGCGGGATGCCGGTCGGGATGTTCAGACCCGCGATGTCGTCATCGGAGATCTCGTCGAGGTGCTTGACCAGCGCGCGCAGCGAGTTGCCATGCGCGGCCACCATGACCGTCTCGCCGGCCGCGATGCGCGGGGCGATCTCGGCGGTGTAGTACGGGATGAAGCGGTCCACCACGTCCTTGAGGCACTCCGTCAGGGGCACCTCCGGGAGATCGGCGTAGCGGACGTCGCCGGTCTGCGAATACTCGTTACCCGGGTCGATGGCCGGCGGCGGCGTGTCGTAGCTGCGGCGCCACAGCATGAACTGGTCGTCGCCGAACTCTTCCTTGATCTCCGCCTTGTTGAGGCCCTGCAGCTTGCCGTAGTGGCGCTCGTTGAGCTTCCAGTGCCGCACCACCGGCACCCAGTGGCGGTCGCATGCGTCCAGCGAGATGTTCGCCGTGGTGATCGCGCGGCGCAGCAGCGAGGTGTAGACGATGTCCGGGAGGATGCCCTCCTCCGCGAGGAGCTTGCCGCCGCGGACCGCCTCCTCACGACCGAGGTCGGTGAGATCGACGTCGACCCACCCCGTGAACTGGTTGGACGCGTTCCACCGGGACTGGCCGTGACGCAGGAGGACGAGTGTTCCGTAAGTCATAGGTCCATTATGACCCGATGCTCACCGGCTACGGTGCAAGCATGACCGCAGACGCCGGAGACACCCCCGAAGCCACCGACCGGCCCTGGACGGTCCACTACACCCCGGGGACCACACACGACCTGGATTACGGCACCACCACCCTGTGCGACCAGTTCGACCAGGCCGTCAGCGCCCACTTCGAACGGCCCGCCACCGAGTTCTTCGGCCGGGTGACCACCTACGGCGATCTCGGCAGCCGGGTCCGGCGCGCCGCCGAAGGCCTCCGCCTCCTGGGCGTGGGCAAGGGTGACCGCGTGGCCGTCCTCCTGCCCAACTGCCCCCAGGGCATCGTGGTGTTCTACGCGGCTCTGCGACTGGGCGCGATCGTCGTCGAACACAATCCCCTGTACACGGCCGACGAGCTCGAGGCGCCCTTCGCCGATCACGGTGCGAAGGTCGTCGTGGCGTGGAACGTCGTCACCGACGTCGTGCAGGACCTCGCGACCCGCCCCGACACCGCGATCGAGCACGTCCTCGCCGTCGACCTCCTCGACGCGTTCCCCACCGCCAAGCGCCTCGCCCTCCGGCATCTCCCGGTGCCCGCGCTACGCGCCTCCCGCGACAAGCTGTCCCGCCCCGACACGCACACCCCGCGCTGGGCGGCCCTGGAGACCGGCCCCGAGCTGGATTTCTCCCATCCCTACCCCACCAACGACGACGTGGCGCTGATCCTCTACACCTCCGGCACCACCGGGACGCCCAAGGGCGCGATGCTCACCCACGCCAACCTGGTCGCCAACTCGACCCAGGGCAAGGCCTGGGTGCCCGGGCTCGAGCCCGGCAAGGAGCGGTTCCTGGCCTCGCTGCCGATGTTCCACGCCTACGGGGTGACGATGTGTGTGGTGTTCGGCATCGCCCAGGGGGCCCGGCTCCAGCTCGTGCCGACGCCCGACATGGACCTGATCATGCCGATCTTCGCCAAGGAGCCGCCGACATTCATCCCGGCCGTCCCGCCGATCTACACCCGCATCCTCGAGGAGGCCGACAAGCGCGGCATCTCGCTCAAGGGCATCCGCAACTCCTTCTCCGGGGCCATGAGCCTGCGCGCCGACCTCATCGAACGGTGGGAGGCCGCCACCGACGGCCTCTTGGTGGAGGGGTACGGGATGACCGAGACCTCGCCCATCACGGTGGGTAATCCCATGTCGACGGCGAGGCGGGCCGGCTCGATCGGCGTCCCGTTCCCCGACACGGATATCCGGGTCGTCGACAAGGAGGACCCGTCGCGGGACGTTCCCACCGGGGAGCCCGGTGAGCTCCTGGTCAAGGGTCCGCAGGTCTTCCCGGGGTACTGGAACAACGAGGAGGCGACCGCGGCGACGCTGCACGACGGCTGGCTGCGCACCGGCGACGTGGTGGAGCAGGCCCCCGACGGTTTCCTGCACGTGGTGGACCGGATCAAGGAGGTGATCGTCACCGGCGGGTTCAACGTCTACCCGTCGGAGGTCGAGGCGGTACTGCGGACGGCTCCCGGCATCGCCGACTGTGCGGTCGTCGGCCGGCACGGGGCCCACGGTGAGCAGGTCGTCGCGGCGGTGGTGCTCGAGCCGGGTGCGTCGCTCGATGTGGACGCGATCCGCGCCCACTGCAAGTCCTCGCTCGCCGGGTACAAGGTGCCGCGCGAGTTCGTCGAACTCGACGAGCTGCCCGCCAACCCGATGGGCAAGGTGCTGCGCAAGAAGGTCGCCGAGGCCATCAACCCCTGACCCCTGGAAAGACCTGCAGCGGCTCGAGACGACAGAGCTGCGCAAGCCCACGAGCCAGCTCAACTCCCCCGACTTACGCTGCGCCGGTGACCTGCGCTGCCGGCGTGTACGCAATGCAGCCACTCACGCTGGCACGCGGGACCCTCCCGCCAGCGCAAGCCCACAAGCCAGCGCAACTCCCCCAACTTACGCTGCAGAACTGCCCGTCCGTGCTACTCGGGCTGGGGCAGATCCTCGGTGAGGTGGCGGAACGCCTCCAGGTTGCGCAGCGACTCGCCACGCGAGACCCGCCACTCCCATTCCCGGCGGATCGCGGTGTGGAAGCCGGTCTCGATGATGATGTTGAAGTCGTGGTCGGCGGCCTCCAGCACCTGCCCGAGCACGCGGTCGAGCTCCTCCTCCGTCACCGCGACCAGCGGCATCCGGCCGACCAGATAGATGTCGCCGTTGTTGTCCAGCGTGTACGCCACCTGGTACATCCGGCGATTGCGACGCAGCAGGTACTTGTAGACCTTCTCGAAGTCCTCGTCCGGCCGGCGGCACACGAACGCCTCGACGCGCACGCTCTCGCGGTTCACGGTGAGATGGCAGGCCGTCTTGAGGCGCTTCTCCCCCGGCAGCTGCACCACGAAGGTGTTGCCGTCGGCCAGCGTCGACTCGATGTCCCGCTCCACCAGGAAGTCGCGGATCCGCTCGACGGTGGGGGCGTCGGCCTCGTCCGGACGTCGGGCGGGCCCGGACGCGGCGCCAGCAGAGGAGCCTGCACCGTCGAGGGCACCGGCCCCAGCCGCAGCATCATCCTCGCCGTCGTCGCCCATGCGCTTGCTCTCGGTGGGGTCGATCATCGTGGCTCCTTCGCGGGTTAGAATGGACTCAGGCGCGGGTTGGAACGAACTCAGGACGCCGTGGCCGCCGCGCGCCGCGCCCGGTACGAGGCCATCGTGCCCGCATACGACGCCACCAGCCCGTCGGCCGTGGAATCCCAGCTGAACCCGGCGGCGTGCACCGGGGCGTGGCGGGACATCTCCAGCCGCAGCTCGTCGTCGTCGAGCAGTGATCCGAGGACCCGCGCCCACTCGCGCGGATCGTGCCCGTCCACGGTGAGCCCGGTCCGGCCGTTCGCGACGGCCGTCGGCAGCCCGCCCACGGCGGCGGCCACCACCGGCGTCCCGCACGCCTGCGCCTCCAACGCGACCAGCCCGAACGACTCTGAGTACGACGGCACCGCCACGATGTCCGCGGCCCGGTACACGTCGACCAGCTCCGACGGCGGGCGCGGCGCCAGGAAGCTCACGCGGTCGGCCACGCCCAGCTCCTCGGCCAGCTCCATGAGCGAACGCGGCCGCTCGAGCCCCGACCCGCTGGGCCCGCCCACCACGAGCAGCCGCACGTCGCGGTGCGGCTCGGCGCGCACGATCTCGGCGAGCGCCCGCACCACCACGTCGGGTGCCTTGAGCGGCTGGATGCGGCCGACGAACGCGATCACCTCGGAGCGCTGCGCCACGCCGAGTGCGCGCCGGGCCTGCTCGGTGCCGCGCCGGGTGCCGGGCGTGTACTGCTCGAGGTCGGCGCCGGGGGGGACGATGTCGATGTCGGCCGGGTCGGCGTCGTAGTAGCCCACGAGCTCGTCGCGTTCCCCGGTGGTGTTGACGACCAGCCGGTGCGCGGCGTCCACGATCTGCTGCTCGCCGATGCGTCGCGACTCCGGTTCGGGGGTGTCACCGCTGGTGAGGACCGCGTTCTTGACCTCGGCCAGCGTGTGGGCGGTGTGCACGAGCGGCACGCCCCAGTGCTCGGAGGCGACCAGCCCCGCCTGGCCGGACAGCCAGTAGTGGGAGTGGATGAGGTCGTAGTGGCCGGGCGCCTGGCCGGCCTCGGCGCGCATGACGCCGGCGACGAACGGACACAGCTGCGTGGGCAGGTCCTCCTTGCGGAGGCCCTCGAACGGGCCGGCCACGATGTTGCGGACCAGCACGCCGTCGCCCGCCTCCTCGACCGGCGGCTGCGACGAGTGGGTGGCGCGGGTGAAGATCTCCACCTCGACGCCGCGGCGGGCCAGACGCCGCGCGGTCTGCAGCACGTACACGTTGAGCCCGCCCGCGTCACCGGTGCCGGGCTGGGCGAGCGGCGAGGTGTGGAACGACAGCACCGCGACGCGCTTGGGGAGCGGCGCGTCGGGTCCGGGGCGGAGGTCGGAAACGGTCACCAGTCCGATTGTGCCTCCGTGCGCGCCGGGGTGCACGCGGCGCGGGGGCGGGGATCGGGTGGGACGACGACGACAACGCCCGCCGCTCGCCCACCCCCCACGGGCGGTGTGGGGTGTCTACAGTTCGGCGGCGAAGGCGTCGAGCTCGGCGAGGAACTTCGGCTTCTCCTCGATGAAGGGCGCATGGGCGGACTCGGCGAAGCCCACGTAGCGGCCGCCGGGGATCATCTCGGCGTTGGCCTGACCGGCGGACGGCAGCACCACGCCGTCGTGCTCACCGTGGATCACCAGCGCGGGGATGCCCAGGCCGCGCAGTGTCTCGTCGTTGTCCACGCGACGGGTGAGCAGCTTCTGGCGGACGGTCGGCGGGGTGGCCAGCGAGAGTCCGAAGATCCGCTGGCCGCTCGTGCCGTCGCCGGACCGCATCATGGCGCTCCCGAAGCTCGCGAGCGCGGCCACGGCCCTGCCGGGGTTCTCGTCGAACGCGCCGTTCGACGTGACCTCGACCATGGCCGGGCCGATCGCGCCGCCGGCGGACCGGGACACCGAGGTGACGGCGCCGCAGAGCACGATGCCCGCGACCCTGCCCTCGCCGCGGGCGGCGAGGTAGTCCGACACCACGATCCCACCGTACGACCAGCCGAGCAGGATCGCGCCCGCCCCATCGCTGACACCGGCGGCGTCCAGGACCGCCTCGACGTCGTCAGCCCACTGCGCAGCCGAGTCATAACCGGCGTCGGCGACGTCGGAGTGGCCGTGTCCGCGCAGGTCCAGCGCCACCACCCGGAACCGGGTCGCCAGGTCGGCCAGAAGATCCGGGCCCCAGCAGGCGCTCGACTGGGCCCAGCCGTGGATCAGCACGAGCGGGCGCGCGGCGGGGTCGCCGAGCACGCGGTAGGCGATCGTGGTGCCGTCCGAGGAGACGGTGGAGGCGAGGGAATACGTGGCGGGAGAGGTCATGTCGGCCATCGTGCCAGTCCCATCGCTATCGCACGTCGGCTCGTCGGAGGTGTCCCCCGAACGCGGAGGACCCTCCCCCGGAGCCGCCCCGTGCGGTTACCGTGTTCCAATGGCAGCCACCACCACCGCGACAGACCCCGACGTCGTCGTCCGGATGTTCTTCGACGCCCTCGCCTCCGGCTCGACCGCCGCCGCGGCGGAACTGGTCTCCGGCGACGTGTGGTGGGCGAACATCGGGCTGCCGACCGTGCGCGGCAAGCGGGCCGTCGTCGGCGCGATCGCCGCGATGCACCGCAGCGTGCGATTCGGGGTCCGGACCCGCCATCTCGCGGTGTCGGCGCCCGCGGACCCCACCGATCCCCGCTCCCCGCACATCGTTCTCACCGAGCGCACCGACTCGCTCGGGATCGGCCGGTTCCGCTGCGACTTCTGGGTGTGCGGGCGGCTGGAGGTCCGCGACGGCCTGGTCTGCGGCTGGCAGGACTACTTCTCCACCGCCGACATCGCGCGCGGCGCGGTGCGCGGGCTGGTCGGGATGATCCCCGGCCGTCGCGTCGGTCGATAACGCGGCATTAGGCGCGCGGTCGGCCCGCGGCCGCTGAGCAGCCGTACGGCCGGCGACGTCGTCACCTACGCTCGAGTGCATGACCGATCACAGTGCCGCCCGTGAGCGCCTCGCCGCCCTGCCCGCCGACACCCGCGTGGCGGTGGTGACCGGCGCATCGTCGGGCATTGGCGAGGCGAGCGCCCGCGAACTGGCAGGCCAGGGCTTCCACGTGATCGTTGGCGCGCGGCGCGCCGACCGGCTGGAGGCACTCGCCGCCGAGATCGGCGGCACCGCCCTGCCTCTCGATGTGACCGACGCGGACTCGTGCGCGGCGTTCTGCTCGGCCATCCCCCGCCTGCACGTGCTGGTCAACAACGCCGGCGGCGCCAAGGGCACCACCAGCGTCATGGACGCCGACGAGGAGCAGTGGCGCTGGATGTGGGAGACCAACGTCCTCGGCACGCTGCGGATGGTCAAGGGACTCATGCCGACCCTCGTGGACACCGGCGACGGGCTGGTCATCACCATCACCTCCATCGCGGCGCTCGAGTCGTACGACAACGGCTCCGGCTACACCTCCGCCAAGCACGCGCAGGCCGTCCTGCACCGGACGCTGCGGGGCGAGCACCTCGGCCAGCCCGTGCGGTTCACCGAGATCGCGCCCGGCATGGTCGACACCGAGTTCTCGAGCGTGCGGTTCGACGGCGACGCGGACAAGGCCGCCGCCGTCTACCGCGGGCTGACCCCGATGATCGCCGAGGACATCGCGGAGATCGTGGGATTCGTCGCCAGCCGGCCGTCGCACGTGAACCTCGACCAGATCGTGGTGAAGCCGCGCGCCCAGCACTCCGCGATGCGGGCGCACCGCGACTGAGCCGGGGCCGGATCACGACGCTCCGGCGGCGCTACAGAAGGTGAGGCTAGGCAACGTCAGGTTAGGCTTCACACCGGCAGGTTAGGCTAACTGACCTGGCACGATGCCGCGCGCGGTCCTATTGTGGGACCCCTCGGGAGAACCCCTCCCGGCGCGTCTCGACTCTTGTCGAGGCCGCCTCACGAAAGGCGCCACCATGACCCAGAGCAGCAGCACCTACGCCGAACTCCTCTCCGCCCAGGTCGGCCACGAGTTCGCCGCCAGCCAGCAGTACATCGCGATCGCCGTGTGGGCGGACGCGCAGGACCTTCCGCAGCTGGCCGCCCGCTTCTACCAGCACAGCCTGGGCGAGCGGAACCACGCCATGATGATGGTCCAGTACATGCTCGACCGGGACATCCCCACCGTGATCCCCGCCGTGCCGGCGCCCCAGGCCGAGTTCGACGGGCCCGTTGGCGCACTGAGCCTCGCGCTCGAGCAGGAGAAGCAGGTCACCCGCCAGATCGAGGCGCTGTTCCAGGCCGCGCGCGCCGAGGCCGATCCGCTGGGCGAGCAGTTCATGCTGTGGTTCCTGCGTGAGCAGGTCGAGGAGGTCGCCAACATGAACACGCTGGTGACCATCGCCGAGCGCGCGGACGACGACTGGTTCCGCATCGAGGAGTACCTCGCCCGCGAGACCGACGCCTCCACCAACACGGGCACCCCGCCAGCGGTCGCCGGCGGCGCGGTCTGAGCACGACCGCCTGACAACGGCGGGCCGGCAGGGCAGGCGGTCAGCGCGACCAGTCGGCCAGCCTCTCGACGAGGATGCGGTTGCTCTCCTCGAGCGCGGCGGCGTTGGCCTCGGCCGATCCGCCGGACAGCATCCCGTCGGCATGCGCGCCGGGCACGGAGAACACGTGCCCGGCGTCGTCGTATATGTGCACCTCCGTACTCTCCGGCAGGTCCTCGGCGATCCGCCGGGCAGCCGCGTCGGCAGGCCACACCTGGTCGTCGCCGCCGGCGAACACCAGCATCTCCCCCGGTAGTCGCGTGAGATCGATGCGGGCATCGCCGGACTGCGGCGCCTCGAGCGCCCCCTCGAACACCGGCCGCAGGTGGATCGGCGCGCCGAGGAGCGAGGCAAGCGCCAACCTCAGGACCGGCCCGCGACCGGGCGCGTCGGCGTAGGCGACGTACGGCACGTCCTGCCCGCCGACCGTCCACGACGACACCACGTTCCGCTGGTCCATCCCCTGCATCACGTGGTCCATCGGCGCGAACAGCACCAGGTTGTCGACCCGCGGCTCGTAGGTCGGCAGCAGCGCGGCGAGCTCGGCCCCCTTGGACGTCCCGACGATCGTGACGGGATCGGCCGATTCGGCGTTGGCCTCGGCCCAGTCGATCGCCTGCGACGCCGTCTCCACGGGGACCCGGTCCAGCGTCTCCGACTGGCCGGGCTGCCCGAAGTAGAACAACGACAGCACCTCGTGCCCCGCGCGCGCCAGCAGTTCGGCGTGCTCGAAATCGGGCCCGCCCTCGGAGCCGCCCCAGGTCAGCACCACGCCCTCGTGTCGGATCGTCTCGGGCCGCAGATGGAAGCCGCGCACTCTCCCGTCGGCGATCGGTGTGACCTCGATGCCCGGCAGCTCCGTGGGGTAGGACGCCGGGTTCCGCGGCTCGGCGTAGGCGAGGGCGGGTTCGGGGTAGCGGAAGTGGTTGACGACGCGCGCCGCGACGACCGCGAGGACGACGACGAGGAGGAACACGAACGGCCACCTCAGCACGTTCCAGAGCTTGCGCATCGTGCTCCTCCCCGGGGTGGCCGTCTGTCGGCAGCCTATCCAGACGCGGGGCCCTGCCATCGCGATTACGCCGAGCGGACGTACTCCGCGTAGGTCACCCCGCTCTCGAATTCCCGGCTCATCCGCCGCGTGAGCGGCATCGCCGACGCGCCCGGCTTCGCGGCGGCCGCGCCGATGAGGGGGATGCCGTCACCGAGCACGAGCGGGTTGACCTTGAGCCGGAGTTCGTCGATCTCGTCGATCAGCGTCGCCGCGAGTGCGCCGCCGCCGCACAGCCAGATGTCCAGCCCCGACTGCTCCGCCTTGAGCCGGCGGACCACGGTGACCGGGTCCTCCGAGGTGATGGTCAGCCCCTCCTGTGTCGGCAGGTCGTCGGGATGGCTGGTGAACACGTACTGCCGCAGGTGCGGATAGCCGCTGGCCAGCCCCTCGTCCACGGCCACCTGGTGGGTGGCCCGTCCCATCAGGACGGTGTCGAACACCCGCGGGGGCGTCTCGGCCAGGCCGAGTTGCTCGCGGAAGTGCCCGGGGACGGACTCGGGGTAGTGCTCGACGATCCAGGGCCCGTGGTCTCCCTCGAGCGGGAAGAAGTCGAAGGCGCCGTCGGGGGCGGCGATGTAGCCGTCGAGGGTGACGGCCACGTAGTAGATGAGCTTTCGCATGGTGGTTCCTCTGGTCGGTTCTCGGATTGGTCGCGGATCAGGCGAGGGTGATCACGTCGTCCACCCCCACGCGGTCACAGAACCCGTCGTCGTGACTGACCAGCAGGAGGGCACCCCGCCACTGCGCGAGCGCATCGGCGAGCACCTCCACTCCTTCGAGGTCGAGGTTGTTGGTCGGCTCGTCGAGGATCAGCAGCTGCGGCACCGGCCGGGCGAACAGCTCCAATGCCAGTGCCGCGCGCAGCCGCTCGCCGCCGGACAGGTCGCCGAGCCGGCGGAACCCGGCGTCGCCGATGAACAGCATCCGCGCCGCGTGGGCGTGGGCCTCCTCCGCCGACGCCGAGGGGCGTACCGCGCGGATCGCGTCGACGACCGAGCAGTCAGGATGCTCGACACGCAGGTCCTGGGGCAGGAACGCCCACGGGGTGGCGATCGCCGGGGTGACGGCGTTGTCGTCGTCGTTCCCACGCATCGCACCGGACGCCGCGTGGTCACCGGCGGGATCGTCGCGATGGCCTCCGATGAGGCGGCGCAGCAGCGTCGTCTTGCCGCTGCCGTTCGGGCCGGCGAGCCGGACCCGGGCCGGCCCCGCGAGGTGGATGCGGCCGGCGACTGGGTCCTCGACATCCACCACCACCCGGCCCGACGGGAGCTGCGGGTCGGGTAGCTCGACGCGCAGCAGTTCCTCGCGGCGGACCGCGGCATCGGCCTCGCGCATCCGTTCCTGCGCCTGCTCGACGCCCCGCTCGTGGGTGGCCCGGTACTTCGCGGCCGACTCCTGCGCCGCCCGCTTGCGCGCCCCCATGATGATCTTCGGCTCGCGCTTGGTGGCTTCCATCTTCCGGCCGTACCGCTCGCGCCGCGCCAGCGCCACCTGCGCGTCGGCCTTGTCGCGCTTCTCGGACCGCAGGTCATTGCGCGCGCCGGTCAGTGCCTGCAGCGCCGCCGACTGCTCGGCGTCCACCACCTCGCGGTAGTGCTCGTAGTTCCCGCCGAACACGCGGGTCCGGCCCGCGCGGAGTTCCACCGTGGTGTCGGCGCGGTCGAGGAGTTCGAGATCGTGGCTCACGACCAGCGCGATGCGGTTGCCGCCCGCCACGAATCGCTCCAGCGCGCTGAACAGCCTGCCGCGCGCCCGCGAGTCGAGGTTGTTGGTGGGCTCGTCCAGCAGCAGCACCCGCGGATGCCCGAGGAGTCGACCGGCCACGGCCGCGAGCGTGCGCTCCCCGCCGGACAGCTGGCCCACGGGTCGGTCCAGATCCGTGGGGAGGCCCAACTCGTCGAGCTGCGCGACCGTGCGTTCGGCGATGGTCCAGTCGTCGGCGAGGCGGGTGAAGTCGTCGTCGTCGCCCTCTCCCGCCTCGATCCGCGCCAGCGCCGCGAGCCGGCCGCCGACCCCCAGCTCATCGGCGAGGGTCCGCTCGGCGGGGGCGTCGGCCAACAGTTGCGGCACGTACGCGACATCGGCGGGGTAGGCGGAGCCGGCCGCGGAAGCGGTGGCACCCGCGGAAGCGGTGGCGGCCGGGTCGGTGGCGGCCGGGTCGGTTGCGGTCGGGTCGGTTGCGGCGCCCGCGGCAATGATGGCGGCGCAGGCCACGCCGTCGACTGTGATCGATCCCCGTGCGGGCGGCAGCACGCCGGCGATCAGCCCGAGGAGGGTGCTCTTGCCGGCGCCGTTGCGGCCGACGAGTGCGGTGAGCCCCGGACCGATCGCGAGGTTCAGGCCGGAGAAGAGTGTGGTGTCGTCGGGAAACGCGAAAGCGACGTCCGACAGGACGAGGGAAGACATGTGTGCTCCAGGGAGGTGGCTGATGGGCCGAATCTCACCTGTGGTTACGCACTGTCCTGTGTTCTCCTCGTTAGCGCTTCTCGGCCCTGCGCCCCTCGCCCGGCGGGTCTCCCCTGCCCGGACGCCGTGCGCTGCCGACGTGCTCGCAGCACATTACCCCCGCCGCAACGTCCACACAAGACCCGGTAACCCGCCCGGCCCCACCGGCGGTTGCAAGACATCACCCCCGAGCTGCAAGACAGAATGTGCGAGAACCCGGCCGAAAACCTGCGAGATGTCAGGCATCTGAAGGTCGATGTCTTGCAACTGGGCTGCGGCGGGGCGGGGCCTACATGAACGCGCTGGGCGGCAGCCCTTCGCGGCTGGTCATCGGCAGTTCCTTCTCGAGCCGCTCCATGAAGAAGTGCGACTGCACGGCCGTCCAAACGTTATTGGTGAGCCAGTACAGGCCGATCGCGATGGGGAAGTTGAAGAAGTACGCGCCCACGATCGGGAAGAACGGAAACAGGTACATCATGATCTTCATCGATTTATTCATCGACTCGGTCATGGACTCGGCGATGGTCTGGAAATCCTGCGGCTTGTCGGCACCCGCGCTCGCAGCACCCGCGCCCGCAGCGCCGGCCCTGGCGGGCGTGCCCGGGGTGCCGTCAGCACGATCGGTCGAACGCTCGCCCGCGTCCCCTTCGACGCCGCCTTCAACGCTGCCCTCGACGATCCCGTCGACGTGGTCCCCGCTGCCGGCGTCCGCGCGCTCGACCTTCTCGCCGTCGATCTCGATGACCTCACCGTCGACGAACGGACCGCCCGCACGGTCCTCTGCCTCGACCTGCGCGACCGCCGCCTTCTCGGCTTCCTTGGCCGCCTTCTGCCGGCGGAAGGAGTTCCACATGTTGATGAACGTCGCGATGCCGGCGAGCACGAACAGCGGCACGGCCAGCACGAGGATGTCCTCGCGCACGAGCCCCGGGTGCAGCGACTCCATGACCTCCTGCGGCATCCGGATGTAGGACGCCAGCGGCACACCGAAGATCTCGGCGTTGAGGAACGACGACACCTGGTCCGGGCCGAACGCCCCGTTCGTCATGGTCTGCGCCTCCTCGATGGAGACGTCCCGCGGCGAGAAGTTCAGCAGCACGTGGTACAGGCCGAGGAACACCGGGATCTGCACGAAGAGCGGCAGGCAGCCGGCTGCCGGATTGACCCCGGCATCGGAGTACATGGCCTGCATCTCCTTGGCCTGCTCCTGCCGGTCCTCGGGAGACTTGCGGTCCTTGTACTTGAGCTGCATCTCCTTCATCTTGGGGCCGAGCTGCGCCATCTTGCGCATGGAGTACTGCTGCCGCCACATCGACCGCATGAGCAGCAGCCGCACAGTCACCACCAGCAGGATCACCGAGCCGACCCACGCGAGCCCGGAGTTCGGATCCACGACGAAACTCAGCACCCAGTGCCAGAACTTCATGACGAGCGACACCGGGTACGCGAACAGGTCCACGGGCGAATCTCCATAAGACGGGCGGCGCCGCGAAGGCGGGCGCGCGGGGCGGGTCAGACCGAGAGGTCACCGTCCAGCGTGCCAGGCGCGTACGACTTGGTGGCCGCGGGGGTCACGGCGGCACTCCCGCAGTGCGCCCCCTATCCGGGTCAGATGCTGCAGCCCACCCAGACGGGTTCGGGGTGCAACTCCACGCCGAACGCCTCCCGGACGCCGTCGCGCACCTCGCGCGCCAGCGCGATCACGTCGTCGGCCGTGGCCGCCCCCCGGTTGGTCAGCGCGAGGGTGTGCTTGGTGGAGAGCCGAGCCGGGGACGACGACGAGGGATAGCCCTTGCCGAAACCGGCCCGCTCGATCAGCCAGCCCGCCGAGAGCTTGGTCCCCCCTGTCGCCGCGAACGCGGGCATCTGCCCGGCCGGCCCGTCCCCGAGCCTGCCCGCCACCCGGGATCGCACCGCGGGGAGATCCTCGTCCCGTACCACCGGGTTGGTGAAGAAGGAGCCGGCGGACCAGGTGTCCTCGTCGTCGTCGTCGAGCACCATCCCCTTGCCACGCCGCAGCTCCAGCACGGTGCGCCGCACCAGGGCGGGGTCGGTCCGCTCCCCCGGCGCCACGCCGAGGCGGCCGGCGAGTTCAGCGTAGCGGATCGGCTCGCTGCGTCCGGCGCGGTCGAGGCGGAACTCCACCTCCAGCACCACCGCGCGATCCGAGTTCTTGAGCACCGACGTCCGGTAGGCCAGCCCCAGCGCGTCGGGGGTGACCCACTCGTCGACCCCGCTCGCGCGGTCGTACCAGCGGACCCGGTGCAGGACCTGGGCCACCTCGACCCCATACGCACCGACGTTCTGCACCGGCGTGGCGCCCACCGAGCCCGGGATACCGGACAGGCACTCGAGGCCGCCGTACCCACGCCCGACCGTGTCGGCGACGAGATCGTCCCAGCTCAGACCCGCACCCGCGCGCACGATCAGCGCGTCGGCCTCGTCCAGGTACTCGACCTCGCGGTTGCGCACGGCCACCACGACCAGGTCGAGGTCGCCGCCCGCCACCACGAGGTTCGAGCCGCCGCCCAGCACGAGCACCGGCCGGTCGGCCGCGTCCAGGGCACGCACCGACTCGGCCACCCCCTCGGCCGTGGAGCACGCGAGCAGCGCCCGGGGGCGGCCCCCGATGCGCAGGGTGGTCAGTTCGGCTAGCGACGTCCGGGGCGCGGCGGCGACGCCGTCGACGTCGCTCAGCGCGCGGACGACCGGGTCGGAGGAGTCGGCGGGCGGCAGGATCACACGCCTGAGGGTAGTCGCCTGCTTGTAGTGTCTGACCCCATGGCGACCCGCTTCTCACATTCCGTCCAGCTCGGCGGCCCCCTCGAGGCCGTCCATGCCTCCTATGCGGACGAGGCCTACTGGGCCGACCGGCTCCGCGCCGTGGGCACGGCCGGGGACACTCTCGACGACCTGGCGGTGAGCGGCGACACGATCACCGTCACCGTCACGCAGCACATTCCTGAATCGGACATCCCGGACCTGGCCCGCAAGGTGCTGCCGGGTGAGCTCAGCCTGGTGCGCACGACGCGGTTCAGCGAGTTCGACGGTGCACGCCTGGTCGGTACGTCGCGCGCCGAGGCCGCCGGCGGGCTCGGCGTGATCACCGGCAGCGGCGAGACCGTGGCCGAGGGGGAAGCCGCGCTCGAATCACTGTCCGGCCAGGTCAAGGTGACCGTTCCGCTACTGGGCGGCAAGCTGGAGAAGCTGGTCGTGCAGCACCTCGACAGGCTCTTCGCGGAGGAGTACGCGCACCTGAACGGCTGGCTCGCAGCGCGCTGAGCCGGATCCTGTACGCCCGCTGAAGAGGCGCTGATGCGCCTCGCCAGGCAGATCGGAGACAATCGGTCCAATGCAGCCGCCGAACGACACCCAGCGACTCCCCGCCCATGACCGGCCCGGCGTCCAGCACGCCGACACGCAGCAGTTCCCCGCCGCCTCCTCCTCCAGCGACGGCGGCCGGCGGCGGCGGCGGCGCGGACCGATCATCGCCCTGATCGCCGGAATCGCAGTGGTCCTGGTCGTGGTGGGGCTCGTCGGCCTCGAACTGGGTCTGCGTAACTCCATCAAGCAGCAGATGTCCGAGGAGGTCACCACCGCCCTCGGCTCTCCGGCCGAGGTCGAGCTGGGTGCCCGGCCGGTGTTGCTGTCCTATGTCAGCGGGACTCTCGGCTCTGTTCGCATCACCACCGACGGATCCCCGGCCGCGGGCGCGACGGGCCCCGCCCCCGCGATCGACATCCGGGCCGAAGGGGTCAGCTCCGAGGGCGACGTCACCCACGTCGACTCCCTGACCGGCACCGCGTTCGTCTCGGACGAGACCATGACCGCGGCCGCCGCCGACGGTCAGGGCACCGGTGACTCCCTGCTCGGCGGGCTCATCCAGGTCCAGGACGTCACGTCCGACCCGGCTGCCGGCGCCCTCCGCGTGTCGATCAGCGGTCTGGCCGAAGCGGTGGTGACCCCTCGCCTGACCGGCGGCAACCTCGAGCTGGCGCCCGAGCAGGCGTCGATCTTCGGCTTCACCCTGCCCGCCGAACTGCTGGGCGGGACCATCTCGATGATGGACTCGGCCCTCGCCGATCTCCCCGAGGGTGTGGAGCTGACGGGCGTCCACGTGGTCGACGGCGGGATGACCGTCGATCTCGCCGGCACCGACGTGACGCTCGAGTCGACTCCCTGACCCGGCTCGGCGCTCCCGCCCGACCCGGCACACTGGGGGCATGCGCCTGCTCATCACCGCCGACACGCACGTGCCCACCAGGGCCCGCGATCTCCCGGTGCGCCTGTGGGACGAGGTGGAGCGTGCGGACGTGGTGATCCACGCCGGCGACTGGATGGACCCGGGACTGCTCGACGCCCTGGAGCAACGGGCACCGCGGCTCATCGCGTGCTGGGGCAACAACGACGGCCCCGAGCTGCGCGAGCGACTGCCCGAGGTGGCGCGCGCGACCCTCGACGGCGTACGGCTGGCGGTGGTGCACGAGACCGGCGCGTCGGCGGGGCGGGAGAAGCGCACGGCCGCCGCTTTCCCGGACACCGACGTCCTGGTGTTCGGTCACTCGCACATCCCCTGGGACACCACCGCGACGAGGGCGTTCGGGGGGAGCGACCTGCGCTTGCTCAACCCGGGCTCGCCCACCGACCGGCGGCGTCAGCCGCACTGCACATACATGACCGCCATCATCTCCGGCGGGCAGCTCGGCGAGGTGGAGCTGCACCGGTTGTGAATCCGCCCGGCCCGCCGGTGCCGGGCGTGCGGCCACGGGCTCTGCCACCCTTGAGGCCATGACCACTCACGAAGTAATGCGCGCCGTGTCCCAGGATTCGCTCGGGGAGCCGGACGTGCTCGTCGTCGTCGACCTCCCCCGGCCCTCTCCCCGCACCAACGAGGTACTGGTGCGCGTCGCCGCCGCGAGCGTCAACCCCACCGACTGGAAGCACCGCCGAAACGGCGGCTTCCTCGGTGAGCCCCCGTTCGTGCTGGGCTGGGACTTGTCCGGGGTCGTGGAGGAGGTGGGCATCGGGGTGTCCCGCTTCGCACCCGGCGACAGGGTGTTCGGGATGCTCTCCTACCCGTTCGGGCACGGCGCCCACGCCGAGTACGTGACGGCGCCCGCCGCCTGGTTCGCCCCCACGCCGGAGTCGCTCGACCACGTACAGGCCGCCGCACTCCCGCTGGTGTCGCTCACCGCGTGGCAGGCACTGGTCGAGAACGCGCGGATCCAGCCCGGCCAGCGCGTGCTGGTCCATGCCGCGGCCGGCGGGGTCGGGCACGTGGCGGTGCAGATAGCCAAGGCCCGCGGCGCCTACGTGATCGGCACCGCCAGCGCCGGCAAGCACGACTTCCTGCGCGAGACCGGGGTGGACGAGCCGATCGACTACCACGAGGTGAACATCGCCGAGGCCCTCTCCGACGTGGACGCGGTGCTCGACACGATCGGCGGCGAGACCTCACTGGCGTCGCTGCGCACGCTGCGGCCGGGCGGGATCGTGGTCTCCATCCTGCCGGTGGGGTCGGACGATCTGTTCCGCGAGGCGGAGCAGCTGGGCGTGCGCGCGGTCCGCATGCTCGTCGACTCCTCCCGCCACGACCTGGTGTCGATTACCGAACTGGTCGAGCAGGGCGCGATCCGGGCGACGATCGCCGAGGTCTTCCCGCTCGCGCAGGCCGCGGAAGCGCATCGGCGGGGCGAGACCAATCGCACCACGGGCAAGCTCGTCCTCACCATGGACTGACTCCCTCGGATTTGATCCCCGGGCGGGATCGTCCTGACCTGCGGCGAGTAACACCCGCCGGCCGGGTGCCGATATCGGCAGTGTACGAAGCATTGTGAACCAGAGCACTGCGACAGCACCGTGGTCGGCCCCCGGCGACGAGGCGGCTCTGGCCCACCGAGACCGAGGAGCCACCCGATGATCTTCCGCCCCGACGGCCCCATCAGCGGGCCGGCATACGATGCGATCAATGCCGCCTTCGGTGCGTTCGCCGGCATGTTGGAATCCGTCGGGATCTCCTTCGAGCAGTCCGCCGTGCCGCTGAGCTTCCTGGCCATGCCCTTCGTGGCAGGCTCCAGCTACCTCCCCGCGGCGCTCGGGTCCTGAGCCACGCCCGCGCCTGTCAGCTCTCGAAACCTGCCAGGACGGCCCGGCTGCCGCTGAGACCGAGTCTCGTGGCACCCGCGGCGATCATGGCCCGGGCGGAGTCCGCGTCACGGATACCGCCCGAGGCCTTGATACCGAGCGTTCCGCCGACCGCCCGGTGCATGGCCTCGATCGCCCGGACGCTCGCACCACCCGCGGGGTGGAAACCCGTCGAGGTCTTGACGAAGTCCGCCCCGGCCCTGGCCACTGCGTGGCACAGCGCCTCGATCCGCTCGTCCCCCGCCTCCTCGCCGAGCGCCTTGTGAATGGCCGCCGTCTCGAGGATCACCTTGATGACCACCGGCGGCGGCACCGCGTCGCGCATGGTCACCACGTCCGCCATCACCTCGTCGACGAGTCCGGCGATCGCCGCGCCCACGTCGATCACCATGTCGACCTCGCGCGCCCCCTGGTCCACGGCCAGCCGGCCCTCCATGGCCTTGACCAGCGAGTGATGCTTGCCGGACGGGAACCCCGCGACCGTCGCCACGGTCAGCTCCCCGGCCCGCACCGGGAGCATGGCCGGACTGACGCAGACCGCCTTGACGCCCAGCTCGCGAGCCTCGGCGACACAGGCTTGCACGTCCTCGCGAGAGGCGTCGGGCGAGAGCAACGTGTGATCGATCATCGCGGCGACCCGAGCGCGTGTCAGGCCGCCCTGCGGCGGAGTGTGGGGGCCGCTGGGGGGGCTGCTGGGGGGGCTGCTGTGGGGGGCGTCGTCCATGTGGACCAGCCTAGCCGGGTGGTCCGACACGCCCTGCTGGCACAATGACCACTCATGTCACGTCGCTTCGTCCTCACCCTGGGCTGTCCTGACCGCATCGGCATCGTCGCCCGGATCGCCACGTTCCTCGCCGAACTGTGCGGCACGATCGTCGAAGCGGCGTACCACGCGGACGAGGACTCGGGCTGGTTCTTCACCCGGCAGTCGGTGGACGCCGACTCGATCGGGATGGAGCTGGACGAGCTGCGCCGGCGTTTCGCGCGGGTGGCCAGCGAGCTCGGACCAGAGACCGACTGGAAGATCGCCGACTCGGACGAGCCCAAGGACGTCGTGATCCTGGTCTCCAAGGACGGCCACTGCCTCCACGACCTGTTGGGGCGCGTCGAGAGCGGCGATTACCCGGCCCGCGTCCGCGCCGTGATCGGCAACCACGACAACCTGCGCGGCATGGCCGAGGCCCACGGTGCGCCGTTCCACCACGTGCCGTTCGCGGCCGACCCGTCCGAGCGGGGCCCCTCGTTCGACGAGGTCGCCAGGCTCGTCGACGACATCGACCCCCAGGCCATCGTGCTCGCCCGCTTCATGCAGGTGCTGCCCGACGAGCTGTGCACCCGCTGGGCCGGCCGCGCGATCAACATCCACCACAGCTTCCTGCCGAGCTTCGTGGGGGCCCGCCCGTACCACCAGGCGCATACGCGCGGCGTGAAGCTGATCGGTGCTACCTGCCACTACGTCACCGCGGACCTCGACGAGGGCCCGATCATCGAGCAAGACGTCATCCGCGTCGATCACACGGCGACGGTCAAAGACATGGTCCGCCAGGGTCGCGACGCCGAGAAGCTGGTCCTGGCCCGCGGCCTGCGCTGGCACCTGGAGGACCGCGTGCTGGTCCACGACGGCCGCACGGTGGTGTTCACCTAGTCGCGGCCGGGGCGGGCGACACAACGTCCGTGGTGAGTACAGCTAGCCCTTGGGGAAGCCATAGCGCTCGGTGAGCAGTGTCTGCGCTGCCGACAGGAAGATCAGGCGGGCTGCCGCACCGGCGCCGGGCAGGATGCCGGTGACCCGCTTCTCGATGACCGATTGGTCCATCCCCGATCTCTGCAGGGTCTGGACCAGCACCTCGATGGCCTCCGCGGCCGTGCTCTGCCCCTCCATGAAGCATCGACCGATGCCGTCGAGGGCTCCCTCGTCGACCCCCAGCACGAGCAGTTCGCGGAAGAGCTTGTACATGTAGTCGTCGGCCAGGAAGTGGTCCGCAGACGTGGTCTCGCTGACCAGTCCGATCGCCGAGCCCTGGTCCACGAGCTCTTCGCGAAGTTCGAAGCCGGCCACCGCCCCTACTCCGCCGCGCGGGAGGCGACGACGACGAGAGCCGGTGGTACGCCGCTCGGCACGCACGCTCTCCACCTCGAGCAGTTCGGTGAGCGTGAAGCCGTGCCGCTGCGCGATGAGCAGCTCCTCGATGGTCGCAAAGGTGTATCCGCGGTCGAGCAGCCGCAGGATGAGAGCGAGCCGGCGCTGGTGCTCGGGACCGTAGTAGCCGGCCCGGCCACGCCTCTCGGGCGGCGGGAGCAGGCCGCGTTCCTGGTAGACGCGGATGTTACGGACCGTGGTGCCCGCCAGATCGGCGAGCTCCTCGATGCGGAGCTCGCTCCCGCTCCCGGCGGGCGTCATCGCCGGCGCCCACCCACTGCCGGCCGCACATCGGCGAAGAACACCCCGACCGCGACCATCGCGATGAGGCTGAAGAATCCGAGGGGCCGGATCGCAAACAGGATCGCCGCCACCGCGCAGATGGCGATCCAGGCAGGCTTCGGCCACTTGCCCTCGATCGAATAGGCGGAGGCCGGCGGCAGCGCGGCGAGCAGCAGTCCCGCCAGGGCCCAGACGACCAACGCCGCCTGTATCCCCATCTGGACCATGCCCCAAGTACCTGAGAGATCGTCAATCACGGGACCATTCTAGACAGCGGCCACGGGCGGGCCCGCGAGACGACGACGCCGCCCCGGCCCGCTCGGGTGGAGCGGGCCGGGGCGGCGGGTGGTGCGTGCGGGATCAGCCGCGCCGCATCACTTGTCGTCGTTCGCCTTGTCCGACGCCTTGTCGGTCGACGCGGCCGGCTTCGCGGCGGCGGGCTTGTCGGCCGCCGAGGTCGACTTGGTGGCGGCCGGCTTGGCGGCGGCCTGGGTCGACTTGGTGGCAGCCGGCTTGGCGGCGGCCGGGGTCGACTTGGTGGCAGCCGGCTTGGCGGCGGTCGAATTCGCGGCAGCCTTCTTGGCCGGGGCCTTCTTTGCGGGCGCCTTCTTGGCCGGGGCCTTCTTTGCGGGCGCCTTCTTGGCCGGGGCGGTACGGGCCTCGACCTTGCCAGCACCGCTCTGGATCTCGTCCGAGGCGGCGTAGGCGGCGGCATCGACCCTGTCCGCGGCCTTGTCGGCGGCGTCACCGGCGGTCTCGGCGGCCTGGCGGGCCGACTTGGAGACGCGGCCGGCGGCCTTCACGCCGATCGAGCGGGTCTGCCGGGCCACGGTGCCGAGGGCCTCCTCGCCGAGCTCGACCTGGTCCTCCACGGCGCCGGCGGCGCGGGAAACCTGCTCGTTGACGCGCGCGAGACCGGCCTCGAGCTGCGGGTTCTCCTCGCGGAGGCGGGAGACGACGTCCTCACCGCGGGCGGCGAGACCGCCGTAGATGCCCGCCGCGACCTGCACGTAGGCGTCCGCGACCTTGCGCAGCTCCTCCGGACGGAAGCGATTGACGAGCTCCTCGACCTCGGTCGGCAGCGTCTGGACGCGCTCGGGGACCTCGCTGACGCGGCTCTGCACCTCATTGAAGCGCTCGGTGGCCCTGGTCTGGGCACCAGTGACACGCTCGGTGATCTGCGACTGGGCGTCGGTGACCTTGGCCTGGGCGTCGGCGACGGCCTCCTCGGCACGACGACGCAGGTCGGAGACCAGACCGGACACGGCCTGGATCGCCAGATCGTTGGCGCCGACGTAGGCGTAGACCGGGGTACGCACGGCGGCGAAGGCCTGGCCGAGCGGGCCGTCGAAGGCCGGGTCCTTCTCCACGGACTTGGCCGGGGCGGTCTTGGCGGTGCCGGACGTCTTCTTGGCGGCAGTGGTCTTCTTGGCGGGCTTCTTGTCGGTCATGTCGACTCCTTACAGGTTGTGGTCTCGTTCGGGTGTTCTCGTCTGCGGTGTTCTCGTGGCCCGCGGGCCGCCGTGCGACGTTCCTCAGGGGAGGTCGACGACCTGGTCGGCTGCGGTCGCGTTGTTCGCTCGGAACGACTCGTAGATCTCCACGAGCACCTCCCTCTGGCGTTCGGTGAGGTCCGGGGCGGTGAGGATCGCGTCCCTCACCGGGCTCCCCTGCTTGAGTTCGAGGATCCCCGCCTGTGCGTACAGCACCTCGGCGGACAACCTCAGCCCTCGGGCGATCTGTCCCAGCACCTCGGCGGACGGCTTGCGCAGCCCACGTTCGATCTGACTCAGATACGGGTTTGAGACGCCGGCACGCTCGGCGAGCTGCCGAATGGACACCTGAGCGGCCTCCCGCTGTGCACGGATGAACGACCCGATGTCCTGCGAATCGGACGTGCGCTTTCCCCCCTCGCCCCTGGGGCCGGCGCCGTCACGCGGCAACTCCCCCGTGGGCTTGGCGGACCTGCGGGCCAGGGCGCCGGTGAGGGCGTTCTCCGCCTGTCCGGGAGCGGATCCAATCACCTTCTCGTGCTTACGACCACGCTGTGCAGCCATCGGATACACCCCCTTCATGCGCGTCGTCTGTCATCGACTAGAGCCAACGCTAACAACGGGTGCTAACTGCAGCAAGCGCTATGTGATCGGGGAAACCGTGCGCTTGCTCACATCAGACCACCCCCGGCGGGCCCGGTGCCGAGGCCCCCGAGACCTATGAAACTCCACGTCACGGGCGGGGCCACACAGCGACGAACCGGTACGCACAGGTCGCGACAGCGAAAAGCTCGAGCACCGCGGAGCCGGGCGGGGGTGGGCCCGAAAGTGAAAAGCCGTATCTCTAGAAGAGGAGTTCGGTAGCAGTGTGGATCGCCAGCCCTGCCAGCGCTCCCACAACGGTGCCGTTGATACGGATGAACTGCAGGTCCTTACCGGCGAGCAGTTCGATCTTGTCGGAGGCCTCGTCGGCATCCCAGCGCTCGACCGTCTCGGAGATGATCGAAGTGACCTCGCCGGCGTAGTTCTCCGCCACGTAGCGGGCGGTGCGGGTCATGTAGTCGTCGAGACGGTCGCGCACCTTGACGTCGTTGACCAGCATGTCGGCGAGGCGGCCCAGTAGGTCGTCGATCTTGAGGCGCAGGGTGGAGTCGGCGTCCTCGGTGGCCTCGATGATCATCCGCTTGGCGGCCGCCCACGCGGATCCCGCGGCGCGGCGGACCTCGTCGCGGTTCATGACCTCCTGCTTGAAGGTCTCGAGCTTGGCCATGGTGGCCGGGTCGTGCTGCAGGTCGCGGGCGAACTCCTCCACGAACCCGATCAGCGCCACCCGCACGGGGTGCTGCTTGTCGACCTTGATCTGCCAGGTCCACTCGCTGAGCTCGCGGTAGGCGCGGTCCGAGAGCAGCTCGTTGACGAACTGGGGAGCCCACGTGGGTGCCTTCTCGCGCACCCAGCGGTCGATCGTCTCGGGGTGGGCCTCCACCCAGCCGTGCGCCCGATCCGCCATGAGATCCATGAGCGGTAGGTGCCGCCCCTCATCGAGGAGTTCGGCGAGGATCCTGCCGGCGGGCGGGCCCCACTCCGGCTCCGCGATACGCGCGACGATCGTGCGCTCGATGATCGCCACCGCGTCCTCGTCACGCAGCACCGCCAGCACCGAACGGATGGCCTTGGCGGCCTGGTCGGAGGCCATGGCGCGGTGCTCGGGTTCCTGTAGCCATTCGCCGGCCCGCTCGGGGATGTGGGCGCTGCGGACCTTCTCGCTCACCATCTCGGGATCGAGGAAGTTCTCGCCGACGAACTCTCCCAGCGAGCTGCCGAGCTGATCCTTCTTCCTGCGGATCAGCGCGGTGTGCGGGATGGGGATGCGCAGCGGGTGGCGGAACAGCGCGGTGACGGCGAACCAGTCGGCCAACCCGCCGACCATTCCGGCCTCGGCGGCCGCGCGCACATAGCCCACCCAGGGGTCGGCGCCGTTGTGCAGCGCGTACTCGGCGACCAGATAGACGATCCCGGCCACGACGAGGAAGCCCGTCGCGACCGTCTTCATCCGGCGGAGGGCGGACCTCCGCTCGGCGTCAGCCTCCGGGTCACCCGCCTTGAAGGCGGACGATCCGGCGGCGACGGACTTCTCGAGCGTCAGTGCGCGTCCTCGCGCCCGTACTTACGGAAGCCGACCATGCAGGTACCGAGCCCGATGAGGAACACGACGGTGGTGGCCACGACCGCGGCGATCACCAGGCCGAGCCCGACACCCATGTTGTCCTGGTAGTACCCGAACGCGGTGAGCGGCAGGCCCAGCATGCACATGCTCAGCAGGAGGATGGTCGATCCGAGGTAGATCTCGGTGGAGTACAGCGGGAAGGTGGGGGCGACGGTCGTCGCGTACTCCGGGTAGTACTCCTCGACGATGGCGGCACCAGTGTGCTCGAGGGTCTGACCGGCCATGATGTCGTCCTCTTTCGTCAACTACCGATCCCACGCACGTCAGGCGCGGGACTTGTAACAGTGATCCTATTAGAACCTCGGGTATCCCGGGCAACCGCCCGCCGGATTCGCCTCGCGGCGGCCACCAGATTCCGCAGACTCGGCTCCAGCTGCCAGGTGTACCGGCTCTTCAGGCCCCCGTCGGGCACCGCCCACAGTCGCTCCAGCCCCACCGCGGCCACCCCCTCGTGGAGCCGCTCGTGCAGCAGGTCGATGTCCGGCACGAAGCCCGAGCGCGACTCGTAGACGCCCGGCGCCACCTGTCGCGTCAGGGTGTGGTCCTGCAGGGCGTCGAGCACCCAGTCGATCGACCGGGTCGCCACGATGTTGGTCACATCGGCGTCCAGCTCCTCGATCGCCTCGGTCATCACGCGCAACGACGAGTAGCTCAGGTGCGTGTGGATCTGCGTCTCCGGCCGCGCCCCGGCGGTCGCCAGCCGGAACGTGCCCACCGCCCAGTCGAGATAGGCCCGGCGGTCCGCGCCGCGCCGCGGCAGCAACTCGCGGATCGCCGGCTCGTCCACCTGGATGATCGCCGTCCCCGCCGCCTCCAGGTCCGCCACCTCGTCACGGATCACCAGCGCGAGCTGCGTGGCCACCTCCGGCAGCGCCAGGTCGGTGCGGCAGAACGACCGCGCCAGCATCGTCACCGGGCCCGTCAGGACGCCCTTGACCGGGCGCTCGGTGAGCGACTGTGCGTAGCCGGTCCACTCGACCGTCATCGGGGCGGGCCGGGCCACGTCCCCGTACAGCACGGGCGGGCGCACGCAGCGCGACCCGTACGACTGCACCCAGCCGTTCCGGGTCGCCGCGAACCCGTCGAGGAGTTCGGCGAAGTACTGCACCATGTCGTTGCGCTCGACCTCACCGTGCACCAGCACGTCGAGCCCGATGTCCTCCTGCAGTCGGATGACCGAGGCGATCTCCTCGCGCAGGTACTCGCGGTAGCGCTCGAAATCGATGCGCCCCTCCGCCAGATCGAGCCGCGCCCGCCGGATCTGGACCGTCTGGGGAAACGAGCCCAACGTTGCTGTCGGGAGTGTCGGCAGCTGCAGCCGCTGCGCCTGTCGGGCCGCCCGTTCCGCATACGGGAGGCGGGCCTTGTCGTCGTCGTCGACCCCGGAGGTTCTCGCGCGCACATCCTCGCGGCGCGCGCTGGGCAGCACCGGAAGCGGGCGCCAGCGAGGCGTGGGGCCGTCCTCGAGCGCGGCGGCGAGCGAGACCACCTCGGCGACCTTCTGGTCGGCGAAGGCCAGCGAATCGGCCAACTCGGCCGGCAGGTCCGACTCCGCGCCCACGTCGTACGGCACGTGAAGGAGGGTGCACGAGGCCGTCACCACCAGGTCGGTGAACACGGTCTTGAGCTCGCGCAGGTAGTCGAGCGTCGCGAACTTGTCTGTGCGCCACACGTTCTGACCGTCGACGACCCCGGCGTAGAGGCGCTTGTCGCGCAGTCCGGGGATCGCCGCGAGCTCGGCGGTCGACCGCCGTCCGTGGACCAGGTCCAGCCCGATCGCCTCTACACCGGTGGAGGCCAGTGCCGGCAGCGCGTCCCCCAGGTCGCCGTAGGCGCCGGTCACCAGGATCCGCGGGCGCGTGGCCACCGCGGCGAGCCGGTCGTAGGCGCGGCGTAGACGGTCGATCTCGGCGTCGGTGCGCTCCATCGTCATGCACGGCTCGTCGAACTGCACGCACGTCACGCCCGCGCCGGCCAGCACCGCCAGCAGCGTCTCGTACTGCTCCAGCAGCCGGTCCAGCACGTCGAGCGGCTCGAACCCCGGGGCGGCGCCCGGCTCGACCTTGCTGAGCAGCAACAACGACACCGGCCCGGTCACCACGGGACGGATCTCATAGCCCAGCTCGCGCGCGCGGCCGATCTCCGCGAGCAACTCGTCGGGCCGCAGCCCGAGCGCGATGTCAGCGGAGAACTCGGGCTGGCGGTAGTGGTAGCCGGTGCCCTGCAGCGCCACCAGCTCGAGCGGCGGGACGTCGGCGCGACCGCGGGCGAGCGCGAACACCGTGTCGACCGGGGCCAGTCCGTCGATCAGGTCCCGGAACCGCGCCGGGACCGCGCCGAACAGCAGCGCGTCGTCGAGGACGTGGTCGTAGAAGGAGAAGGTGTTGCCGGGCAGTTGGGTGAGGCCCGCGTCGTGCAGGTCGTGCCAGGTGGTGTCGCGGATCCGGCGCCCCACGGCGAGCAGCTCGGAACGGGTGTCGTCACCGTGCCAGTACCGCTCGAGAGCGCGCTTGAGCTCCCGGCGACGACCGATGCGCGGGTAACCCGGGACGCTCGAGGCGCGGGTCGGCTCGAGGTGCCGCGAGAACGATGACGACGACGACACCAGCTCAGCGCGCCACGGCTGCGGTCGCCCGCGAGGAGTCGTAGCGGTAGAAGCCGTGTCCGGCCTTCTTGCCGAGCCTGCCCGCCTCGACCATCCGCAGCAGCAGCGACGGCGGCGAGTACAGGGGCTCCTTGAACTCGGCGTACATCGAGTCGGCGATCGCCTTGACGGTGTCCAGACCCACGTGGTCGGCCAGGGAGAGCGGACCCATCGGGTGCGCGCAGCCCAGGACCATGGCGCGATCGATGTCCTCGGGCGTCGCGAATCCCGACTCGGCCATGCGGATGGCGGAGAGCAGGTACGGCACGAGCAGCGCGTTGACCACGGCCCCGGAGCGGTCGGCGGAGTGGACGACCTGCTTACCCAGGACCTGCTGGGCGAACACCTCGGCGCGGGCGCGGACCGCGTCCCCGGTCTCGAGGGTGCTCACCAGCTCGACGAGCGGGAGCACGGGCACCGGGTTGAAGAAGTGCATGCCGATCACGCGCTCGGGGCGGGAAGTGCACGTCCCGAGCTTCATGATGGGGATGGAGGAGGTGTTGGAGGCCAGGACGGCCCGCGGGTCCGTGACGACGCGGTCGAGTTCGCGGAACACGGTGGCCTTGACGGCCTCGTCCTCGACGACGGCCTCGATCACCAACTGGCGGTCCTCGAAGTCACCGAGGTCGGTGGTGAGGCGCAGCCGCAGCACGGCGCGGTCGCGTTCGCGCTCGGTGATCTTGCCCGACGAGACACCGCGGTCCAGCGAGTCCAGGATCCGCGCGCGGCCCTCCGCGGCCAGCTCCCTGGTCGACTCCCACACCAGGACGTCGACGTGCGCCCGCGCGCACACCTCGGCGATGCCGGCCCCCATGAGCCCGGCGCCCACCACCCCGACGCGGGTGATCCGCCCGTTGTCGGTGGTCGCGTCGCGGGGGCTGCTCATCGGTTCTGCGTCCTTCTCGAGGGCGTGTGGCCGGCCTCCGGGCGTGCGGCGGAGAACGGATGGTGCGCTGACGCCACCGGGGGCCGCGGTCGCCTCGTCGAGACGGCCACGGCCCCCGGTGATATCTACATCATGGTGAGCGTCGACCTGCTGCGGTCGGGCGCTCGCCGACCCGTGCGGGTCGACCAGGGGTCAGTGGAACTGACCCTCCTCGGTGGAGCCCTTCAGCGCCGCGGTGGACGTGTTGGGGTCGACCGTGGTGGCGATGCGGTCGAAGTAGCCGGCGCCGACCTCGCGCTGGTGCTTGACGGCGGTGAAGCCACGCTCCTCGGCGGCCTTGAACTCGCGCTGCTGCAGCTCGACGAACGAGGTCATCTGGTTGCGGGCGTAGCCGTAGGCCAGATCGAACATGCCGTAGTTGAGCGAGTGGAAGCCGGCCAGGGTGATGAACTGGAACTTGAAGCCCATCGCGCCGAGCTCCTTCTGGAACTTGGCGATGGTCTCGTCGTCCAGGTTCGCCTTCCAGTTGAAGGAGGGCGAGCAGTTGTAGGCCAGGAGCTGGTCCGGGTACTCGGACTTGACGGCCTCCGCGAACTGCTTGGCGTACTCGAGATCCGGGGTACCGGTCTCCATCCAGATGAGGTCGGCGAACGGCGCGTAGGCCTTGGCACGCGCGATGCAGGGCTCGATGCCGTTCTTGACGTTGTAGAAGCCCTCGGCGGTGCGCTCACCGGTGATGAAGGGACGGTCACGCTCGTCCACATCGGAGGTGATGAGCGTGGCGGCCTCGGCGTCGGTGCGCGCGATGATGACCGACGGGACGTTGGCGACGTCGGCCGCGAGACGGGCCGAGGTCAGGGTCCGGATGTGCTGGTTGGTCGGGATGAGCACCTTGCCACCGAGGTGGCCGCACTTCTTCTCCGACGCGAGCTGGTCCTCCCAGTGCACACCGGCGGCGCCGGCGGCGATCATGGCCTTCTGCAGCTCGTAGGCGTTCAGGGCGCCACCGAAGCCGGCCTCGGCGTCGGCCACGATCGGGGCGAGCCAGTTCTCGACCGAGGTGTCACCCTCGATGCGGGCGATCTCGTCGGCACGCAGCAGCGCGTTGTTGATGCGGCGGACGACGGTCGGGACCGAGTTGGCCGGGTACAGCGACTGGTCCGGGTAGGTGTGGCCCGAGAGGTTGGCGTCGCCGGCGACCTGCCAGCCCGAGAGGTACACGGCCTCGAGGCCCGCACGGATCTGCTGCACGGCCTGGTTGCCGGTCAGCGCGCCGAGGGAGTTGACGAAGTCCTTGTTGTTGACCTTGTCCCAGAGGATCTCCGCGCCGCGGCGGGCGAGGGTGTGCTCCTCGACGACGGTGCCCTGCAGATCGGCGACCTGCTGAGCGGTGTAGTTGCGGGTGATGCCCTTCCAGCGGGGGTTGGTGTCCCAATCCTTCTGGATCTCTTCAGCGGTACGTGCCTTGCCGATGTTCGACATCGCGACTCTTTTCTGTCTCGGGGGCGGACTCGAGTTCGCATATCTGCGAGTTGCGAGATCCTGTACGACACAAGAGTGCCACACCCACCGCACCCCGTCTACCTGCGACTTGTGCAAATTCCGCGAGTTTCCTTGCCTCTTTTGCAAACTTTGCGAAGAATGTGGGGTGCACCACGAACTGGAAGGGGAAAGCCGATGACGGCCTCACATATGGGCGCGCGACTGCGGCGTCTGCGAGAGGAGAAGGGCCTGACGCAGGCCGCCTTCGCCACGTCGCTCGGCTTGTCGTCGTCGTACCTCAATCAACTCGAGAGGGACACCCGTCCCGTCACCTCCCGCGTCCTCACCACCCTCTCGGAGGTCTACGGCGTCGATTCGACCTTCTTCGCCTCGGACGCCGACACGCGCCTGATCGCCGAGCTGACCGAGGCGCTCACCGACCCCCAGGTCTCCTCGGGCATCCCCACCTCGGAGGTGATCGATCTCGTCCAGGCGCACCCCTCCCTGGCGCGGGCCTTCGCCGTCCTCAACCAGCGCTACCGCAACTCGGCGGATCTCCTCGCGGCCCTGACCGAGGCCCGGAACCTGCCCGCCGGCGAGCTGGACAACTCGGCGCTGGCGATGCCGCACGAGGAGGTGCGCGACTACTTCTACCAGCGGCAGAACTACATCGACTCCCTCGACACCGCGGCCGAGGAGCTCACCAACCGGATCCGCATGAACCGCGGCGATGTGCGTACCGAACTCGAGAACCGCCTGTCGGAAACGCACGGCGTGCGGGTGGTCCGTCGCGTCGATCTGCCGGACGGCCTGTGGCATCGGTACTCCGCCGAGGAGCGGCGCCTCGACCTGTCAGCGCATCTGACCGCCGGCCAGCAGGCGTTCCGCGTGGCCTCGGAGCTGGCGTTCCTGGAGCACGGGGATCTGCTCGACCAGCTGGTCGCCGACGGCGCGTTCAGCTCCCCGGCCGCGCACGCCATGGGCCTCCGCGGCCTGGCCAACTATTTCGCCGCCGCCGTCCTCATGCCGTACGAGCGCTTTCTCGATACGGCCGAGGACTTCCGCTACGACGTCGAGCGCCTCATGACCTTCCACGCCACCGGGTACGAGACGGTCTGCCACCGCCTGTCCACGCTCCAGCGGCCTGGGGCATCGGGCGTGCCGTTCAGTTTCGTCCGCGTGGACCGCGCGGGGAACATGTCGAAGCGCCAGTCCGCGTCCGGCGTCCACTTCACCACGTCGGGCGGCACGTGCCCGCTGTGGAACATCTACGAGACGTTCTCGTTCCCGGGCAAGATCATGCGGCAGGTCGCCGAGACCACCGACGGCCGCATGCACCTGTGGGTGTCGCGCACGGTCACCACCCGGCCGATGCGCTTCGGCCAGTCGCGCAAGACGTTCGCGATCGGCCTGGGCTGCGAAGCGCGCCACGCGCACCGGACGGTGTATGCGCAGGGTCTGGACCTGAACGACGCCGACGCGGCCACCAAGATCGGTGCCGGCTGCCGGATGTGCGAGCGCCCGGCCTGCCCCCAGCGCGCCTTCCCGCCGCTCAACCGCACGCTGTCCGTGGACGCCCACCGCTCGGCGCTGTCGCCGTACCTCCTCGACGAACCCGGCTCCCCCGCACCGTCGACTGCCCTACCCTTGCGGCCATGAGCCAGCCGAGCGACACCCCTGACACCAGCGCCGCCACGCCCCGCCCCAACGGCGCGTCCGGCGCCGCCGGCGTCTCCGCATCCGGCGCGCCCGGCGAACCCAGCGTATCGGCACCCAGCGCCCCCGGTGCGTCAGGCGGCGCTGGCACGGCCCCGCGCATCCGCCCCGGGGGCTTCCGCGAACTCGGCCCGATCGGCTGGGCGGTCAACCGCCTGGGCGCGCTCGTCACGGGCAAGCGCGACGTCCACCTGTTCGCCACGCTCGGCCACGCGCGCCGCCTCTTCCCCGCCTGGCTCGCGTACTCGGGGATGATGATGCCGTTCGGGATCCTCGACCGCCGCACCACCGAACTGGTGATCCTGCGCATCGCGCATCTGCGGGGCAGCGTGTACGAGCGGGCTCACCACGAGCGGATCGGGGCGGGTGTAGGACTCGACGACGACGAGATCGCCCGTACCACCGAGGATCCGTCCACCGCCCCGTGGACCGACCGCCTCCGGACCGTGTTGATCGCCGTCGACGAGCTGGTGCGGACCAAGGACATCGCCGACGACACGTGGGCCCGTCTGTCCTCGCATCTGAACTCGTCGGAGCTGGTGGCGCTGGTGCAGTTGGTGGCGCAGTACGACGGGCTCGCCACCTCCCTGCACGTCCTGCGCATCCAGCCCGACGAGCCCCGCTGACCCGCCGAGCCCGCTGACCAGCTGGCCCGCTGGCCAGCTGCCCGGAGAGGGTCCGGCGCCGCAGTCCGCGCTCCGTTATGGGCTGTTTCCACAGCCTCCAGCCGCTCCACAGCAGACCGATCATCACGTCGCCATTCGGACGGTGTCGTGCTCAGTGCCGGGCATCATCACGGCCATGACCAACAGCACTCATGACGAACATCCCGCACTGTCTCTCGCTCGTCTGACTCACGAGATCTCACACATTCCGCGACGCCGCCGTGAGCGGGCCTTCGTCAAGGTGGTCGACGGGCTGTGGCTCCCATCCGGCGTCACCCGCGATCTCGAAACCCTCTCGGTCGCGTACTCCCGCCTCTACCCGGGCGCCGTGTTGACCGGCTGGTCGGCAGCCGTCATCCACGGAGTCGCCCCTCTGCGCCATGACACGGTGCCGGAACTGTCCGTCGGGCCTCATGGCCGGGAACGACGAGGCCTTCGGATCAGGCGGTATTCGGTTTCGGAACAGGCGGTGATCACGCTACGTGGGGTCCGCGTGACCGCGCACCGCTGGACAGCTTTCGATCTGGCGAGATTCAGCGATCACGTGCAGGGCGTACAGGCGATCGAGGAGCTGTACCGTCATGGCTTGTCCCGGGCCGCTTTTGCCGAAACCGTGACGTACATGGCTGGCACCTGGGGCGTCGCCCGTGCCCGGAAGGTTCTCGAGGATGCGGATCCCCGTAGTGAGTCCCCGCGGGAAACCGAGACGCGCCTGTTCCTCAAAGAGGCAGGGTTCACTGATTTCGTTCCCCAGGTCGAGGTACCCGAACTCCGCTATCGCCTCGACCTGGCGGACCCGGAACACAAGATCGCCGTCGAGTACGACGGCCCCCACCACGACGACCCGGTCCAACAGTCCAAGGACCGCCACCGACGAAACCGCCTGCAAGCAGCGGGGTGGATCGTCATCGTGGTCGACCGCAGGATCTTCCGCCATCAGCAAGACGACGTTCTCGAGCAGGTCCGCGCGGCATACCTTCTACGGAGAGCAGCGGCGGCATAGGACGTTCGACGTGAGTTCGGCGCCCACTCGCCAAACCGCGCACCGCGCAACCGCGCAGCGCGACGGCCGCCGGATGCGCTGGCTCGGTGACAAATGAGCGGACACCCAGCGCAAGCGAGGCTGCATGTGCTGGCTCTGTGCCCAGCTCCGGCATGTGCGCTGGCTCTGTGTTCGCGGCCGTGAGGAAAAGCGCCCTCATCGAGACGCTCCGGACGCCGAATGAGCACGACAGCAGCGCAAGTGCCCCTACTGGCGCTGGCTACTCGCCTTAGGCTGGCTGGTTGGTCCCAGCCACCAGCGCAAGTCCCCGGAATCCGTACAACAAGTCAGCGCAGGTCACGGAGCCAGCGCAAACGAGGTCAGATGCGCTGGCCACGCGCACAAGCGTCGGATCGCGACAGCAGCGCGCCCACAACGCGGGCCGCGGCCGTGCCGACTCCGGGAAGCGGCAGGCCGGGCCGCGGCCGTGCCGACTCCGGGAAGCGGCAGGCCGGGCCGCGCCCGCGCCGACTCCGGGAAAGCGGCAGGCCGGGGCCGTGTTCGAGCCGGACCGAGCGAGCCAGACCGAGCGAGCCGGACCGTGTTCGAGCCGGACCGAGCGAGCCGGCGGGGGCCGGGGCCGGGGCAGGGCCCGGGCAGGGTCAGGGCAGCGGCGCCTGCTCGCCCGCCGACTCTGCGTGGGACAGGCACACGCGGGCCCGGTCATCCAGCTCCATGACCATCGTCTCCCCCGCCGGCACCCACACCTGGCGTCCCTGCACGGTGCAGTCGAAGTCGACGCCGTCGAGGTTGGTGATCGTGATCTCGGTGTGCGTCACGCGGACCTTCACGAGCGTCCCGCGCACGGTCAGCCGGAACGTCAGCGCGCCCCACTCGGCGGGCACGCGCGGGTCGAACGAGATGTCGCCACCGTAGTCGCGCATGCCGCCGAACCCGCTCACCAGCGCGGACCACACGCCGCCGGTGGAGGCCACGTGGATGCCGTCGGCGGCGTTGCCGTGCACGTCCGCCAAGTCCACCACGAGCGCCTTCTGGAAATGCTCGAACGCCTCGTCGCAGTAGCCGATCTCCGCGGCGATGATCGACTGCACGACCGCCGACAGGGTCGAGTCACCGGTGGTCAACGGGTCGTAGTACTCGAAGTTGGCGCGCTTCTGCTCCTCGGTGAACTCGTCTCCGCGCAGGAACATCGCCAGCACCACGTCGGCCTGCTTGAGCACCTGGTGCCGGTAGATGACCAGCGGGTGGAAGTGCAGCAGCAGGGGCCGGCGCGGGTCCTCGAGATCCTGGTCCCACACCTCCTTGGCCAGGAAGTCCTGGTCCTGCGGGTGCACCCCCAGCACCTCGTCGTACGCGATCACCATGTTGCGGGCGGCGCGCTTCCATTCGCTGATCTCGTCGTCGTCGAGCTTCAGGCGCTGACAGATCGCGCCCCACCGGCCGTCCCGCAGTTCGGCGATGCGCTTGCACGCGACCGCGGCGGCCAGCAGGTTGAACCGGGCCATGGCGTTGGTGAACAGGTTGTTGTCCACCACGGTGGTGTACTCGTCGGGCCCGGTGACGCCGTGGATGTGGAACATGCCGTCGCCATCGAAGAACCCGAGCGAGACCCACATCCGGGCGGTCTCGACCAGCACGTCCACGCCCTCGCGGATCATGAAGTCCTGGTCCTCGGTGGCCCACAGGTACTTGACCATGGCGTGCGCGATGTCGGCGTTGATGTGGTACTGCGCGGTGCCGGCCTCGTAGTAGGCGGAGGCCTCCTCGCCGTTGATGGTGCGCCACGGGTAGAGCGCGCCCTTGACGGACAGGAACTTGGCCCGCGCACGCGCCTTGTCCAGCATCGAGTAGCGGAAGCGCAGGGCGTTCCGCGCGAACTGGGGCATCGTGTACGTGAGGAACGGCAGGACGTAGGTCTCGGTGTCCCAGAAGTAGTGGCCGGAGTAGCCGCTGCCGGTGACGCCCTTGGCGGCGATGCCGTTGTACTCCGCGCGCGCGGAGGCCTGGGCCAGCTGGAAGAGGTTGAACCGGACGGCCTGCTGGGTCTCGACCGGCCCGTCGACCTCGACGTCAGCGCGGGTCCAGAAGTGGTCGTACCAGTCGCGCTGGGTGCGGTGCAGGTCCTCGACGCCGCGGACGCGGGCCCGGGCGAGGGTGCGCGAGCAGCGGTCGGCCAGCTCGTGGGCGGGGACGATCTCGGAGGTGTGATAGGCCGCGAGTTTGGTGAGGGTGAGCTTGCGACCCGGGGTGACGTGGGCGTGGTAGACGATCTTGGAGGAGTCGTCGCCGATCTCGTGGCTCATGGCCACGTCGTCCTCACACTCGAGCTGGTGGTCCACCCCCACGGCGATCGTCATTCCCGAGTTGGCGCAGCGGTAGCCGTGCACCTGGTAGCCGCGCTGCCCCTCCGTGAGCTGCGGCTCGAGCACGCGGTGGTCGAGACCGTCGGCGCGGCGCGGGTCGAAGCCCTCCTCGGGTTCGGCCCGGGGCGAGCGGTACTCGTCCTCGCCGTCCTGCCGGTTGATCACCTGGGAGGAGATCACGACGGGAGCGGGCTCGTCGGGCAGTTCGATCTCATAGGTCATCACGGCGAGGTGCTTCTCGACCATCGACACCATGCGGCTGGTGCGGATGATCACCTTCTTGCCGGCGGGCGTGCGCCACACGAGCTCGCGGCGCATGATGCCGTCACGGAAGTCGATGCTGCGTTCGTAGTGTTCGAGGTCGGACACGCCCACCCGCAGCGGTTCGTCGTCGACGTAGATGCGGATGGTCTTGGTGTCGGGGACCTGGACCATGGTCTGGCCCTCGCGGGCGAGACCGTAGGCGTCCTCGGCGTGCTGGATGTGCCACGTCTCGTGGAAGCCGTTGACGAAGGTGCCGTGCTGGGCGGAATCGCGCCCCTCGTCGGGGTTGCCGCGCATGCCCAGGTACCCGTTGGCCACGGCGAACTGCGTCTCGGAGACCCCCAGCGGGGACGCCTTGGGGTTGGTCTCGACCCAGCGCCACGGGTCCGCGGGGTGGCTGGTCCGGTTGATCTCCGGCACCTCGAGGTGACTGCGCAGGTTCACGCCGTAGGTGGTGCGGATGTTGCCGGGGACCGACTGCCCGACGGTGTCGTGGACAGGTCCGCGGGCGATATGGGAGCGGGTCACGCGCGCGCCTCCGTGGGATCGGGGATGAGTTCGACGAGGTCGACGACGACGACGTCGGCACCGGCGTCCAGCAGGACCTGTTTCCCGGCCCCGCGGTCCACGCCGACCACACGGGCGAACCCGCCGGCGGCGCCGGCCTGCACACCGGAGACGGCGTCCTCGACCACGACACAGCGGTCGGCCGGTACGCCGAGGAGCTCCGCGCCCCGCAGGTACGTGTCGGGCCGGGGCTTGCCGGGGATGCCCTCGGCTGCGGCGACCTCGCCGTCGACGATGACCTCGAAGCGATCCCGCAGGCCCGCGGCGGTCAGGACGGCCACCGCGTTCTTGGAACTGGACACGACGCACTTGGCGATCCCCGCCGCATCCAGTGCGTCGAGGTAGGCCACGGACCCCGGGTAGGCCTCGATGCCCTCGTCCAGCAGCTGGCGGAAGACCGCGTTCTTGCGCTCACCGAGACCGGTGACGGTGTCGGTGAGCGCGAGGTCGGCGGCGGCGTTGTCGTCGTCGTCCTTCTTCTCCTCGCCCATCGGCAGGGTGAGGTCCCGCGCGGCGAGCATCGACACGATGCCCTCGGCGCGCGGCTTGCCGTCGATGTATCGGAAGTAGTCCTCGTCCGAATAGGGCTCGAGGCCGCGCTCGGCGAAGTAGCCGGTGAACATGCGATTCCAGGCCTGCATGTGCTTTTCGGCGGTCGGGGTGATCACGCCGTCGAGGTCGAGGAGCACTGCCTCGATACCGTCGTGGTCCATCTCGCTGTCCTGCTTCCGGGATCGGGGTCGGATTCGGGTGCGGTTCAGGTTCGGCTCGCCGGTCAGCCGGTGCCGCACCAAGGGTAGCCACACCCACCCGGTTTCACCGATAACCCGGCAACGCCGATCCCCCCTGATCGGGCGCGACGGCCGCCCCCTGCCGAGGCCCGGGCCGGGTGGACCGTGGTCGCGGGGCGCCTCGTAACCCGGGGCGGGTCACCCGCCAACCGGGACTCCGGTGGCACTATGTGAGCAACCCTGAATTAAAGGAGAGAGATGCGACTCCGCACCCGCACCCCCCGACGCGTTGCGATCGCCGGCCTCGCCTTGGTCACGGCGGCCGGCCTCGCGGCCTGTTCGTCCGACTCGGAAAGCAACGAGGACGCCGCCGGCGCCGACACCCCGTCGTCGGAGTCGACAGACCAGGGTTCCGCGCCCCAGACCCCGGTCGAGGGGCGCGTGCTGACGGAGGGCGAGGCGCCGGGCGGCGGTGTCGTGCAGGTGATCGACAAGCCCATGCTGCAGGAGTCGGTCGACAAGCTGGTCGCCGACCAGGGCCGGCAGCTCATGGAGGATCCGGCCTGCGACAAGGTCTCGCGACTGGAGACCGTCTCCAACCACGCCACCGGCGACGGTGTCACCACGATGGTGCGCTACAAGCAGTCGGAGGCGGACGAGACGGAGCACCGCTTCGGCATCGGCATGGTGGGCTGGCGGCTCGACGAGTTCCTCGACCGCTCGCTGTACGAGGCCTGCCACACCTCGCGGAGCGTGGCCAACCCGAACGTGGAGCTCGTCATGACGGTGCAGGACGCGCCGGTCATCGAGGGCACCGAGGGCTTCCGCGTGATCAGCGACTTCATCACCACCCAGCCGGACGGCACGCAGCAGATCAGCCGGGCCATCGCGTTGCACGGTTTCGCCCGCGACACCACCGTGAGCGTCGAGTACGCGGCCCGCGGCAACGACCCGGCGGCCGACCCGGTGCTGCCGACCGCCGCCGGCGCGCTCGACGCGATCTACGTGGCGCAGATGGAGAAGATCGCCAACGCCGAGTAGGCACGGGCCGGACCGCCGCCGGCCCCACCCGACCATCGACTCACCCGCCCGTCGACCCACCCGCCCAACGCGAAGAGCGTTCCGAACGCATTCCCCGAGGGTGGTCTCAGGGAGCTAGTGCAACACCCTGGCTGGATCGGGGTATGTGGTGGCG